>JAFYMW010000073.1 GCA_017548165.1 Bacteroidaceae bacterium
CACTCTGATGGTACTGGAGTTGGAGTGATGTAAACTCGTCTTTAGTCATAAAAATAGCAGTTTTAGTTTTGTTGCAATTTTGCAGGGCAAAGGTACAACACTACTATAACTGCTACAATATGTATTTTATCGGATGCTTACCAAAGATAACCAAAATGGGCTGAACTTCAAAATTGAGAAGTTCAGCCCTATCTTTTTTCAATTTAGATAAGTTTTACCGGACAGTAATAATCTAGAATATAGTTTTCCTAATACACTCTTCTATTTTGTTAAAATATAGAGTATTATTATGATTTTTTTCTTCGTTTCTAAGCATTATATCTTACCTAAAATGCGATCCATAACCCAGTTTACGCTTGTGGCTGAGATGCTGTCGCAGGTGCAGGTAGTCTTGCCCTGAAGGTGATGTACCACTTCTTGAATTAGCGGTAGTTGAACGTGTTGGGGATTGGGGATGATAAACTCCTGCTGTCCGTCGCTGGTTTGTAGAACGACTGGATTGTATGTGAAAACAGAGAAACAGAGGCGTCCCTTCTCGCCGATGAGTTCTATTTGGTCGGTACGTGCACTATCGTGTCCTACGAAACACCAACTGCCACTACCTGGCATGCCATCTTGAAAGGCAAAGGCTGCAGAAACGGTGTCTTCGGTTTGATAAAGTCCGCCACGGTTGGCGTGGTATCCGTTAACGTAAACAATGGGGCCGAAAAGTTGTTGTAATAAGTCGAGTTGATGCGGTGCAAGATCGTAGAAATATCCACCTCCAGCAATGTCGCGTTGTACTCGCCAAGGGAGGTTGGTGCTGTTGTAGTCCAGGTCACGTGGTGGTACCGAGAAGCGTATCTGCACATTGATAACCTTGCCAATGGCATTTGATGCCACCAATTCTGCAACCTTTTGAAAGTAGGGTAGATTGCGACGATAGTATGCCACGAAGCATGGTATGCCTGTCTCGGCACTGATGCGCATAACACGTTGGCAGTCGGCATAGGTGGCAGCAAGGGGTTTTTCTACGTAGACCGGTTTACCGGCTTTCATTGACATGATGGAGTATGTGGCGTGTGAAGAGGGTGGGGTGGCGATGTATATGGCATTGACCTCAGGGTCATTTATCAATGATTGTGCATCGGTGTACCATCGTTCTATATTGTGGCGTTGTGCATAGGATGCAGCCTTCTCTTTGCTTCTGGACATTACGGCTACTACGCGACTGCCCTCGATGAGGTTGAATGCTGGACCGCTCTTGCGTTCGGTAACTTCACCACATCCGATGAATCCCCAATTGATTTGTTTCATGATATGCAGAATGTGTTTTTGCTAGTAGATATTATTCTTGAAGATATACGGTTAGTTAAAAAAGTTCCATGATATACCGAAATTGATATTCATGGGATTCATTGCCATATGCGGAACAAGGAACATATTGCCAGCGGTGGCATTGACGTGTGCTGCGTTTATGTAGAGACGACATTGTTTGAGGTGCAGGTTGGCATAAACATTGACAATGGGATAATTGCCAATGGATATGCGCTTGTGGTTGGTATCTTGGACTGCAAACATTCCTGCTGCTCCGAAGTAGTCGGGTGCATTGTAGGCTGTGAAATAGCGTATATCGCCACCAATTTGTACGCGCAACACTTTGGCCAGACGGAAGTTGAGATACAGATTGGAATAGATGTTGAGCATGGGTAATGGTAAGACTTCGCTATTTGTGCTATGCTGGAATGTTATCTCGTTTTCCCATCCAATGAATTTCCATTTAAAGTCCTGCGATAGCGATGCGGTGAGAACCCCTATGCTGGCATTGCTCTGTCTGACATCAATACTATGTGTATAGTCGGATGGTATTGTGCTTCCCTCTAATGCGCCTTTCCTGAGCACATTGTTCATAGCTAGATATGTGTAGTTGGTGAGATTGTTCCATCCGAAACGCAGTTTAGTGTTTGTGCGACTATAGTTTAGTTCTGCTTGTAGTCCTGTACTAAACTGGTATGTGAGGTGATTGTTGTCCCAGTGTATGTATGCGTTGCGATAGTTGCGCATCAGATAAGAGGGCTTTTGGTTCTGAATTTTTGCGCGTACCACCAACGATGCAGTATCTTTCTTGCCTAAAGGTATATTGAGGTCGCCTTCAGCCTCTATGTTGAAATTGCCTACATTAGTGCCCACAAGACATAGTTCACCATTGGCATTGTAATGAATGGTGCGACCATTAACTTTACTGAGTTCTGCACCTACCAAAATGTCATTTTCCGTGTCGGTAATGCTTGTGTAATTTCCAGCAACTACATTGGGTTGGTTGAAGCGTCTGTATTCGTGAGTTGCAAAGAAAGTTAGTCCCATCTTTACGCATTTGCGGAATCCCTCGTTCATGGATAGACCAACGGTATTTCGTACAGAGATGATACCTGTCCTGTCTGCAATATTTCCGTCCCAATATTGATGTGTGTAGTAATTTGAATTATTACCCTGATCGTAAAATGTATGGTCGAGATGTCTAAATTGTACGGTGTGTATGATGCTTGCTACTGAAATGAATTCCGTAGGTTTAACTAATTTCTGTTGCCAAAGATTTCGTAGCGAGTCAAGTGCCAATGTTGTTGCCGTGCTGTCTGTCGCTAATATTTGGCGAACAGAGTCGGTAAGTTGGAGGAGTAGTTCTTTGTCGGATGGAGGCTGTGGCTTGAGCGAGTCTGGAAGAACAATTTCTCGGTGGTGCCCCAGATTATAGCGATGTGTGAGGTGAAAAGTTTCATCGTCGTTTCTGTTCCATGTAGAAGAGAGATTCACAGGTATATCCTTGCTGCCAAATTTCTGTTGGTATATCCAAGGCTGAGTGATATAATCGTCCTCAATTAGTCCACCATTTTCTGCATTTTTCATGTGGTTGGCATTGAAGTAGGTATGCATCACATAGCGTTCGCCATTGTGATAGCCATATAACAATGCTCCGAATTGACTGAGATTTTGACTAGAATAGTATCCTCGGGCGTAATTGTAATCCAGTTTGAATCCAACACCAGTTTGTTTACCAAAGTTAGTTGCGAAGTTACCCCTAACACGCTCTTCGCCATTTTGCTTATTACCACAAGTGTGGTATGCTATGTTGGTGATGGGACTCTTGGTGTTTGTGAAAAGGAAGTTTGATACTCCTTCATGGAAAAAGTTAAGAGGAGTGAGGAACATATAGTTGTAGTCCTCACGTCGATCTATGAAGATACGAGAGAGACGTGCAGAACCTGTATTGCCAGTATGTGAGTACTGACCTTTCATACCATCCTGCATTTTCCAATTTTGGAAGTTATGTACAGCGGTATCAGTGTTTTCTGCTGCGATAATGGTGCCCAAACGTTCGTCAATTCTCCATTGATATACTCCCATGGGCAATGGAATTTGTTTGCCTCTGGTTGTGTCGCGTCCCCATGACGTGTTTTTCTTACTGCCAGAGATATTCCTCCCTGTGGCGTTGTCGTTGTTATACGTTAGGTCGTCGCTTTGGTAAGATACAGAAAAGCGGGCCCACGAAGGTAGGCCCACTAATGTTAGTATTGTTAGTATGAATAAATGTTTTCTCAAAGTGACTAAGTAATGCTATGGATTGATAAACCCAATTGTGTTATCTAATTATCCTTATGACAATTTCTGCGAGTTTAAACATCATGGCTATTCCTACAAGGATAATGCCATTGATGTGGTTTTCGCTTCCAGAAAAATATGTTACGACACCACAAACGGCTAGTATTAGGAAGACGTTGTTGAGAATACGTCGTGCGCGATCTTTCCATTCGCCTCCGTTACGTTTGGTACGTATACGTTCTACCTGCTCTTCTAATGTAAGCTCTTCTTTTGCCATAGAGTTAGAGTGGGGGATTATTCAACAACGAATTGACGCTTTTGCACTTTAGTTTCTTGTGTCTTAACTTCGGCAGCCTTGGCTTGTTCTTCAAACATATCCATTGCGTTGTCAAAGATTTCCTGAGCACGATCTATTGTGCTACGACGGAACTTACCACTGGCAGGCAATACTTTGGTCCCCTTGCCGTTGAGAGCGCGTTCGTCGGTAATCCATTCCTCAGCGCGATAAATGGTGCCACCTTCGCCAGCAGGTTTGTTTTCAATCCATTCCTCTCCGTAGAGGTATGAAATTTGTGTGAGTTCAATGTTTACGCTTCCTTGATCGATTTTAACGTTGATTTGATAACGGAAACGAGTCTGGTCAAGTGATAGGAATTTCTTGCTGAAAACCATCCACTCTTCCACACGAGCACATATGATGCCATTGTTCTTGTCCTCGGTGAGCATACGGGTCCATGCGTCTTCAATACCCTTAACTACAAGGTTGTCCTTGACGTAGAAGAGCATGTTGTTATAGAGTTGTTCGTTGCTCTGCCCTGGAACGCGGAATGTCTTTTTGAAAGTCACTATGCCATTTTCAGTAGGTACAGCACCTGTAAGATACTTGGGGGCGTGTTTGTCAATCTTTGTTTTCTGTGCCATTGCCGCCAAAGGCAAGAGTATCATCAGAAGCAAAATGATTTTTTTCATACGAGTTATAATTTATTTATATGTTTGTCTAAGTTATGTTCCCATATATTTTAATCAAATGCAAACTTACAAAAAATATTTGACATAGCTTTCCTCTTTATACTTTTTTAATAATAAAAGCCCCAAAAGTGCACCATATAAATATGTAGGGGTGCAATTTCGGGACTTAAATAAAGGGAATGTGGGATGGTTATTCGTAGCGTATAGCTTCGATTGGGTCCATTCTGGCAGCCTTACGAGCTGGAAGGTAACCAAAGAAGATACCTATGAAGGCACAGACTCCGAAACTGAGCCATACCGACCATAATGGTACGCTACATGGCATCATGAGTAATGTCTTAGCGGCAAACGAACCACCATATCCCAAGGCAACTCCAAGGAATGCTCCTGTGAGAGAAATCATGATACTTTCAATGAGGAATTGCAACATGATGTCTAGTCCGCTAGCTCCGACGCTCATGCGAAGACCAATTTCCTTGGTGCGCTCTGTAACGCTCACAAGCATGATGTTCATGATACCAATACCAGCTACAAGGAGAGAGAATGCAGCTGCAACTACTAGAATTAATGTAATGCCATCCATGGTAGATGACATAGTGTCCATCATTTCTTGTTGCGAACGAATAGTGAAATCGTCTTCATCGCCTTCCTTAATTTTATGACTACGACGTAGTATTTCCTTTAATTCTTCAATGGCTTCATCCGACATTTCTTCGCTAAGTGCACTTACAGCTATGGATGAATACCATGTCTGTGCCGCTACGCGTTTCATTACAGTAGTGTTGGGGGCTATGAGCAGGTTGTCCTGGTCCATACCCCAATTGTTGTAGCCCTTGGACTTGAGTATACCCACAATGCGGAAGGGGATGTTCTTAAAACGAATGGTTTTGCCTAGACAATTGTAGTTCTTGTCTCCAAAAAGTTGTTCCACTACGGTTGTACCTACAACACATACTTTAGAATTTTTCTTACAGTCCTCATCGGTAAAGCATTCTCCTTCTTGTAGTTCCCATTTCTTTATCTCTAGATAATCGGGACTTTCGCCATAGAGTGTGCAGTTGGTATTCTTGTTGCCAAAGATAACCTGACCACTGGCACTTACCTCGGCTGAAACGTATGTTATCAGTGTTGCTTCGCGCTCGATGGCTTCTACGTCAGCATCTTTAAGTGTTTGCTGACTGGCAGGGTCGGGGCGTGCTCCAGCAAAGCGGCGTTCGGCACCAGGACGTATGGTGAGTAGGTTGGTACCCATCTTGCTGAGTTCGGATCTTACGTTTTCCTTCGAACCCTGTCCTATGGCCATCATTATAATAACGGCAGCAACACCAATGATGATACCCAGCATGCTCAAGAAAGAACGGAACTTGTTGCTGAGTATGGCTCGTATTGCTACTTTCAAAAGATTCAGATAACTCATTGTGTTTGTTCTGTCTATGTGTTTGTTAGTGTTTAGTCATCTTGTGGCAAGGGCAGTGCATCAAGTGCCTCCTTGGCACTGAGAATGTTCTCATTTACAACATCAGAGCGTATCTGTCCATCGGTGAGCATGATGTTGCGACTAGAATATTGTGCAATCTCAGGGTTGTGAGTAACAAAGATGATAGTACGTCCTTGACGATGCAGTTCTTGAAATAGGCACAGAATCTCAAATGAAGTCCTTGTGTCCAAGTTACCAGTTGCTTCGTCGGCAAGAATAACAGCAGGGTTGTTAACCAAAGCTCTGGCAATGGCAACTCGTTGCATCTGACCACCAGACATTTGGTTGGACTTGTGTTCCAAGCGGTCCCCCAATCCCACCTGCTGCAAGGCTTTTACTGCAGCCTGACGACGCTGGGTGGAGTTGTAGTTCTTGTTGTACATGAGAGGAAGTTCAACGTTTTCTACAGCTGTTGTCTTTGCCAAAAGATTGTAGTTCTGGAATATGAAGCCAATCTTTCTGTTGCGCAACACGGCTCTTTCTCTTCTTTTCATCTTTCTCACTGGGACACCATCGAGGAAGTATTCGCCGCTTGTTGGTGTGTCGAGGCATCCAAGTTGGTTGAGCAATGTAGACTTACCAGAGCCAGATGTACCCATGATGGTAACAAACTCGCCTTCATGTATCTTGAATGAAACGCCACGCAAAGCTTTTACAATTTCGCTACCTACGTGGAACTCACGCTTAACGTTCTGCAATTCAATGATGCATTTACGTCCGCGTTCGTCCACATTGGTGTTTTCTTTAAATTCTGCCATATGATTAACGTTTTACAAATAACGTTTTACGAATTTAAGTCCTACTTCTTCTTATTATTATTGTTGCGTGGACCGGGCATGAAGGGGTTTTGTGTCTGTTGTTGTTCAACCTGAGGCATCACGGCACGTTGGTCGGTAATAACCATATCTCCAGCTTTCAAACCGCTCTTGATTTCGGTGAGCATGCCATTGGTTGTACCTGCAACAACAGGAATTGCTTTGTATGTCAGTCCTTCACGTACCCATACCTTTTGTTTGCCTTCGCAGTCAACGATGGTTTCGCCCTTGTTAAGCATTACTTCGCGTGGAGTGAAGCGCAAAGCCTTGGCTGGGGCGCTGATAACATCCTTTACCTCCAAAGTGAAAATAGTCACATTGGCGGTAAGGCCTGGCTTGAGTTTAAGGTCGTCGTTAGGTGCAGATATTACAACCTCATATGTCACTACATTGCTTTCTGTAGTAGCCTCTTGGCGTACCTGCTGCACACTACCATCGAATACAAGATTTGGGAAAGCATCTACAGTGAAACTGACACGCTGTCCTTCTTTTACTTCACCTATGTCTGCTTCATCCACATCGGCAATTACGCGCATCTGTGTCAAGTCCTGAGCAATGTTAAAAAGGGTGGGGGTGTTGAAACTTGAAGCTACGGTCTGTCCCTCTTCTACCTCCTTGCTCAGTACCACACCGTCTATTGGGCTGGTGATGGTGGCATAACCCAAATTGGTTTGTGCCTTTTTCACATTTTGCTTGCGTTGTGTCACAGTTTGTTCTGCCTGGAAATAAGAGAGGCGTGCCTTTTCGAAGTCATTGGCAGAAACCAAACCCTTGTCGAAGAGGTTCTTATATCTTTCATAGTTAGTCTTCTGGTATGTAAAGTCGCTCTCTGCACTGCGTAGCTGTGCTGTGGCGCTTTCCAATTCAGAAATAAGGTTCGTACGGTCTAGTTCTGCTATTACTTGACCGGCTTTTACTACGCTATTATAGTCAACATACAACTTGCTGACAATACCAGAAACCTGTGTACCCACCTGTACACTAGTAACAGGTTCTATGGTACCTGTTGCGGTGACGCTGGTAGTGATGTCACCACGGGTAACTTCGCCCTCGCTGTACTCAAACTTTACTCCGCTTTCACAAGCACTCATAATGCATGCGAATGCCAATGCGGTAAAAATAGTTTTCTTCATATTTAAATAGAGTTTATTACTATCTTATTGAATAAATATTAGAAATCGCAGATGGATGTCTATTTGGATTATAAATCAAGGTTCTCGCCTTTGTAGAACTTCAAAAGTTGAATATTGAGCAGCGTGGTGTATTTGCTTTGTAGCTTGTCCTGTTCGGCAGAGAGAATGTTATCACGGCTTTGTAAAACGTCAACAACATTCTTAAGACCATTTTGGAACTGCTCATTCACTAGTTCATAACTAGCTTTCTGACTCTTGCTCTTTGCTTCTGCCGAGATGAAACGCTGTTGTCCGCTGGTGGCATTGAGCCAGAATTGTTCGATGGTGCTGGAAAGGTCGTTCTTTTTGTCTTCCAAATCCAGTTGTGCGGATGTCTTCTGTAATAATGCCTTTTGCTTGTTGGTAATAGTGCGGCGCTGATCCCAAATAGGAATACTGAGACTTACAGATGCGCTCATGTTTAGATTATTCTTTAGCTGAGTACCAACATTATTCTGACTACCAGTATTGTGACTATCTGAAATACCTGCATTGATGCCGATGGTAGGATATTGTCCTCGTTTTGCTATGTTGTATTGAAGCTCAGCACTCTCTATGCTCTTTTCTGCGCTTCTGATCTCTGGACGAGATACCAAAGCCTGCTGGTATACATCCTCTGCAGAAGGAACAATTTCCAATGCTTTTTCGTCAGAAGGGATATTGCCGGTAATGTCAAAATCCACTTTCATGTCCAGTTGCAATAAGTTTTTCAATTGTCTCTTATAATTCTCAACTTGACTTTGGCTATTTACCACATCATAGCGTGCGCTGGCCAGTTGGGCTTCCAACTGTACAAGGTCGGCCTTTGCCATCTGTCCTTCACGATGCATTTCTACACCTCTATTGTGTTGTGCCTCGGCTGTAGCAACAAGTTGTTGGTTCACTTTTACTGCCTCGCGGGTGTACATGATTTGGACATATAATTGCACTATTTGCTCCTGAATGCTTAGCTCATTTGTTTCTGTTGTCAGTCGACTAATTTCGTTGCTTACCTCCTGAGCCTCTACATTTTTGTGGTTTACGCCACCATTCCATACGGTCCAGTTCATGTTGATGCCATAAGAGCTGTTGGCTGTAACGTTGGTGGTAGATACCATTTCTCCATCCACGGGACGATATGTCTCTGTTTCCTGTCCAGGGCGATAGTTAACGCCATGTGATGTGCTGAAGCTCAGTGATGGCCACAATGCACTTTTGGATTGCGATAAAGTAGCCTTACCTGTTTCTTCGTTAACTCTGCTCTTGCGGATAGAAATGTTGTTCTGTAGCGCGTGCTGTATGCAGTCGCGCAATGTCCATGGCTCGGCCCATGCTCCGACAGAGCATAGCATAGCCAATGCAAATAGTGATTTTCTTGCCATAATTTATATTTGGAATATCTTTATATTTTCTTTGCAAAGGTAGCAAATTATTTGTTTTTTTTATAAATACTGCCGTTCTTTTATTGTGGAATAGGGTGTAAGTATACTTACACATGTATTTTATGATACTAAAAAGTCTTTTAGGTTTATTATATTAACAAATTTTAGCGCTCTTGCCTTGAGGTTATTATGACTATTTCTTCATATATTTGCACATGAAAAAATCATATAAAAATATTTAGGAGATATGTTTAGTGGTATCGTAGAGGAAACTGCACGTGTGGTTTCCATAGAGCACGAACAGGATAATGTTCATTTGACTCTTTCGTGCAGTTTTGTAGAAGAACTCAGTATTGATCAAAGTGTGGCACACAATGGTGTTTGTCTTACGGTTGTGAGTATTAAGGATGGTACATATACTGTCACTGCCATGCGTGAAACGCTGGAATGTACCAATATCGGATTACTCAAGGTTGGTGATGAAGTCAACGTTGAGCGTTCAATGATGATGAATGGGCGCCTCGATGGTCATATTGTTCAAGGTCATGTTGATCAAACCGCACGATGTGTTGATATTGAAGAACAAGAGGGTTCGCATCAGTTTACTTTTAAATATGATAGCAATGCCAACATGGTGCGTCGTGGTTATTTCTGTGTTGACAAGGGTAGTGTTACAGTTAATGGTGTATCTCTAACTGTGTGCCGCCCTACGGAGGATACCTTTCAGGTGTGCATCATTCCCTACACATTCGACCATACAAATTTCCATAATTTCACCGTAGGAACAGTCGTTAATATAGAATTTGATATTATTGGCAAGTATTTGGCTAGAATGAATTCTTTGCTTTAATATGTTGTGTTTAGAGTATTGATATTGTTTTATTAATATTTATATTAAAATACATCAATAGGTTATGTGTGTATAGACCATATGCGAACCTATTGATGTATTTTTGTAATACTAATGGTTGCTAAAAGAATAGCATAAGTAAGAAGAATAGTATTCATAAATTAAACACATCCAGAAATAGTTTGAGTACTTGAAACTCCTACAAAAAAGAATAGAAATCAAGCATATTTTATTGTTTATTTAAAAATATTGCAGATGTTTGAAAGAAAAGTACGTTTTTTATTGAAAAAATCGTTTTTTTTTTTTTTATTTTGCAGAGAAAATATAGTTGTTTAGCATATATTGCACCTAATCTATATAATCCAAACAATATTACTAATTTATCAACCTTATGAAGATTAAGACACTTCTTGTTGGGCTGACAATTCCTTTAGCAGGATTTGCCCAAGACTTTCAGGTGGTTTCGCAGGAACCTTCCAATCCCGACAATGCGCCTTTGCCTTGTCATCCAGTACCACACAAGAGACAGATTCTGTGGAATGAGACCGAGTTCTATGCTTTCTTCCACTATGGTATGAACACCTTTACTGGTCGTGAATGGGGTAATGGTGATGAGAACAGAAGTATTTATGCACCTAAGGCTATGCCCAATCCCGAGCAGTGGATTACCTCTGTCAAGGCTGCTGGTATGAATGGTGGTATTGCCGTTGTGAAGCATCACGATGGTTTCTGTCTATGGCCAACATCTACCACCGACCATAATATCACCAATTCTGGTAATAACTATGGTCGCACTGCCAATATTCCCGAACTATATGCCAAGGCCAGTCAGAAGCATGGCATGAAGTATGGTTTCTACATCTCTCCATGGGATCGTAACTCTGCACACTATGGTAAGGATACATATGTAACAGAGGTTTTCCTCAAACAGTGCGAGGAGTTGGCACAATATGGTAGCGACCAGTTCGAAATGTGGTTCGATGGTGCCAATGGTGGCGATGGTTATTATGGAGGTGAGGGTGGCACACGTCAGGTAGATGCCTCTATCTATTACGACACCCCCAATCTTCGTGCCCGTGTTCATCAGATTGCCCCCAATTGTGTACTCTGGGGTGTAGGTGGCGAGGCTCGTTGGATAGGTAACGAATCAGGTTATGCTGGCGACACCAACTGGGCAATGACTGACTATATGGATGAGAATGTTGTTCGTGAAGAGGGTGATATCAATGGCTGGTTCTGGAATCCTGGCGAGAGTGATGCCAAGGCTACCAATAATGGTTGGTTCTGGCATCAGGGCGAGACAATGAAGAGTGCCGATCGTTTGTTCCAGATGTATCTTGAAACCGTAGGTCGTAATGCTACATTGATTCTCAACTGTCCCCCTGACCAGTATGGCGTGCTCCCCACCAATACCGTAAACGAGCTCAAGAAACTTGGCAAATTGCTTCATGAGCGCCTTGCTGTTCCCGTATACAATCTCGACGAGAGCACAGCTGCAAAGGACTATGCTAAGACTGCAACTATTGAGGTTAACGAGACACGTACAGGTGGCAAATACGAGGTAGCCAACCTTACCGATGGAGATAAGGAGACATATTGGGGTACCAACGATGGTTCGCTTTCTGCTACTATCACCCTTTCTTGGAATGAACCACAGACTCTTCGTTATCTTATGATGCAGGAACCCATTGCTTTGGGTCAGCGCATAAAGGATTTCAAGATAGAGTATAGCACCGACGGTAATTCTTGGAAAGAACTATGCACTATGCTCGAGACTTCTACCGTGGGATACAAGCGCATTGTTCCCCTTAACGGCAGTACATCAGAGAGTTATGGTTCTGGCTACAAGGCCAAGAAACTCAGAATCACCATTCTCGATAGCCGTGCATGCCCATTGTTGTCTAACCTCAGTGTTTACTAATAAAGCAAATCATTAAAATGAATAAAAAAATATTATCTGCAGCTTTGCTTGCTATGAGCATGGCTGTGAATGCTCAAACCACCATTAGCTTTGACACCGAGGACTATGCTAAAATTGGTGTCTATGATAGTTGGACCGAAAGTCCCTTCCGCTTGGGTACACTCAGTGGCAATGCTGCTGTTGCCGACAATCCTGATACTTCAGTAGACGAGGTGTTGGGTGGTGCTCCCAACTCTAGTGCCAAGGTTGTTGCCTTGCAGAGAAGCCGTTTTGCTAGTAATGCCTTCGGTGTACGCATCGATCTCAAGGAACCCATCCGCATGACAAAGCAATTGCAATACATCCATGTGATGGCTTATCTAAAGGATAAACCTGCCAATTCACGCATGATGGTAATTGGTCTTGGTAAGCGTTTGGAGAATAGTTGGAGTTGGCAAACAGGCGAGGACGAGCAATTCTGGGCACTTACACCAGCTCCTGTTAAGGCAAAGGATGGTTGGCAAGACATCGTAGTTAGTTTCAAGGGTTTCTCTTATTCCAAGGCTGAGAATGCCAATAGTGGCATCGACATCCATGCACTTGTTATCATTCCCGACGTGCGTTCTCCTCACGCTGATGCATCGGACTGGGTTGCATACTTCGATGAAATTGTTATAGACAACAACCCCGAGAAGCGTTTTACTACAGACAAATATGCTATCAGTTTTGATCCCGAGCATGCTCCTTCACGTTCCGATCGTAGTTTCGTTGGTGTAGGTCTCAAGGTTGGAGGTGCAACTCAGAGTGCATCAGTAACCAATAAGTTGGTCTACAAAAACAATATCACTCAAACCGTATTCTCTGCCACTGCTGGTGAGAGCGTTCAGCCCACATTCCAGTATAATGGTACATGGATGAGTGGTTATGTTTATGCCGACTGGGGTAAGGATGGTGTCTTCAGTTTCAATATTAATGACAATGGCACCCCTGCCGAGGGTAGCGATGCTGTTAGCTACAATGCTATTCAGGTTGGCCAGACATGGTACAAGAGCGACGGTACAACTACAGCCAATGGTAATACTATTCAGGCTGGCGTTCCCGCCTTCACTATTCCCGAAGGAACTGCTACTGGTTTCTATCGCATGCGTTATAAGGTTGATTGGAACAACATCAATCCTGCTGGTGGTGCAACCATTATTTCCGATGGTGGTGGTATAGCAGATGTTATCCTTGATGTTCATGGCCAGACTGTTAATGTCAGCGCTTCTCAGCTCAATGGTGATATCGTGCTTGCATCCGATCACACTCCACTTCAAAAGTACCAAGCTGCTTATGGTCAGGCATTCAAGGTGAAACTCATCCCCGAGAAGGGCTTTGTGCAGAATGGTTTCCAGCTTAAGTATGGTTACAACGTTAATGCAGCTTCTCAGTTAGACGAGAATGAGAATCCCAACTGGATCCTTGTCAACGTACCTGCTTCAGCTATAGCAGCTGATAGTACTTACACCATTCCTGCCGAGTATATGCGCGGTGGTGATGTCAGCATTGTAGGCGATATGCAGCAGGTTCGCCATTATACCGTTAAGGTTGTTGGCGCTCCCGAGGGACAGGGCGGTGTTATCTTCGGTGGCAAGGAGTATGGCAACGACGATGTGATCAACGCTTCACAGTACTTCTCTGCAAGCGATGTTACCGTTATCTCCATCGAGGGTTATGACTTCACTATCTCTTTCGACGAGAAAACAGGCGTGCTCACCGTTACTTACAACGGTGTGCAGGCTTATCGCAATATCTCTTCCCTTGACGAGCTCCGCAACGATATGGCATATCACATCAAGGCCAAGAGTGGTGAGGGTTATCTGGCCTGGAACACTACTGTGAGCAATACCTATCTTAGTCTGCGTGGTGTTACCAATGTGCAATATCAAGGATATCCTTCCAATGAAGCTGTAGCCAATGTATTCAAGGAGGAGGTAAGCCCTTTTGATTCAACCGTCATCTGGCAGATTTTGAAGGAGGGTGACTCATACTATCTCTACCAACCAGCCAACCAAAACTTTGTTACACGTTCTGGCAGAGACTATGTTTTCACCGTAGAAAAGACTGCCTTGGACAAGATTCGTAATAACGGAGATGGCACATTTAGCATTCATGCAGGTGGCGGTTATTCTGAAGGTTCTACAAATTTTGCATGTATCTGTACTGGTTCCAGCCCACAGAGCGTACGTAACTGGACATGGGATGATCATGGTTCAGTGATGTATATCATAGAAAATCCCAATATCAAGGTTGACGATATCCTTACCTCTGTAGATCAGGTTCTTCAAAACAATGCTTCTGTTACTTCTATTGGCATATATAATATGCAGGGTCAGAAACTCAATGCATTACCCAAAGAAGGTGTAGTGATTGAGAACGGTAAGAAGAAGGTTATCCGCAAGTAAAAAGACAATTAGACCTTTGTCGGTTTAGACAAAGGTCCTTGTAAAAACAAATAAATGTGCTCTCTTTGTCGGAGGGCACATTTTATTTTTTATTGCTGTCCGGTAAAACTGTAAGCATTCGATAAACTACAGGTAGTAATACCTATCTATACAACAATAGTAACAAATGCTCCATCATGAGTCTTTTTGATTAGTGGGGCTTACTTTTGGAAATTGTATGCCCGAAGCCCAGTAAAATCAGTCTTCGGGCAGGGATTTTAGCAACAAAATACTAACAGGTGTGGCATTTTTTTGCCGCACCCTCTGTTTGTATGTGCAAGGACAAAAATAAGACAAAACACTTCTTGAGAATCGCATATTTGCAGCCAGTTTTTTGTGAGTGCGCAAATATGTGATTCTCATGAAGGCATTTTTACATCTCAATATATCTACTTGTTAATAGCAGTACATTGAGTTGATCAAGTCAATACTACTGTCTTTGCAAAGTAGGTACTATTGCACTGAAAAAGCAGTGTGTCTTCTGAATGCAGCATTTTCGTGTTTTTAATAAAAATAGGAGGCAAAAAATAGCAATTTCAGTGTAATGACAGCATAAAACCTAAATGAAATGTGTGTCTTTTCTCCTAAATCTGTATTGCGGAGAGCAATCGCATGCTCTAGAATAACTTTAAGTGAGAATTGGTAATTTTACAAAATATCTTGACAGTTACATAAAGTATAACTCATCCCTCACCGAATTCTGTACATTTGTCAGAGTGGGTGAGGGATGTGATATGTTGTGCTATGCACAATTGTTGTCCATCGACAATGTGCCCAATTCGGCAATACAGCACCACTCTGTAGTAGCAAGTTGTAGTAGGCTGTGAGTTTGTCTCAACCATCGGTTATATATAAGCAAGAGGGTGCGCCATAATCCTAGATTAGGCGCACCCTCGTATTGAGTTTAAGTATTTTGTGCTGCTTGTTCCTTATTCTGCAAGTATGGCATCTGCCAAGGCTTCCATGGTGGGTTTGTCGCTATCCTTGAGCTTTCCCCAGATAGTGAGTGTTGGTTCTACGATCTGGCATTGTTTCATGCTCTCTATCATCTGTCGCATCACCTTGGCTGCGGTGGGAGCCCAGCTGCCGTTTTCTACTAGGGCGAAGCGGCGACGTTGGAAGTTTTTAATCTGTAAATGGTGAAGGAAATCGTGCATGGGAGGGAATACTCCGGCATCGTACGACGAAGCACAACAGATTATGTTAGGGTATCGGAATGCATCTTCGATAATCTCTGCCATATCATCACGACTGAGGTCGCTGACAACAACCTTCTTTGCACCTTTTTCGCGAAGTATATCTGCCAAACATTGTGCTGCATGGGAGGTGTTGCCGTGAATGCTGGCATATGCTATTAGTATGCCTTCGCTCTCTGGTTCGTAGCGACTCCACAAATCATAGAGGCGTACAGCTTCAGCAAGGGCCTCTCCCTGAAGTACAGGGCCATGCAGAGGCATGATAGTTTGTATGTCAAGTGAGGCTGCCTTCTTTAAAACATTCTGTACCTGCATACCATACTTGCCACAGATGTTGAAGTAGTAGCGGCGTGCCTCGCATGCCCAATCATCGGTTTCGTTGCAGAGAGCACCAAACTTACCGAATCCATCTGCTGCAAAGAGAATCTTTTCGGTGCTTTCATAGGACATTATCACCTCTGGCCAATGTACCATAGGTGCGGCAATGAAATTCAGTGTATGCTTACCCAAAGAGAGTGTGTCACCTTCTTTAACAACCATTATGCGGTCGGCAAAGGCTGCATGGTCGAAATAATAACCAAGCATCTTTACCGTTTGTGCCGAGCACACAAGTGTTAGAGTAGGGTATTGCATCATTGTTTTGCCAACGAGTGCCGAGTGGTCGGGTTCCATGTGTTGGCAAACGAGATAGTCTGGTGTGCGGCCGTTGAGTTCGTTGAAAAGATTTTGTTTCCATTCTGCTTCCTTACGCTTGTCGGCAGTATCCATAATGGCAATTTTCTCGTCTACTATTACCCAACTATTATAGCTCATACCTTCGGGTACGATGTATTGACTTTCAAAAAGGTCTATGTCGAGATCGTCAACGCCAATGTAGCGTATGTCCCTTGAAACTTCGTTTATCATATGTATGTCTGTTTAAATGTATAGTTCGTTTTTACAAAATTATCCTATTTTTGCCATATGCACAAGGATATGAAGGGAAAAACTAATGTTTGTTGTTAGAAAGACCTATTCTATTTGCATATTTTCTGCTCTCCTTCAGTGCTTCTATACTATCTGCTCGGGCGATGCTATCCTGGATGATAGCAAACTCCTGTGCTTCGAGATTACTGTGTCCATAAACCTCTTTTTGACCATTGAAGGACATGTGCCCATTTCGTCCCATTCTACGATAAGCCATAGGTATGTTGCGTGGGCCGATATAGATGTCTTGGTTGACAGGTCTGTTTGGGTCGGTGAGTCTGTGAGAGAAGAGCCAGTCGTAGGTTTCCTGCATGTAGAAGAGTCGTGCTGGATAACTATGGTCGTATCCCTTCAATCGTGAATAGATGAGTCGTTGGGGAGTATTTTTGCGTTTCATAGCAGCGACCACTCGGTCGCTACAATTGATAGGAACAGCCACATCTGCCGTACCATGTAATATCCATATGGGCACCTTGTTGAGGTTGTCTATCTCTTTAGTGATAGCACCTCCGCAGATAGACATGGATGCTGCTATGCGATGAGGATAAGCGGCTGGAAGGTCAAGTGCTCCGTATCCGCCCAGACTCATACCTAGTACATATATACGAGTGGTGTCTATGCTATTATGTGTGCGCGATGCCCATTCTATGAGTGACATTAGTTTTTCTGGGTTCCATGCTCCACCAGGATTCTGTGGGGCCAGAACAAAGGCGTTGAGTTCCAAACCTCTGTCCATAGCGTCGAGGGTACCATATCGCAGTACTTGTTTGATATCTCGTCCGCACAGACTGGCACCATGTAGGAAGATGACCAGAGGTTTCTGTTGCTGCTTACGCATGTTCTCTTCTTTCTCCTGCCAATTTACCCAATCATACGAACGAACATGGAAATGCTGTTCTATTTCCATTCTTCGTCTCAGTTCCTTGTCCTCTGGGAGCATTGGCACTATGGTGGGTGGTGGAGCTTCGGGAGAGTAGAACCAGAAGTGATAACCTCCTGGAGCCAGGTTCTTATAAGAATGAAGTTGCTGACCAGCAACTTTCAAATTATTGGTCAGCAACATACATATTATTAATATAAGAATGTAATAAGGTTTTACATGTCGTGTTTTATTCATAGTGTGTAGATGTGTGTGGCATTAAAAAGCTTTTTAATGCTCGTGTCCGTGTCCATGTCCGTCGTGTCTGGGGAGGTTGAATCTTAAACCAGCATAAATCATCCATCCGTCTATAGGTCCCCATGTCATTGTTGGGTCGAATTTATCGCCCCAAGGATCATCAGCAGCGATGATAGGATTCTTTTGTGTGAAGTTAGTCAGATTCTCTCCGCCTACATATAACGAGAAATTCTTCTTTATATTGTATGTCACCTGTGCATTCAGTTGAGGAAAAGCCTTGTATTCCTTATCCCAAGACATTGTGCCATCGGGCAATTCGTATGGGTCGGGCATACGACCAGCTCCATTAAGTGCCAGAGTGGCATCAAATTGGAATTTGTTTTTCGGGGTCTTGTATTGCAAAGAGCAAAGAGCCTTGTAGCGTGAGGTAAGAGGACGTTCGCGCAAGGATTTGTTACCCTGAGCATCGATGTATGTTGTCTTGGAGTCGGTGTAACGATAAGCCAGAGTGGCATTGAAGCCCTTGAAGAAAGGATATGAAGCCTCCAGTTGGAACACATGCGAACGGCTCTTTCCATCCAACTGGTAGATGTGCACGGCATGTGCATCGCGATCCATGTCTATCACAGCTTGCTTCTGGAAGTCTGTGTAATAATACTCGGCGGTGAAGTTTAGTTCCTTACCTAGGACGATGGGCTTAAACATTACCGATGCACCAGCATTCCAGTCTTCCTCGCGTTGTGTCTCGCTATCCATATATACTTTTCTGGAACTTGATAGCAGATAGTTGTTTTCATCGAGGGTAAACGAGGTGCGGTAGCCCTTACCTGCTGAAGCTCTGACATTAACCCACTCTGTGGGAGTCCAACGCATGTGCAAACGTGGTGTGGCAAATGTACCCCAGAGATTGCTATAGTCAACACGTATGCCAGGTTGGATGAGGAACTTGCCATCATGGCCATGGTCGTCAAAAACAGAGAAAGTGTACTGGGCATATCCACCACCAGTTATCTCGTAGCATGAAGGGTGAAGTTGACGACTATCGATGAAAGGTTCAAGTGAGTTGTAATGCATGCGCTGATAACCATCATAATTCATTGACAGACCTACAGAGAGTTTGTGGCTCTGTGTCCACTGCCCCTCATAAATCAACGATGCGTAAGCTGTGCTTTGATCCACATCATAGTGCTTTTTGCCAAACCAATTGTTTTGACAATGATAAGAACCCGAGAGGATAAGTGCCAGGCTGCTTTCGCGAGCATCATTCCACATAAAACCATTCTTCATGAAGCCCTCAACGCGGTTGGTCTCCAAATCAATGATATATGGATTGGTGATAGCACCCTCCAATTGACCGCTATGGCGATTCTCGTTCAGATAACGGGCACCAACCTGAAACTCATATGTATCAGAGAGGAATGTCCATCTGTTCATAACATTCATCTGTTCTGCCTTGGGCATATCCTGGAAACCATCGCCATTCTCGTCGTGGGTAGTGAGGTCTTTGTCGTAGTGAACCAATAGGGTAGTGCCCCAGCGTGGATCCTTCATCTTGAAGGTTGCATCGGCATTGCCCTCAATGCGTCCTTTGCTATTGCCATAGACGTTTAGGTTTATCCAATCAGTTTCAATCATCTGAGGCTTGCGGTATTCGATGTTTATCTGTCCCGTCATTGCCTCGTATCCCTGCTTCACACTGGTGATGCCCTTGCTCACCTGTATGGATTGCATCCATGGTCCTGGCACATAGCCCAAACCAAAGGGCGCTGCCACGGTGCGGAAGTTGGGTATGTTCTCCGTCAGCATCTGCACGTATGTGCCGCTAAGTCCCAATAATTTTATCTGCTTAGCACCAGTTGAGGCATCGGTATAGTTTACATCCACCGCAGCTGTGCTTACGAAGCTTTCACCCAGGTTGCAACATGCTGCATGCTTTAACCCCGCAGCAGTGATGAGTTCGCTATTCTCTGCCGAGCTCCACATCTTCAAACTTGTCTGCTGGCGACCCAACACCTCGGCCTCGTGCATCTCGTGCGATATTTCGAATAGCTTGATAACTAGAAATTTGGCACTATGCGAACATGTGGTATCGTTTTTATATCCCATCATGCTGGTTACTACTTCGTGCAGATGACCATTCTTCTCCAAACGGAACTTGCCATTTGTGTCCGTAATGGTACCTGTTGTTGTACCCTCCCATCTTACTGTGGCACCGACAATGGGTTCTCCATGTTCGTCTATTACCTTTCCCTCTGCTTGGGCTGAAGCATTGAGTGCTGAAGTAAATAAGCCCAATAGGCAGGCAATTTTTAATTTATTCATAAATATTGTCTGTTGTGTTTATTTTCGTGTGCAAATGTACAAATGTTTTTTTGCAAGCGAAATGCAAAGTTGGCTAATACATTATTTATTAATGCTTATGCATTGGGAAAACAATATATCTGGGCGAGTACATTAGCCTAACTTGAGATAAAAGGATAAAAAGATATGCGAAATGTTTCATCAATCCAGAAAAAAGTTGTAATTTTGTCCCCGATAAATAGGAAGTCCTATGTGCAAGTATCGACTAGAGCACACATACTGCCTCTATAAGGAAGGCAAACGAATAGCATAAAAAGCCATTCTATCCGGTGAATCACCGCCGGTTAGAGTGGTTTTTTCTTATGTAAATACTTATGCTTGGGGCTGACCTCGGTGACTGAAAGTTTGAAAGAATAGAAATAATACAAAATACAACGATGAAAAAGCAACTAAAGAAAGTTCTCGTGTTGGGAAGTGGCGCTTTGAAGATTGGTCAGGCTGGCGAGTTTGACTATAGTGGTTCACAGGCATTGAAGGCTCTGCGCGAGGAGGGCATCTATTCAGTGCTCATCAACCCCAATGTGGCTACAATCCAGACCAGTGAGGGTATTGCCGACAAGGTATATTTCCAGCCCGTTGATGCACACTTCGTTACCGAGGTTATCAAGAAGGAACGCCCCGATGGCATCCTGCTCGCCTTCGGTGGTCAGACAGCCCTGAACTGCGGTACTGAACTCTATCTGAACGGCACTCTTCAGGAGTACGGCGTGGAGGTTCTTGGCACCAGCGTGGAGGCCATTATGAACACCGAGGACCGCGACCTTTTCGTTAAGGAGCTGAACAAGATAAACATGAAGTCTCCCGTTAGCCAGGCTTGCAACAACATCGAGGATGCCATTGCCACTGCTCGTCGCATCGGTTATCCCGTGATGATTCGTAGCGCCTATGCCCTGGGTGGTTTGGGTAGCGGTGTCTGCAAGGACGAGGAGATGTTCAAGGAGATTGCCGAGAGCGCATTCACCTTCGCACCCCAGGTTCTCGTTGAGGAGAGTTTGAAGGGCTGGAAGGAGATTGAGTTCGAGGTTATCCGCGATGCCAACGACCACTGCTTCACCGTGGCTGGCATGGAGAACTTCGACCCTCTGGGCATCCACACCGGCGAGAGCATCGTTGTGGCATCTACCTGCACTCTGCGCGAGGATCAGGTTGCCATGCTTCAGGACATCGCCGTTAAGTGCGTACGCCACCTCAACATCGTGGGTGAGTGTAACATCCAGTATGCTTTCAATGCCGAGACCAACGACTATCGTATCATCGAGATCAATGCTCGTCTGAGCCGTTCTTCTGCCCTTGCTTCAAAGGCTACAGGTTATCCCTTGGCTTTCGTTGCTGCCAAGATTGCTCTGGGCTACACTCTCGACCAGATTGGCGAGATGGGTACCACAAACAGTGCATACGTTGCTCCCCAGTTGGACTACATCATTGCCAAGATTCCTCGTTGGGACCTCACCAAGTTTGCCGGTGTTAGTCGCAAGATTGGTTCCAGCATGAAGTCTGTAGGCGAGATCATGAGTATCGGTCGCTCTTTCGAGGAAATCATCCAGAAGGGTCTCCGTATGATTGGTCAGGGCATGCACGGTTTCGTATGCAACGATCAGGTACATTTCGACGACCTCGACGAGGAGTTGGCAAACCCCACCGACATGCGCATTTTCGCCATTGCACAGGCTTTGGAGGAAGGCTACACCATTGAGCGCATCGAGGAGCTGACAAAGATTGACCCCTGGTTCCTCTCTCGTTTGAAGAATATCGTTGATATGAAGCATCAGCTTCAGACCTACGACGGCATCGAGGCAGTACCTGCCGATGTGCTCCGTCAGGCCAAGGTGATGGGCTTCAGCGACTTCCAGATAGCACGTTGCGTATTCACTGCCGGCGCTGGCAATATGGAGCGCCAGAACCTTATGGTTCGTGAGTACCGCAAGAAGTTGGGCATCCTGCCTGCCGTTAAGCGTATCCCCACCGTGGCAAGCGAGCATCCCGACCTCACCAACTACCTCTATATGACCTATGCTGTAGAGGGATATGATGTAAACTATTACCAGAACTCAAAGAGCGTAATTGTACTTGGTTCAGGTGCTTACCGTATCGGTTCAAGTGTTGAGTTCGACTGGTGTTCGGTTAACGCCATCCAGACAGCACGCAAGTTGGGCTACAAGAGCATCATGATCAACTACAACCCAGAGACCGTGTCAACCGACTACGATATGTGCGACCGTCTCTACTTCGACGAGTTGAGCTTCGAGCGCGTTCTCGATGTCATCGACCTTGAGAGCCCCAGCGGTGTCATTGTCAGCGTGGGTGGTCAGATTCCCAACAACCTTGCCATGAAGCTCTTCCGTCAGGCAGTTCCCGTACTTGGCACCAACCCCGTCAGTATCGACCGTGCCGAGAACCGTGGCAAGTTCAGCGCCATGCTCGACCAGCTTGGCATCGACCAGCCCCGTTGGAGCGCACTCACCAGTATGGAAGACGTTAATAAGTTTATCGATGAGGTAGGCTATCCTGTACTCGTTCGTCCCTCTTATGTCCTCTCTGGTGCTGCCATGAACGTATGTCACAACGACGAGGAACTTGAACGCTTCCTTGCCGAGGCAAGTCAGGTGAGCAAGGAATATCCCGTGGTTATCTCCGAGTTCATGACCGAGACCAACGAGATAGAGTTCGACGGTGTTGCACAGAACGGTGAGATTGTAGAGTATGCCATCTCCGAGCATGTTGAGTTTGCCGGTGTACACAGTGGTGATGCCACCATGTGTTTCCCTGCCCAGCAGATTTCTTTCGCCACCACACGTCAGATCAAGCGCATCTCTCGTGCCATTGCCAAGGAGCTGAACATCTCTGGTCCCTTCAACATCCAGTATCTGGCCAAGGGTCGCGACGTAAAGGTTATCGAGTGTAACCTCCGCGCCAGCCGTTCATTCCCCTTTGTCAGCAAGGTGCTCAAGCGCAACTTTATCGAGACAGCTACACGCATCATGCTCGATGCTCCATATACCAAGCCCGATAGCAGTGTGTTCGACATCGACCACATCGGCGTTAAGGCCAGCCAGTTCTCGTTCAACCGTCTTGCACCTGCCGACCCCATCTTGGGTGTCGACATGAGCTCTACCGGTGAGGTAGGTTGCTTGGGCGACAGCTTCGAGGAGGCACTCCTTAACTCTATGATTTCTACCGGCTACAAGATTCCGTCAAAGGACAAGGGCGTTATGCTCTCAAGCGGTGGCACCAAGGAGAAGGCCTCTCTGCTCGATGCTGCACAGGCTCTCTGCAAGGCTGGTTACACCATCTATGCCACCGAGGGTACTGCACGCTTCCTCAATGAGAACAATGCCAAGGCCATCCCCGTATGCTATCCCGACGAGGTGGGTACAAAGACCGATGTTCTCAATATCATGGACATGATCTCTCAGCACAAGGTAGACCTCATCGTCAACGTGCCCAAGGATCACACCAAGCGCGAGAAGACCAACGGTTACCGCATCCGTCGTGGTGCCATCGACCACAACATCCCCCTCATCACCAACGCACGTCTGGCAAGCGCCTTCATCGAGGCCTTCTGCCGTGTGCCTCTCGAGGATGTTCAGCTCAAGTCTTGGCAGGAGTATTGATTAGTTTTCTCCATTCAAGAATAAATACAACCTTAATAGCAAAGGCTCGAGTCAATCTCGAGCCTTTGTCTTTGTGTCTTTTCCTTATATCACTTCCCCCCAAAAAAGGTGAATAAACTACCTTTATATAATATTTATAGGCTTAATTATTGCTACAAAAGAAAGAAATGAGTAGCTTTGTCTTATAAATATCTGTATAACAAAGATATCCTAAGGCAGAAGTACGGATATTGTTGATGATTTGAAAACCAAATACAATTATGCCAACGCAAGAATTCAAGGATAAAGTCGTTATTGTTACAGGCGGTGCAAACGGCATTGGCCGATGTATTGCCGATGAATTCCGTTCTCAGGGAGCCATCGTATATGTTATTGACAAGCAGGAGGGGGAACACTTTGTTGGGGACATCTCAAAGAAAGAGGTGTTGGAGGCTTTTGCTTCTGAGGTCCTGGGCAAGCATCCCAAAGTGGATGTCATCATCAACAATGCCCTTCCGCTGATGAAGGGCATAGATGAATGTTCATACGAGGAGTTTCAGTATGCACTGAGTGTGGGAGTTTCCGCACCGTTCTATCTCGTCAAGCTCTTTATGAATCATCTTGCCCAGGGAGCTTCCGTCATAAACATCTCCTCTTCGCGCGACCGCATGAGCCAACCGCAAACCGAGAGCTATACTGCCGCCAAGGGAGGCATTGCCGCACTCACCCACGCACTAGCCGTGAGCCTTGCCGGACGTGTCAGAGTCAACTCCATTTCGCCCGGATGGATAGACACGGCATATACTCTCTACGATGGTCCCGATGCCATTCAGCAACCCGCAGGCAGGGTAGGCAACCCCATGGACATTGCCCACATGGTCCTCTTCCTCTGTTCGGACAAGGCAGGTTTCATCACCAGCGAGAACATCTGCATAGATGGCGGCATGACTCGCCAGATGATCTACCACGGCGATAATGGTTGGAAGTTGGAGAAATAGTTAGGTCACACAAGAAGATTCGTTGTTAGAAGTAAACAATTTCAACCCCTTCTTTCCATAGCTCGTCTCCCAGCATCGGTCATCAGTCCTCTATCTTCAAGAGCCGCGCATCTGTCCACGTTCAGTTGAGTCCAGTGGCTTTTCGGTCGGCGAGGGGAGAGGCGTTGTACCAACCTTCCATCAGGAAGGCGCTTCAGCGTGCTGTCTATCCACCCGAAGCATAGAGCCTCTTCCACAACTTCGATGTATGGTATGGCCTCCCATTCCGGGCATTTGCTCCGATATGTCACCACCCAGCAGCATTTCTCCCTGTCGTGGTTCTCTGCCAGCCATTGGCGAAGTTCGGAGCGAGAGGACAGATGCAATAAATTTATGACCTCCCCTCGCCATGGGGTGCTGACCATTGGGGGTGGGGTAGAGAGAAACAGAAAAAGAGGATGTGACTTTGGGGGGGCGCATCCTCTTGATAAATTTTACCTTTTTAGTGGTTATGGGGGCGTTTACTTGGTGCCGAAGATTCGGTCTCCTGCATCGCCAAGGCCAGGCAAGATGTAGTTCTTGTCGTTAAGGCCATCGTCGATGGATGCAAGGTAGATGTCCACGTCGGGGTGTTGCTGCTGTACGGCTTCGACACCCTGGGGAGAGGCAACAAGGCACATGAGTTTGATGTGCTTGAAACCATCCTTCTTGAGTCGGTCGATGGCATCGCAGGCACTACCGCCAGTGGCAAGCATGGGGTCGGTGAGGATGACGAGACGTTCTCGGCAGGCTGGCATCTTGTAGTAATAGAATACGGGCTTGCATGTCTCCTCGTCGCGATAGAGACCGATGTGGCCTATGCGTGCCGAGGGGATGAGTTTGGTGAGACCATCCACCATGCCCATTCCTGCTCGGAGGATGGGAACTACTACCACTTTCTTGCCTGCTATCATGGGTGCTCGCATGGGCATGAGGGGAGTGGTGATGTCCTCGTAGGTGAGTGGCAGGTCGCGGGTGATCTCGTAGCCCATGAGCATGGAAATCTCTTGCAACAGTTCGCGGAACTTGATTGTAGAGGTGTCCTTGTTGCGCATGATGCTCAGCTTGTGCTGCACCAGAGGGTGGTCTATTATGTAATGGGCCATAATGTGTGTGTTATATATATGTGTAATAGCAGTGTGGCGAAATTACTTAACCACAACCTTCTCACCGTCTACGATGTAGATGCCCTTTTGTGCCTTCTGCACACGGCGGCCAGAGAGGTCGAAGATTTCGGTTTTAGCCTTTCCGTTTTCCGTCTCGCTCATCACCTCGTCGATGCCTGTGGGAACCTCGATGCCACTGTTGACAAACTCCCATGTGCAAGCACCCCAGAAGGGCTTCATGAGGACGTAGTTCCACACGTCGGGGTTGGTGTACCAGCTAGCCACACCATTGCCATCGATGATGCACACACCGCTCTTGCCGTCGAGAGTGCGCTCTTCCAGAGTCCATGAGTAGTCCTTGCCCACCTTGACCTTCTGGTCAACAGCATTGGAGGTGAGATAGGCTGCGGTCTGTGTCTTCTTGTTATAGATGACTACGGTGCCGTTGGCATTCTTCTTGATGCGCCAGAGATAGTTGTCGCTGCTACCCTTGGACGAGGAGATGCCTACGCTCTTGTCGGTAGAGTTGTAGTTGGCATAGCGTCCAAACCATACGTTGCGGATGTAGTAGTAGCACTCCTCGCTGAGAGATTGGCTGATGGACACCTTGGGCATCTGTATGAACTGGTTGTAGAGAGCCAGGAACTCGTTGTACTTCTCCTCGGAGACTATACCCTCTGCCAGAGCCTTCTGTGCAGGGAGGATGATGCTCTGCTCGGCAAAGTCGAGGGCCTCCTGGGTGTAGTTGCCCATCTCGCCTGGCTGGGCGGTGAGGAGGATGAGTTCGCACTTGTTGACGATACCCTTCAACTGTGCGCTGAAGTCGGTTATCTCTACCACCTTCCATGTGCCGTTGTAGCAAAGCGCTGCCTCGTCCTTGGCATAAACCTCGCCGGAGAGTTCGGCGCTGAAGCGCTTCACCTTGCCTGTCATCTGGGCATTGTAGCCGGAAACGGCAGAGAGAGTAACGACACCAGGGATGTAGGTGAAGTCCTTGGTGGCGATGGTGGCCTTGTCCATGCGTATGGGTGTGCCGCCATTCTCCACCATTTCCAATGCGGTATTGTAGTTGCCCATCTTCACGAACTTGCCAGTGCAGAGGTTCTTGAGCAAGTAACCGCCATCGATGGCAACGAACTGCCAGAGTTCCTCGGGCTCGGTCTGGGGAGTGAAGTGGAAGCGCACGCCATTACCCTTCTGGTACATGGTGGAACCCTCATATTGACGCTTGTAGTAGGTAGAGGCAGAGACTATCTGGTAGGTCTTGCCTTCCTGAGGCTGGACAACCTCGGCAGATTTGTAATCGCTGATTGCCTGGGCAAGGGCGCTCACATCTTCACCGTCGGTGCTTTCGAGGGCGTTCTGCAAGGCATCGTACACCTCGGCCGAGGGATAGCCTACACCGCCACGCACGCTCTTGGCAAGAATCTCCTCTGCCTCCAGGATGGTGCTTTCCTGCTGGGTGTATTCCTTGGGTTCGATGAAGTGCTTGGCATACTGATAGTCGAGGAGGTCGAAGATTTCATCATGTGTCTGAAGGCGGCGGTAGAATGAAGTCCAGTCCTTCTTGCTGGTGGGCAACCAACCAATCTCGGATACTGCCAGCATACGGGGCAGAAGGCAATATTCCACCTCGTCTATATCATTACAGGTCTCTGTCCACATGTTGCACTGTACGCCCAGGGCAAAGTCTTCCTTGCCGCTGAGTGCGCTCAGAGGGTCGAGACCATAGATCTCGTCCACGGTGTTCACACCCCAGCCGCCATGATAGATTTCGTCCACGAAACACTGGTTCTCCTCGGCCTGCATGAAGTCGATGTAGAGATACTGATAGGGTACGATGATGGATTTCAAACCGCGGTTGGCTGCCTGGGTGCTATAGCCCATGCCGTTCCATGCCATGATGATGGGCTTGGTCTTGTTGTTGTCGTTCCAGTTGTGCAGGAGTTCGTCCCATACCACGATGTCTTTGCCGTACTGCTCCTTGAGGAAGATACCGAGTTCCTCGACGAGCCATGATTGCAACTGATGCACGCCATCAAGGCCCAGCTGCTTCACGCGGTCGAGGCACTGCTGGTTGGTGGCCCATTGTTCGGTGGGACATTCGTCACCACCTAGATGCACATAGTCGTAGGGGAAGACGGTGGCCACGTGACCCAGAACGCACTTGAGGAAGTCGATGACGCGGTCGTCGCCAATGTTGAGAACGTCGTGCGAGATACCGCCATCGATGCGCACCTCATACTTTTTGCTTGGGTCGCAACTGAACTCGGGATACGATGCCACGGCTGCCACCATGTGACCGGGGAGGTCCACCTCGGGGATAATCTCAATGTTGCGAGCCTTGGCATAGGCAACGATCTCGCTCAGGTCCTCGAGGGTGTAGAACATGCCACGACCGTACTCGGTGTCGTCGAAGAACTTCTGTCCGTCGCCATTGTTGGCAAACGAGCCCTTACGGATGGCACCCACCTCGGTGAGCTTGGGATATTCGGGGATGTGTATGCGCCAGCCCTGGTCGTCGGTCAGGTGCCAGTGGAAGCGGTTCATCTTGTACAGGGCCATGATGTCCAGTACCTTCTTCACCTCGTCCTTGTTGAAGAA
>JAFYMW010000074.1 GCA_017548165.1 Bacteroidaceae bacterium
AAGATAATGATTAAACGTGCAAGAATATGACTACATTCAAACTTAGAAACCGGTTGGCAAAGGACAAACTTATGCTATGGGGCGTGTGCTTTCTTGCCATGCTTACAGCAGTTCCTTTGCTTGCCATTTTGGGAGAGGTGATAATTCGTGGTTACGACCAGTTGTCGTGGTCGTTCTTCACCGAGCCTACCCCTACGGCTTATAAGGCCATGAAGGCCATCGAGGCAGGCAAGCCTATCCCTGGTGGCATTGCCAACGGTATCATTGGCACGATGATAATGCTGGGCATGGCTGTTGCCGTTGCCGTCCCCACGGGTATCCTGTGCGGTGCATTCCTGGCAGAAAACAGCAAGAGCCGCTTCGCTCAGGCAGTAAGTTATCTTACCGACCTTCTGCAGGGCACACCGTCGGTGATTATTGGCATCATCACCTATATCTGGGTCGTAGTACCCATGAAGGGCTATTCGGCCATAGCAGGCAGTGTGGCGCTATGCATTATGATGCTTCCGCTTATCATCCGTTCAACAGAAGAGACTCTGAAAATTCTCCCCTCATCGCTCAGTGAGGCAGGCCTGGCACTGGGTGGCAACAATGCGCGTGTCATGATGAAGGTGCAGTTGCCAGCCGCCTTCGGAGGCATCTTCACCGGTGTGCTGCTTGCCATCTCCAGAGTTATCGGCGAAACGGCACCCCTGATGTTCACCGCCCTTGGCTGCTCGCTTGTGCGCTTCTCTGTTGACAAACCCATCTCGGCAGTTCCTCTGCTCATTTGGGAGTTCTTCAACGACCCCAACCTGCAGGAGTTGATATGGGGTGCATCGCTCTTCCTGCTCTTATTCGTACTTACATTGAATCTAACAGCCAAATACCTTGCAAAGAAATGGAACCAGTAAAACCTATACTTGAATTCAAGAAGACTTGCGTGTCATACACCAAGCAGACAATGGCGGTAAAGTATGTGTCGGCCGCTATCGAAAGAAACACCATCACCGCCATCATGGGACCTTCGGGGTGCGGAAAGTCAACCCTGTTGCGTGCGGTAAACCTTATGCACAACCTTTATGCCAACATACGTGTTGACGGGGAAATACTGCTGAACGGGGAAAACATCCTCTCCATGGAACCCATTGACGTGCGTCGCAGGGTGGGCATGGTCTTCCAGCGCCCTGCTCCCTTTCCCACAATGAGCATCTACGACAATGTACTCTCGGGGTATGCGCTCAATGGCATCCGGCTGTCCAAGGCAGAAAAGGATGCCACGGTGGAGCGGTGCCTGAAAAGCGTGGCCTTGTGGGACGAGGTGAAGGATGTGCTTAACAAGAAAGGCACCTTCCTGTCGGGTGGTCAGCAGCAGCGTCTGTGCATTGCCCGCGCCTTGGCGATGAAGCCCGATGTACTGCTTATGGACGAGCCTACATCGGCACTTGACCCCATAGCCACCAAACACATCGAGGAACTGCTCCTGGAACTTCAGAAAGAGGTGAGCATACTTATCGTTACCCACAACATGGGGCAGGCAATGCGCATCTCGTCAAAATCCATGTTCATGTACCTTGGCGAACTGGTAGAATACGGCGATACCGCCACCATGTTCTCCACACCCCTGGACGAGCGCACCAAGGCTTATCTCACAGGAAAGATGGGTTAAAGCTTGCCGTACAATGGCAAAAGCCTACCCCACACGACTGGGATAGGCTTTGCTATTGTAATTGACTGTGCTTTTCTTTTTACACCTTCTCTGCCTTGGTGGCCTGAACAACATTCAGTACATAGTCGCCAAGTTTCTCACACTCTGAGATGAAATCGATGTAGAATACGCCCAACTGATAGCTATAGAGCTTGGCATCCACATCCTGAAGGTTGCGGTTCTTCAGTTGTCTGCGGTAGTTGTTAATCTCGTTCTCCAGATTGTAAGATGTGTTATAGTCAACATGGTTGCCAGAGAGGATTGCCCCCACGATGCTACCCATATGCTGCATAGCCTTGCTCACCATATCCAGCATATTGTGCATGTTGGACAACTGAACCTCAGTGAACTGATCTGTGCAGTTTTGACGATGACGATTCAGTGTGCGAGCCAAGTTGTAGCAAGAGTCACCAATGCTCTCCAATTCGGTAATCTGGCGCAGCATACGCATAACCTCCATCTTGGATTCGATGCTCAAACGACCTTCACTCACCTTGTGCAGATAGTTGGCAATCTCCACCTCCATGTTGTCGGTGATATTCTCGTATTTCTCTATGCGTGAGAATATTTTGTTGAAATCGTCATCCTTTTCGGTCTTCATTAGATCGTCAACGAAACCTACCATACGGTTACAACGTTCTGTATAACTGATAATCTCCTTTTGGGCCTCCATGATGCTGAGTTCGGCAGTAGAGAGTATACCGGCAGAAATGTATTTCAAACGATATTCCTCCTCGCTTTCCTTCTGAGGAAGTAGCCAGCAAACGAGTTTCTCTATCTGCTTAACGAAGCCTATCAGTAATAAAGTGTTGCAGATATTGAATGCCGAGTGGAATGCTGACAGTTTGAACAAGTCATTGTTTTCACCTCCCATTACGTTGGTAACGAGCCATGTGATGGCATTGCAGAAGGGGTGGAATATCAACAGTATGACAACGACACCAAATACATTGAAGAACATATGTGCAAATGCTGCTCTGCGCGCCTGGGTGTTGGCGGTCATGGATGCGATGAATGCCGTAATGGTAGTACCTATGTTCTGACCCATTGCCAAAGCTGCAGCCAATTCGAAACCGAAGCCAGGAATGTGCATATCAAACAACATCAATGTCACGGCCATTGTGGCGGCAGATGCTTGTACTATCATGGTGACAATAGCACCAACAAAGACAAACAGCAATATGGTAAGGAATCCTCCGTCACCAGCCCAACCGGCCAGCATGTTTGCCACGATATTACCCAACTCCAATGATTCGGCACTCTTCTGCAGATAGCTTAGACCCATGAACAAGAATGAGAATCCGAATACAAATTCGCCGATGCTCTTGCGTTTGCTTTTACCGCTGAACACCATAGGTAGACCAATGCCTAACAGAGGTAGGGCAAAGGCGGCAATGTTCACCTTGAAACCGATAGCAGAGATAACCCATGCTGTTACAGTTGTACCAATGTTGGCACCCATAATCACACCGATACTCTGCGCCAAGGTCATCAATCCTGCGTTAACAAAACTAACCACCATCACCGTCGTAGCACTTGAACTTTGGATGAGTGCAGTAACCAGAATACCGGTAAACACACCCATAAAGCGGTTGCGAGTCATGGAGGAAAGGATGCTTCTCAATCTGTCGCCGGCAAATTTTTCCAAACCTTCACTCATGATTTTCATTCCGTAAAGGAAGAGAGCCAGAGAGCCTACTAAACTCAAAAGATTAATAAAAGTTTCCATAATTCTATGAATTTTGATAGTGCAAATATAGTGAATATTTCTTAAAATACATTGCATCTCCATTCTAAATATATGATATGTATTGCATTTACAATCACATTGTGTGCCACAAATATTGTTTTCTTTTATATAAATTCCTACCTTTGACCTTTCAAAATTGAAACTTATAATGAAACTGCTTGTTGTTGACGACGAAGAGGATTTGCAAGAAATCCTTCAATACAATCTCGCATCCGAGGGTTATGAGGTCAGCACAGCTTCTTCTGCCGAAGAGGCCTTGGCTATGGAACTCGCCTCGTTCGACCTGATACTTCTGGATGTGATGATGTCGGGCATGTCGGGGTTTGATATGGCACGGAGGATGAAGCATAATAGTGCTTTTGCCGATATACCCATAATCTTCATCACCGCTCTTGGTGGCGAAGAGGAGAGGGTAGAGGGTTTGGATCTTGGTGCCGACGACTACATCTCCAAACCACTGAGCATGCGCGAAGTTAAGGCTCGTGTTAAGGCTGTATTGCGCCGAGCAGGGCGTCTCAAGGCGGAGACGCCCTCTGCTTCCACATCGTGCCTCGCCTTTGGTACTCTCGAACTGAACACCGAGAGCAAGGTGGCTACTCTCGATGGCCAGTCGTTGCTCTTGTCCAAACTGGAGTTCGAACTTCTTCATCTCTTCCTTTCCAATATCGGCAGGGTTTTCGAGAGAGAAGATCTCCTGTTGCGATGCTGGCCTAAAGGCACTGTGGTGCTCGACCGTACGGTGGATGTCAGTATCACTCGTCTGCGCAAGAAAATAGGTCCCTATGGCTCCAATATCCGCACTCGCTTTGGGTATGGGTATGTGTTTGAGTGAGGGATGAATGGTTAACGGTGATAGTTCAGAGATTTCTGAGACCTCAGAGTCCTTAGGGACTTAAAAAAATAAATAATGCAATTTAGAAGTTTTCAAGCAAGGCTCTTTCTTAGTGTGGTGGGTGTATTCCTGCTCTTTGTATTCCTTTTTACTGCCTATCAGTATCAGCGCGAGAAGGACTACAAACTTAATATCATGAACATGGGCATGCAGGCCTATAACCTCAAGTTGGCACAGACCTTGGACGATAGTCTATGTGTGCCTGGTATGCTCGAAGCCTATGTTCGCCAGCACAATATCGAGGGACTTCGTGTCACGGTCATTGACAAGCAAGGTAGGGTGGTGCTTGATAGTTATCACTCCGAAGTCCATTCCTTGCCACCCCACCATGAGCGTGCCGAGGTGGCACAGGCCTTGGCAGAAGGCTCTGGATACGATATCATGCGCCGCTCGGAGTCGACCAGCGAAACCTACTTCTATTCTGCCACTATGGTCGATGACTATATCATACGCAGTGCTGTGCCATACAATGCAACCCTTGTTTCATCTCTGAAGCCCGACTACTCCTTCCTTTGGTATTCTGCTTTCATCACCATCGTTTTGGGAATGGTTCTGTATCAAAGCACCACACGCATCTCGCGCCATATACGCTATCTTCGTGAGTTTGCCGTGAAGACTAAGAGTGGCGACACGCTGGATCACGAACTCGAGCGCCGTTTGCCAGACGACGAACTGGGCGACATCTCGCATACCATCATATCCCTGTTTTGGCGACTGAAGCATAGCGAGGACGACAAGCAACGCCTCAAGCAACAACTCACACAGAATGCTGCGCACGAACTCAAGACTCCAGCCGCCAGCATCAATGGTTATCTCGAGAGTATCGTCAGCGACACACAGATGCCCGAGGCCACACGTCAGCGTTTCATCCAACGATGCTATGCACAAAGTCAACGCATGTGCCACTTGCTTCAGGATATGTCCACTCTCACCCAGATGGACGAGCTGCCTTCTCTCGACGAGCAGAGCGACATATCCTCCTATCCTGCCATAGAGGTTGTCGAGGTTCTCTACACCATCCTCGAGGAATCTGCCGATGAACTCCAGAGCAAGGGTATTAAGCCTGTTGTTGCCATCTCCGACAATGTCACGGTGCATTGCCAGCAGAGTGTTCTCTACGGCATATTCCGCAACCTTGTGGACAATGCCTTGGCCTATGCCACTGGAGCCACAGAACTTCGCTTTTCGTGCGAGAGAGAGGATATAGACTCTTCATCCTCTTATGTCGACCGCTGGTATCGCTTCTCTGTTTCCGACAATGGATGTGGAGTGGACTTCCAGCACCTGTCGCGCCTGTTCGAACGCTTCTATCGCGTAGACAAGGGCAGAAGTCGCAAGATGGGAGGTACTGGACTTGGCCTTGCCATAGTCAAGAACTCCATCACTATGTATGGTGGTAAAGTCTCGGCACATCCCACTCCAGGAGGAGGCCTCACTATTACCTTCACGCTGAGATGACAAAGATTCGTTAGGTAATAAAAAGAGTGGCGCGCTTCCCAGCGAACCACTTTCAATGAAACATTATTTACATTTATCTCAATTTCTGTCCCTTGAGATTATATCTGTTATTCTTCTTGACGATGATGATTTCTTCGTCCTCCACAAACTTGCCATCCTTCATCTCTGATGCACCATTGAGCGAGGTGATACCTGTTGCATTCTCATCGTTGTACTGATGCAGGGTCCATAGCGAGCACTTGTTGTTCTGGGCTATGGGATTGTGAGTGGCTAGACGCATATTATCTGCACCTCCCTGATGATTGTTCAGGTACTTGTTTCCGCCGATGGTGAAGTACACATAGGCATCGCTCTTGTTGAGCTGACCAAGAGTCCATACCGACTTGGGTTCGGCATCGAAACTGATATCCGTCTTGCCCGAGTTGGCATTGATGTACTTACCCGAAACGGTGCTCTTGATGTAGTATCCACCGCCTGTTGCTGCCTCAAAGCGGAACTTGGTGCCCTTTGCGGTTTGTCCGTTCAGCGAACCATTATTGTCCGAAATGAAGCGAGTAGAGTGTCCATCGTTGGGTTGGCATTCCAGAGTGTAGAGTTTGTCGGTCATCACCTGGGTCACCACCTCCGAACCATCGTCCTCGGGCACTTCGGGCATGGTCACGTTGAACAGACTGCTATTGGTATGCTGCTGATGGATAATCTCCAGCATCTGACGGAGCACCTTAGGGTTCTGGGCAGCTACATTATTGTCTTCGTGAGGATCCTTGGAAAGGTCGTACAGAGCAGGCACACCGCTCTTTGCCACCAACTTCCAGTCGCCCATGCGCAGAGCCACCTGATTGGTCTCGTGGAACTCCCAGTATAGGAACTCGTGCTTCTCCTGCTCGGCATCGTTGCCGGTGAGGGTGTTGTAGAACGAGATACCATCATAACAACGCTCCTCGGTGCTTGCCTCCAGACTATATGCACTTCCGTCTGCTCCGGCATAGTCCAACAGAGTAGGCATCACATCGTAGAAAGCCAACTGATGGTCGTTTACCACACCTGCTGGCACACCAGGCCCCTTGGCTATGAAGGGTACACGCACACCACCTTCGTGGGTCTGACGCTTGGTTCCTTGCAAACCGCCATTGCTATTGAACCATGTGGGGTCAGCACCTCCCTCGGTATGAGGACCATTGTCCGAAGTGAAGATTACTAGAGTGTTGTCGGCAATGCCCTTCTCCTCCAACTTCTCGAATATCTCGCCCACCTGTGCATCCAGACGGCTTATCATAGCGGCAAACTGGGCATGACGGCTTGGAGCACGATAGTACCACGAACCGAACTCTCCGCCCCAGTCACCACCAAGATTATCCTTGAACTTCTCCTTATACTTCTCTACAAACGAGTCCTGAGGTTGCCACAACTCGGCATGAGGCAGGGTGTAGGTAAAAATACCTAGGAAGGGGTCGTCCTTCTCTGCCTGGCGGTCTATCCACTCCAAAGCATACTGATGTATGAGGTCGCTGGTGTATTGGCTACGGTTTTCAAAATCACGGTCGCCCGTAGACACAGCCTTGTGCTTGATATTCTCCTCCAACACATCCACTACCACATGCTCATCGCCATACTTCTCGGGGTCGTAGCGGTTCAGGAAGTTGGGATAATAGGTATGGGCCTGGAACTGACAGATGTAGCCATAATAGCAATCAATGCCACGCTTATTGGGCAAGGATGCACTACTGCTCTGTCCACTCTTGGAGGTATCGCTATTGCCATTGGCATCGAGCAGGTAGGTGTTGGGGTAATCGGTGTTGAAATAACCGCCAGCCCACTTACCGAACATACCAGTGTTGTATCCTGCCTCCTTCATCACCTCGGGTATGATTTTGTGGTTCATCAGGTAAGGTTCCTGACCGATGAGACTATAGTCCGAGTTGTTGCCATACATGTTGGCTCTCGACGAGGAGCGCCAATACTCTCTGTTGCCACGCACATGGGTGTGACCTGTATGCTGACCTGTCATGAACGATGCTCGAGAAGGTGCACTCACAGGACTGCCTGCATAGGCCTGGGTGAAACGCATACCCTCTTGAGCCATACGGTCCAGATTGGGCGTCTCTATGCGTTGCTGACCATAGCAACCGAGGTCGCCATATCCCATATCGTCGCACATGATGAAGATGATGTTGGGACGAGTGCTCTGAGCACCACCACCTGTCTGTTGCTCTGTCTGTGCCACCACCGTGCCACCTGCCATTGGCAAGAGTCCCATTGCGGCCATAATCATTTGTCTAACTTTAGTCATAGTATCGTAATACAAATTATGATAGTGAGAATTACGTATGCAAATATATACTTTTTTCAGTGAAAAATAAAATGATAAGTGTATTTCATTGATTTTATTTGAAAACAGAAACTGAATTACTGAGTCCATTTTACAAACTGACGACTGACGACCGACGACCGCATGTCATTATGTTAATGATGGGAATGATTTATTTTCAATATGTTACGATGATGCATAGAGTGTTTGTAAGCTTGTCAGTTAGAACCAGTACCCTGATTTTGTGGAGTGGTATGCCTGTTTTTTTACACATATTTTACTTAAAAACATGGATTACTCCCCCCAAAAACCCACCCAAAATGCCAATAGTAGGTAAAGAATCAAGTTCTAAATTGCACAAATATCAGAGTTAGGCCCAATAAAGCAAAAAAGAACCGCCATTTGGGGCGATTCTTTTTATGTGGACCAGCCTGGGCTTGAGATTTGTCTCGTAGAGACCCATCGACTGAGGGTTCGTTATCAACGAAGTTGGAGCGAACCACAAACGAAGGAGATAACCAGGGACCTCCAGATTATGAGTCGGAAAAATTGATATTTCTTGAGCCTTCGTTTTAACAAAAGCGCACTGACATTCAATCATTTACATTTTTGTCTTATTCAATGAAACTCTAAAAATACCCCTAACTCAAATAGTTTGTTTACGCATTGTTTACGCAGGAAAACACCAGACCACGATAAGTAAGGCATTGCAAAACCGCCCTAATTTATCCTTTTCTGTTTACGCAAATAGCCTGCGTAAACAAATACTATAGTATGAAGAAAAATCATACTTGTTTAAGTCTGAAAGTTAAAAATCATCATAGAGCCTCGTTTCGTATCATGAATTTTTGAATGAAAGCAAAATATATCATAACTTTGTACACGGAAGAAATAAAAAAGCCCGTTGTGGTCAATGTAAGTCGCGCGATTTGAGGGCAGCGCCAATGTTAAAACTTACATAAGAGTTATTATGTGGTGACCGATTAGCACCGGCCCGGCACCATCTACAGCGACATAATAGACTCGAAGATTGTCCCCTAGCTGCACTTTGACTGCTATCATATAGCGGTTCACGTGGCATTTGGGGACATTGTATCTACGAAATAGCCGCGTAATTAACAAGATGTTTAATTCAAAAAGCTATTTCAAATGGCCCAACTTACAAAATCCTTACCCATCATCAAAGAGCGTAATTGTAATGCTTCTTTAGTTCTGGACACTCGTACTAATCGTAAAAATGTAAATGAGTATCCTCTTGCTATTCGTTTCACTGTAGATCGTAAAATCTTCTACCACTCCGTCGGAGGTTCTTATTCTGAAAAACGATTCTCTGATATATGCAATGCTTCCAAAAGTAATTCAGAGAACTATCGCATTCAAAAAGAATGGAAGGACACATACATCCCCAAGTTCAAAACCCTATTAGAAAATCTCAATAAAGGAGGATTCCTTACATTTGAGATGGTACGTTCAGCTATCACGACTGGTAAATCAGATATTACAAACAACACAAAAGATAATTCCTTTTTTGAGATTTGGGACACTATCATCCATGAACTAAAAACGAACGATAACGGTACTCGTTTTACCACATCTGAAAGTTACGAATGTGCCCTGAAGTCATTCAAAAAGATCTTAGGAGAGAATGCGATTGCTGGTTTCAATATCAGTGCAGCCGAGATACAAAAATGGAAAGAAGGCATGCATAATGGTATCAAAGACAAGGATGGTAAAATCATTGGAAAGATAAGTGATACCACTGCCGGAATTTATCTTCGAGCTTGCCGTGCTGTATGGAACAGATGTCTTAGAGAAGGCTATCTGAAAGATGTCCCATACCCTTTTTCAAACAAGAAAGAAAAAGGATTAGTCAGTATTCCTAAAAGTGCCAAGCGCAGACAAAACTATTTGAATGCGGCCCAAATGACCGAACTTTACAAACTATTTATATCGAAAGAGTACCCAAGCCACTGGCCTGAAGAATACAGACAGAAAGCACATTATTCTTTAGGATTATTCTTGGCACAATATCTATGTAATGGCTTCAATCTTGCTGATGCAGGCCGATTAACTTACGATGCTTACTATTATCAGAATCAAGGCAAAGCTTTTCGGTTCAACCGTAAGAAAACAGCAGGTAGAAGCCAAGATGGTTCAGAGGTTATTATTCCTATTATCGAACCATTGAAATCCATATTGGATGAAATTGCTGCTAAACCAAACAGAGATGGCTTTGTCTTTCCCGATATTCTAAAAGGAAGCACTTCGGAAGAGGAACGAAGAAAGCATACATCACAAGAAAACTCCAATATTAAAGACCGAGTAAGAAAGATTTGTTTGGAAGTATTACATTGGGATGAATCAATTTCTCCATCAGGAACATGGTGCCGGCATTCTTTTGCGACGAACCTACGTAATGCTGGAGTGGAATTAGATTATATTTCAGAAAGTATGGGGCATGCCGTAACCGACCATAGCATCACGCAAATATACATAGAGCACTATCCTCTAGAAAAACAGATGGAATACAACTCTAAGCTATTGAATTTAACGTCACAAACAACCAAGCGAGACGAATTGATAGCACAATTATCCAGCCTTAGCATTGAAGAACTGAATTTGTTGCTTTCAAAAATGAAGAATGTATAACCCATAAAAAAGAACGGCATGTTTGATTTTAATACACTATTCCCCTCTTCCAACATTAAAGCCCAGAAGGAGAAAGCCGATATGATAATCCGTTCATGGAAGGCTGAGCATGAAAAAGAATACGCCATCTTCATAGAACGAATTGACAATATATCACATGGTGACCTATCCATTTTATATGATTTGTTTCTTTTGGTTGAAGAATGTGTTCCACCAGAAGAAGAACGTCAACCAATTCCTTTTGTTTCCAAACCAATAACA
>JAFYMW010000075.1 GCA_017548165.1 Bacteroidaceae bacterium
AATACGCAAGAGTTTGTATTTGCCACAAGTCTTTGCAGACTCACTAACCCCATACAATATGGATTTAGCAATCGCATTCACTGTTGTCCACACCCACGAACTAGGAATTTCAAACGGCACGTTCTCATAATGGGGCGTATCGGAAGCGAAATACTATAAAAATAAGGCACTTCTGATTATTATCTTCTCCTTCTTGTGTTATTATCATTCTTCTTCTCTCCCCAAGGCATATCAGACGATGAGCCGCCTCCACCAGTTCCAACATGAGTTTGTGTAGGACCACCAGAGAGTATTTCAAAGGTGGCTCCGAGAAGTTGGGCTTGAATCTGACTCACTTGCTCAAACGGCTCGAAGATTTCATTTACCAGTTCATATTCGGTAAGTTCACCATTCAGATACTTTTGTATAACAGGATTGTACCACTCGAAATACTTCGCATCCTCAAAGGTCTCATTTCCCACCTTAGTTTGAATACGAAGGCTTGGTATGTTTGAATGGCGAGGGGACATGCGGATACCAGTCAGCGTTGCACCCGATGACAGGCGATATCGATGCGGATTGGCCTTCCTGTCAAGTGTGTCGATACGCTGCTTCTGCTTTTCTATGGTAGCTTCGTGAGCAATGTTCTTTCGCTCAGTAATCTCGGCTCGTTTGATAGCCTTGTCAATCTCCACCATATAACCATTGCGATATTTCGCTAATTCTGCCTTATGTTGCTCCTTTAGTTGTAGTTGCTCCTGCTCTAATTGAGCGATTCGTTGCTGCAACTTTTCTATCTGTTTATCCTTGTCCGAGAGCTTTTTCTTTGCTTCTGCCAGCTCTCCCGTACCGAAGAATGACAATATCTTGGAACGTCCTTCACGTGCCTTTTCAACTTCTGCCTGCAATCTCTCTATGTCATCTTCGTATTTCAACATCTGCTCACGATAGTATTGGCCATTTGACTTATGACGGGCTGTAGAACCCACCACACCACGTTGCAAGCCGAATGATTTCATTGCGATAGCATAAGTGTTTTGATATTGGAACAGTTTCCCACGAGCCATCACGTCATCTGCTGATAATCGTGGTCCACTTTTGGTTGCATACTTCTTGTCACCCTCACGCTCCTTACGTTTACGCTCTGTGGTCACGATGGGTACGATGGTGGCATGTAGGTGGGGTGTCTTCTCATCCATGTGCAGCACACACGATACAAGATTCTCTTCACCGAATGTATCTTTGAGCCATGATAGGTTGGCCTTAATCCATTGGTCAAGTTTACCTTCACGCTGAAGCTTCATCATCTGCTCGTGTGTTCCTGTCAAGATGATACGTATAGCTTTAGTCTGATTCTTACCGACCTTTCGGTGCAGACCTGCATGGTCTATACGATACTGAATAGCCTCGGTTCTGTTGGCAACTCCTTGCGGAAATTTTATCAGTTTCCGATTCAGATGTGTCCGCTTAGCATCGGCATTATCCGGCACATATGTTTTACCCTTTGTATCCTTTCTCTCTATGTGGCACGACATACCGCAGTCACTGCCACTGCCACGCTGGAGGTGGCATACTGCATATTGAATATCACTCATAATGTTTTTAAGTTTTGATTACGGGTATAAGGGATAATAAAATTCCGTCAAGAGGAACTCGCATAATATCGGAGTCGAGAGGTGTACTTTCGCTTATGGGCTTTTTCTGTTGCCACTCATTGAGGTGGAGGATAAGAAAATGCCCTAATAAGCTACGGAATTTTATAAATCCCTTATACCGCCTATCTGCGTTTGTTCATATATCAAGCTAAAACATTCAGTTCTTTCATACGTAAGTATTCTTCGTAAGTAATTGCATTGCGCCTACTATTTTCTGCCTCCTTATCTCTTTCTTCTTGTTCCTTACGCTCGTGCGCTCTAGCTCTTTCGTTGATGAACATTTTTAGACTTCCAAGTATTACGTGAGGGTCAAAGTAGCTGTAAAAGTGCAGATAGTGCGCTGATTTGAACCGGAAGAAGAACAACAGCAGTTCGTCGATTTTAAGCCAATGATAATCGTTGGTTATAATTGTAGCCAGTGTCCGCATTTGGCTCTTATCGATATCCTGTTTAAGTCCGCAAAATAGACTCGCATCCAACAATTGTGGGACAAGCCATGCTTCTGGGATATTGGTGCCATAAGCTAGTCTGATGATGGATAGTGTCGGAGAGTCACCAAAATAGCACAAGTTCGAGTCATTGCAAATATTGAGTTGTTTGTTTGGTGAATTTGCTAGCAAAAAAGATTCACATGTGCCATAGGTGTCAAGAACCTTTTGAACAGCAGGCAACTTGCATTGGTTGGTTATCTGCAATGAGTTCTTGCATGAGTTCCATTGCTTCGATTTTTGTATTTTCTCCTCTGCTTCTATTTGGTACAGTAGTGATGATATTTGTTTCATTGATATTCTGTTTTATCGGTTCATTTTCCCATGTTTTCTGGTTCAAGAAATTCATAAAGTTTTTCCTGAATCTGGCTTCTCGAGATTGAATGTATTGAGGTACATAGGCAAATATGGCTTCTTTGTCAGTTTCGGGAAGGTTGTTCCACATGCCTCTTAGGATTTCGGTATCTCCAACAGGCTTTCCGTACATGGCCCAAATCTTATCAAAGGTATATTTGCTTTCATTTCTCACGATTGTACTTTGTACCTCATTGATGATGGTATCTTTAGAATCATCATTATTGTTATCTTTAGAGTTATTATTATATAGGCATGGAGGAGCATTCGTTTGTATGCCATTGTATGCAGTCGCATCCGAATGTATACGAGAAAGAGAAGTCGCTGCCACTTGGTTTACTTTATCGTCGGAATTCTTTGTGGAATTTTTCTTATAACGGGATTCTGCATTTCGTTTATTCCTC
>JAFYMW010000076.1 GCA_017548165.1 Bacteroidaceae bacterium
CAATCAATTGTGCATTGAATTTCTGCGACCTTAATGTGCTGAAGAAATCTTGCTCCAATTTTTCGATATTATCCACACCCTGAATGGAGAACGTTTTACCCTCTTGCTTCACACCAAGAACTATCCAACCACCATAGCAATTGGAGAAAGAGCTGACACTTTCCCAAATATCCTTGGGCAATTCACTTTTAGCGGTCTTTGCCTCAAAGTCTTCCCATTCCAAATCTGCTATTCTTTCTTTAAGTTCTTCTTTAGTCATATGTTCAACCATATTTATATTATTCAGATGCAAAAGTAGCAAAAGTTAGCCAAATAAGATGGCTATCAGTAAAAAAAGAAAATCCCCAATGATAATTCCACCATGTTGTGAAGGAATTTCATTGAGGATTATTGAAATTTACAACTTCATCGAGTTCCCACGCTTCTGAGCCTGCTCATATCTACCGATAGCGACATCATCCACTTCTCGAACAGCCTTGCTGTACTCGCTATTGGATAGAGGTTCTTTGTTATCTGCCGTGAATACGAGGAAAGTTCCTATAGCTTTGTAGTCCTCCTTGTCTTTGCCAAAAGCTTCCATTACACTCTTGATGGTCTTTGCTTCCTCTCGGCTGAAGATGCTACGATAAGTATCCTTGGCAAAACACTAAAACAATGCCTCATCAATGTGACAAAGGGGTGCTATAAATTAGCACCCCTCGTCCATAGTCCACAATTAGTTTTCTGTCCTATATCGCCATTCTTCTGCAATAAAGGTAGATAATAAATTGTTTACGCTCTACAGACAATGCATTGTCTGTAGAGCGAATCACTGATGTTATTTCTTAAGGTCGGTTCTATAAATTAGCTTTAAGTTATATGATATCTATTGTGCCATAGATTCAATATTTGAATGAACCTTTTCGTTAAGCCATAAGAGCTGACTCAAACTCGTTTGAAGTTAGCCTTGGCGAGAAAAGGTCGAATATAATTCAACCTAGTGGTCTATGTGAGTGAATGATAATGAAGAAGATATGGTGCAAGAGATGTTATAGAACAAAAGCAATCGAATTTCAATTAAAACAAGTTATTACTAATTTATAGAACCTACCTTAAGGTTTCCAATGCTGGAGCATAATTTTGTTCAGCAGCTTTCTTGTACCACATTATTGCTTTGCATGTGTCTTTCTCAATACCTATTCCATAATGATACATGTTTCCTAAATCATATTGGGCTTGGGCGTAACCTTGTTCTGCAGATTTAGAACACCATTTTGCTGCTTCACAACTGTCTTTTTCTACCCCAGCTCCAAGGATATAGTATATTCCAAGGTTGTGTTGTGCGTATGGATTACCGTTTTCGGCTTCTGTTTTAACCCATTCATAGGATTTGGTATACCATTTAATACCTTCTGTTTGGTTTAATTCCACTCCCAGTCCATTGAGATAGCAATGTCCTAAGTTGTGCTGAGCAGGTGCATATCCTTGTTTTGATGTCTTCAAAACAGTATCCATCCAGCCAAACCGCACATGCAGATAATTAATATGGGGTTCATCTTGTAGACCTGTTGCCCAATGAAAGTGAAGGCAAAGAGGCCCAGGCTTATCCAGAACTGCCATGGTGATGAGGTGGGAGAGCCGAAATTGTCTTCGGTGCATAGCAACAATGCTGCTGCTGCGATAAGTCCCACTACGGCAGGTCGAAGTCCGCTAAAGATGCTTTCCACTATGGGGTGTGACTTGTATCGGAGAAGGAAACGGCATATTATTATCATTAGAATGAAGGGTGGCAGGACAAGGGAGAATGTTGCCAGTGCCGAACCAAGAATGCCTGCCCATTCGGGATAACCTGCATTGATTACTGCTGTGTAGCCGACATATGTGGCAGAGTTGATGCCTATGGGGCCAGGGGTCATCTGACTTAGGGCTACCATGTCGGTGAACTCTCCCATGGTCATCCAGCCGTGACGTGTGACAACCTCGGTTTGTATCATTGAGAGCATAGAGTATCCGCCTCCAAATCCCAACAGACCTATTTGAAAAAAGGTGATAAATAAAAGTACGAATATCATTTTGTCAACTGTCCGTAAGTGTAGCCTCCAAGGGCTGCTATCAATATTATATATACAGGGCTGAATCCTATAAGCCATATACATAGAGCCGATACTATAGGAATCCAGATGTTCTTTTTATTAATCTTGGAAGTGCGTGCTATTTTGAAAACAGGTGCTGCAATGAGTGCTGCAACTGCAGGACGGATGCCACGGAAAATGCTTGCCACAGTTGGGTTGTCCTTGAATTGACGAAAGAACATGGCTATTGCAAGGATGATAATGAAAGAGGGTAGGGCAGCGCCTAGTGCACACATCAATGCTCCTGGCAGACGCCTCATCCTATAGCCTATGAACACGCTGATATTTATAGCAAAGACTCCAGGGCACGATTGTGCTACGGCAATCAGGTCCATGAGGTCTTCTTCTGTAGCCCATTGCTTCTTGTCTACCACGGTTTCTTTGATGAGCGGTATCATGGCATAACCGCCACCGATAGTGAATAGACCTATCTTGGCAAAGGTAAGGAACAGTTCAAACATTTGTTTCATATAGGAAAAGGCTGAGCAACATAATCGTTGCTTTTCTAAAAATATAGGGGGAGAACATCCTCCCCCTATACCATATTATATAATATAATTACTTCATCTTATTCTCAACCCACTTGCGTGCATTGACGAATGCTTCCAACCAGGGAGTGCACTGGTCGTTGAGACGGCGCTCCTCGGGATAGTAACCACACTGCCATGGGAAGATGGTACGCTCGGGATGGGGCATGATAGCCAGATGGCGACCATCACCGCTACAGATAGCTGCTACGTCGTAGTCCGAACCATTGGGGTTACCGGGGTATCCTGTATAGCTGAACTTGGCAACTACATTGTACTCGCTCTCTGCCTTGGGCAAGCGGAACTTGCCTTCGCCATGAGCCACCCATGTACCGATTTTGAATCCGCTCAGAGAACCAAACATCACGCTGTTGTTCTCGGGGATGGTCAGTGCTACGAAGGTGCTTTCGAACTTGTGGCTATCGTTGTGCAACATCTGTGCAGTCTCCTTGCGGTACTGGCTCAAACGTTTGCTGTCCAGAATGCTTTCGCCAGAGGTGGTGTCAAGGCTCTTGTTAACCAAACCCAACTCGATCATCAACTGGCAACCATTACATACACCCAAACTCAAGGTGTCTTCACGAGCATAGAACTTGTCCAATGCCTCCTTGGCTTTGGGATTGTAGAGGAAGGCACCAGCCCAACCCTTGGCACTACCAAGTACGTCGCTGTTAGAGAAACCACCACAGAATGCAATGACATTGACATCCTCCAGTGTCTCGCGGCCAGTGATGAGGTCGGTCATGGTAACATCCTTCACGTCAAAACCTGCCAACCAGAATGAGTAAGCCATTTCGCGCTCGCTATTGGTGCCCTTCTCGCGGATTACAGCAGCACGAATACCACTCTTCTCTCTGCGGTCGGGATTAGCACCATACTGGCTCAGCTTGCCTGTGAAATACTTGCCAAATACGGGCTGAACGGGCATGCTCTTGTAGTTCTGGTAGCGCTCTGCTGCCTTGCCGTGGAAGCTCTGCTTGCGGTCCAAAAGGTATGATGTCTGATACCAGATGTCGCGATATTGGTCGATATCCAATGCAATGCCGTTGCCAAGGTCAATAATGCGCTCTTCGCAAACCTCACCAATCTTGATGTAGCCAACACCAGCGTCTTCAAGAATCTTCTTGACACGAGAACCATTCTCATTGCTAACCTGAATGACAATACCGGGATTCTCGGCAAAGAGTATCTTGACAAGTGCATCCTGTGCATTGTCTTCACTCTTGAACTTGCTGAGGTCGAGTTTCAAACCACCAGTGGTGTTTGCAAAGCACATCTCCAACAAGCAAGTTGCTAAACCACCAGCGCTGATGTCATGACCAGCCATGATGAGGCCTTCGCTAACCAACTGCTGTACAGCCAGGAATGCATCGCGGAAATATTCGGGGTTCTGAACAGTGGGAACATCGCTACCTACCAAGCCCCAGCTTTGATTGAAGGCGCTGCCGCCCAACTTCAAGCTGTCGAAGCTGAAATCGATGTGGTACAAACGGCTACCATTCCACTTGCCCTTAACCTGCTTCAATACGGGAGAAACAATCTTCTTGATGTCGCTAACCTCGCCACCTGCACTGACGATAACGGTGCCAGGACTTACAACCTTGTCGCCATTGGGGTACTTTTGGGTCATACTCAAAGAGTCCTTGCCAGTGGGAACATTGATTTGCAATGCGCAGCAGAAGTCGCTCAATGCCTTTACAGCTGTGTATAGGCGTGCATCCTCGCCCTCTTGTGCACGGCAAGGCCACATCCAGTTGGCGCTGAGACTGATGCTGTCCATAGCGCTTGCGCCCTTCTCGTCTTCAATGGCAAGAGGTGCCCATACCAAGTTGGTCAATGCCTCGGCTACAGCCAAAACACTACCAGCTGCGGGATTGGCCAATGCAGCCTGGGGGGCGTGGCCAAGTGCTGTGGCAATACCCTTCTCGCCACGATAGTCAAGTGCTACTGCACCACAGTCGCTCAAAGGCAATTGCAATTCGCCTTGACACTGCTGACGTGCAACGCGAGCGCTTACGCAACGGTCCACCTTGTTGGTCAACCAGTCCTTACATGCAACGGCCTCAAGGGGAAGGAGATTCTTCAAATATGTTTCGATTTGGGTGGCATCCAAATCCTGCTTGTTATTATAGTTGCGCTCAACAGTCTTGTCTACCATCACGGTCTTGGGAGAAGAACCGAACATCTGCTCAACGGCCAAATCGAAGGGGCGAACGCCATCTGCCTGTTCGAATGTGAAACGGTGGTCACCAGTTGTTTCACCAACGGTATACATTGGAGCACGCTCGCGCTCTGCAATGCGACGTACATGTTCGATAGCCTTCTCGTCAATGAGCAAGCCCATGCGCTCCTGGCTCTCGTTGGCAATGATTTCCTTTGCAGAGAGGGTCTTGTCACCGATGGGCAACTTGTCCATGTGGATGATACCACCGCACTCTTCTACCAATTCGCTCAAGCAGTTTACATGACCTGCTGAACCGTGGTCGTGAATGCTGACGATGGGGTTGTTGTCCTCCTCGCAAAGTGCGCGTACAACATTATATGTGCGCTTCTGCATCTCGGGGTTGGCGCGCTGAACTGCGTTCAACTCAATGCCGCTGCTATAGCGACCTGTCTCAACAGAGCTTACGCTACCACCACCAAGACCAATACGATAGTTCTCGCCACCCATGACAACAACCTTGTTGCCAGGCTGAGGCTGACCCTTCAAGCAGTCACGCTTGGTGCCATAACCAACACCACCGGCAAGCATGATAACCTTGTCGTAGGCATATCTCTCATCGCTGCCTTGCTCGTTGTGTTCGAATGTGAGCACAGAACCGCAAATCAGTGGTTGACCAAACTTGTTGCCGAAGTCACTGGCACCATTAGAAGCCTTGATAAGAATCTGCTCAGGGGTCTGGTACAACCATTCGCGAACGGGCAGAATCTTTTCCCACTCCTTCAGACTTGCATCATGCTTTGCACTCAGTGCGTCGCCTTGCAAGCGAGGGTAGCTGGTCATATATACAGCGGTACCAGCAATGGGCATAGAACCAACACCACCACCCATACGGTCACGGATCTCACCACCGCTACCAGTTGAAGCACCATTGAAAGGTTCTACGGTAGTGGGGAAGTTGTGTGTCTCGGCCTTCAGGGAGATGACACTCTCTACTTCCTTAACCTGATAGTAGTCGGGCTGAGAATGGTCAACGGGAGCAAACAACTCTACCTTGGGCCCCTGGCTGAATGCCACGTTGTCCTTGTAGGCAGAAAGGATGCGATTGGGGTTTTCCTGAGTGGTCTTCTTTATCATCTGGAAGAGGCTGCTTTCTTTCTCCTCGCCATCAATTACGAATGTGCCACCGAAAATCTTATGACGACAATGCTCACTATTAATCTGTGCAAAGCCGAATACCTCAGAGTCTGTCAAGGGACGGCCCAACTGGCCTTCTACCTTATGCAGATATTCAATTTCCTCTGCACTCAACGCCAAACCTTCCTGTTCGTTGTATGTCTCCAGATCGGTAATCTCTACGATGGGTTGAGGCTCGATGTTCACGAGGAAGAGGTCTTGGTTAAGACCATTCTTATACATGCGTTGTAGCATAGGGTCGAATTCAGCGTTCTCGCTCTCTACAGGGAAGTATTCCTCTATGCGTGAAATGCCCTCGACAGCCATGTTCTGTGTAATCTCTACAGCGTTGGTGCTCCAGGGGGTAATCATTTCGCGACGTGGACCAACGAAGCAACCATCCAAATGGTCTGATTCCAGTACTTCTGCTTCGCCATAGAGCCAACACAACTTTTCGATTTCTGCCGAGCTTAAAACTCTTGCACTTTCCGTAGCAATGATGCTTTGCTGCGGTGTTTTAAAGAATGTAATAGCCATATCTTTGTTTAATTATAATATTTGCGCTTCAAAGTTACGAAAAAAAATGCATAATGCCTCAATGTGTAGTGTGTCATAAATAGAAATGGTGCCTCAATTATGTCTGAAATCTCGTTTTTTTCTAACTTTTCTTGCATATCTCAAAAAAAAGAATGTACTTTGTGGCGATTTTCCGCCGAAAAAGAGCGGATAAGCACACGTTGTTTCATCATATAAAAACATTAAGGCCTATTGATTTGAACTCTACTCCAAGACAATAATTTTAAGAAGTATGAGTAAATACACTACAATGACCGACCATGAATTGGTGGTATTGTATGAGAATGGCATTGATGAGGCTTTTGATGTGTTGTTGATGAGAAATCAAGAACATCTTTTTGCATATATATTGCGTTTGACTCAGGATACTGAGCAAGCAAATGATATATTTCAGGAAACTTTTATGAAGGCTATAGTATGCATCCGCGGTCACCAATATCGCGCTACGGGCAAGTTTTCTGCATGGTTAATGCGTATAGCTCATAATCTTGTTGTTGATTGTGCAAGAAGCAATAGGAATATATCGCAACTGGACGAGGAAGAAAAGAACGAAATTTTGAACAATAACTTGAATTTCTCGCAGGAATGCTACGAGCAGGAAATGTTGCGTATGGCAGATGCCGATACTTTGGCAAAGATGATTGGAATGTTGCCCCAAATGCAACAAGAAATCGTGCATTTGAGGTTCTACGAAGAACTTTCGTTCAAGGAGATTGCTCAAATTACCAATGTGAGTATTAACACAGCATTGGGTCGTATGCGTTATGCTACACTGAATCTAAGAAAGATGATGGTAGATAACGCTTTGGAATTAGCTGTTTGAAGCGATGCGCTACTGTGGACGATATTCTCTCGCAAAATGACGCAGACGTTCCAAAACTTCTGGTTTGGGTAAAAGTACAGGTTTGGGTAAAGGTAGTGGCATAGGCATTTGTGGTAAGTTTTGTCTTTATACATACCCATAACGAATAAAGGCTCTTGGATATTGTATTCAAGGGCCTTTATTCGTAAAAAAAACTTGTGGTAGACTTTTAATTATGATACCTTTCTTTAGTCTTGTGAGAAATCGTGAAGGATACGGCGATATACAGAGAGTATGGTGCTCTTGCGTATGAAACCTACAAATGTGCCATCCTGATCTGCAACTGGAAGGTTCCAGACATTAGTGCGGTCAAATGTGTGTATAACAGAGTCCATACTATCGTCTACTTTCAGTATTGCTGGCGATTCTATCATCAGTTGGGATACGCGGAAGCGTGTGAATAGTTCTGGACGGAATACCAGATGCCTGATATCGTCCATGCGCAATATGCCAATCAATTGCAACTGCTTGTTTACCACAGGAAATATATATCCCTTGCTGGTGGCAACAAGGTTGGCTACATCTCCAAGTGTTTGGTCGGGGTAAAGAATCTTGTCACTTTTCTCTATTACAGAGTCCATACTCATCAAGGTTAACACGGAACGGTCGGTGTGGTGTGTTAGCAATTCGCCACGTCGTGCCAACCTCATTGCATATATGCTGTGAGGTTCAAACAATTTTATGGTTAGATATGCTCCTACTGCAACCATCATCAGGGGCATAAACATTCCATATCCTCCTGTAAGTTCGGCTATCAAGAATATGCCTGTCAAAGGGGCATGCATCACACCGCTCATCAGACCACACATACCAAGCATGGCAAAGTTTCCTTCTGGTACTTGTATGCCCAATATGTTGTTCATATTCCATAATCTTGCAAAAACAAAGCCTGCAACACAACCGAGAAACAGTGAGGGAGCAAAGATACCGCCACATCCACCTCCTCCATTGGTGGCTGTAGATGCGAAAACCTTCATCAGTATCACCAATATAAGGTAAATTAAAAGCAGGTTTGCGTGGCCAGCGAAGAAAGAACCATTCATGGCTTCCTGCCATTCTTCCATGTTCTTTCCGTTAAGAAGAAGCTCGATTAGTGAATAACCTTCGCCATACAAAGATGGGAAAAGGAAGATGAGTATGCTGAGCATCGCTCCACCGAAAAGAAATTTCTTGTAAGGAACATTGATGCGACGAAAGATGCCTTCAAGCCAGTTCATAGTCCTGGTGAAATACAATGCTATCAAACCGCAGATGATTCCTAATGCAAGGTATGCTGGTATTCTGCTTACAGAGAAGGGGTTGCTAAGATTGAACTCAAAGACTGTACCCATGCCCGAGAGGGAAAATGTTACGGCAGCAGCTGTAACACAACTTACCAATAAGGGCAGCAGTGAACCCATAGTAAGGTCTATCATCAGCACCTCCAGAACAAAGACGAGTCCGGCAATAGGGGCTTTGAAAATACCTGCCACGGCACCAGCAGCACCACATCCAACAAGTAGCATCATGTGGCGTCCAGAAAGGTGGAACAATCGTCCCAGATTACTGCCAATGGCACTACCAGTTAGCACAATGGGAGCCTCGGCACCTACGCTACCGCCAAAGCCGATGGTTACGGCTGAAGCCAAAACAGAGGTGAAGGTGTTGTGAAGTTTTATCTTACTCTTGTTCCTGGCAATGGCGAAAAGAATCTTTGTGACACCATGCCCTATGTCATCGCGTACGATATAGCGTATGAATAGCATTGTCAAACCAATGCCAATAACGGGGAAAATCAAATACAACCAGTTGGCATTAGTGTTGGAGAAACTGTATGTCAGTATATGTTCAATGGTGTGAATAATCCATTTCAACGTCCAACCAGCCAATGCTGTGAATATGCCAACAAAAAAACTGATGAGCAGTACGAAGCGTTCGTCACTAATCTTTTCCCTGTGGCGTCTGCGCCAGCGAAGTAATATTGCTGCCGCGTTGCGCAAGTTACGGTGTTTGCGAAGGTCTTGCATCGTTGTCTGCTGTTTTATGTTTGTCTATGTTGTTATCTGATAATCTTTACGCTATTATCAAGTCCCAACTTAATGATTCTGCTTGGATTGCCTGGGATGTTGTCTCCGCGGCGAAACGAACAGATATAATCTACTTGAGATTTAATCTCTTCACTGATTTCGCGGAATGTGCGTGCTGTGGGTTCTCCGCTGATGTTGGCACTAGTGCTTACTAGTGGTTTCTGTAAACGATAACAGATGTCGTGAGAGAATTGGTCACGTGTCACACGTATTCCCAAAGAACCATCTTCGGCAATTAGGCTGGGTGCGACTCCGTCGGCACCATCAAGTATTACGGTTACTGGCGAGTCGGCAGCATCAAAAATGTCCCATGCTACGTCAGGTATGTTGCGGAAATATCGTTGTATGCGATCGGCCTTGTCTACCAGGCATAGCATAGACTTGGCATCTTGACGTTTTTTGATTTCGTAGATACGCCTTACGGCTTCTTCGTTGGTTGCATCACAACCAATACCCCAAACCGTGTCGGTAGGGTAGAGGATAACACCTCCTTTACGTAGGCATTCTACGGCTTGTTTGATGTCTATTTCGCAATTCATATGTGATACAAGATGTGTTGCTTATATATTAATAATGTGTTAGAATTCTGAAGTGAAATGGAACTGTAGATGTTCGAAATCCTGTTGTGCCATGCTTAAAACATAACCGCTGTCTGCCAGGAAAACATCTCTGCCGTCTCTGTCCTTGGCCATATATTGGTATTTGCGCTTCTTGAAATTCTCCATCTCTGCATCATAGCCGGGCTCGCATGAAATCCAACAAGCCTTGTGCAGATGGATAGGTTCCCAACGGCATTTTGCACCATATTCGTTCTCCAAACGATACTGAATCACTTCAAACTGCAACTGGCCGACGGTACCAATAATTTTGCGTCCGTTGAATTGGTTCACAAAGAGCTGTGCCACACCTTCGTCCATCAACTGATTGATGCCCTTCTCGAGTTGTTTTGTCTTCATGGGATCGGCGTTCTCAATATACTTGAACATCTCGGGAGAGAATGAAGGCAGACCACGGAAATGCAACTGTTCGCCTTCTGTTAGTGTGTCGCCGATTTTAAATATACCATTGTCGGGCAAACCTACGATATCTCCGGCCCACGCTTCGTCGATTGTTTCCTTGCGTTGCGCCATAAATTGGGTTGGACTGGAGAATCGTATTGTTTTCCCATTGCGTATATGCAGATATGGGGCATTGCGTACGAATCGTCCAGAGCAAACTTTGCAGAATGCGATACATGAACGATGGTTGGGGTCGATGTTGGCGGTAATCTTGAAGATAAAACCAGTAAACTTCTTTTCGTCAGGATTTATCTCACGTTCCTCTGCCATTACAGGACGGGGAGAGGGGGCAATTTTACAGAAACAGTCCAAGAGTTCTTGTACACCGAAGTTTGTCAGTGCAGATCCAAAAAATACAGGGGCAAGCATGGCTTCCTTGTATGACTCTTCGTCAAAGGCAGGGTAAACGCCTTCTATCATTTCAAGATCTTCTCTGAGTTTCTCTGCATCTGTTTCACCAACCCATTGGTCCAACTCTTCGCTTTCGATATCTACCTGCACTTTCTCTGTTACCTTCTGTTTGTTTGATTGGAACAGGTTCAGCTTTTGTTCGTATATATTGTATACACCTTTGAAGCGTTGTCCTTGGTTTATGGGCCATGATAGGGGACGGACTGCAATTTTCAGTTCTTCCTCCAGTTCGTCAAGAAGGTCAAAAGGATCGCGACCTTCTCGGTCCATCTTGTTTATGAATATGATGACAGGTGTCTTGCGCATACGACACACTTCCATCAGTTTGCGTGTCTGGGTTTCAACGCCTTTGGCACCATCTACAACGATGATGGCACTATCCACAGCAGTGAGTGTGCGGAAGGTGTCTTCGGCAAAGTCTTGGTGACCAGGGGTGTCCAGAATGTTAATCTTGTAGGGCTTGTCTGCAGGTGTACCTTCTGGGGCATATTCAAATTCCATTACCGATGTTGTCACCGAGATACCGCGCTGCTTTTCTATCTCCATCCAGTCGGAAGTGGCGGTTTTCTTTATTTTGTTGCTTTTTACGGCTCCAGCTACTTGTATCTGACCACCGAAGAGCAGGAATTTTTCGGTCAGTGTTGTTTTACCAGCATCGGGGTGGGCGATGATGGCAAAGGTGCGTCTGCGTAGAATTTCTTCTGTCATATGTTATTGAATATTTCTCTGATGGATGTGTGATATTCGTTTATGCTTGTGGCTGGTTGTATTTCTCGGACAGCATGTTTAATATGTTGCTTATGGCAGATATAGCTGTTGCTGTTTCTTGACCAATAGGTTTCTCTTGCATGCGCAACAATGTTATTCCGTAAAGTGCGTCCAGAGCTGTTTCCAATTCGGATTTCATTTTTCCGTTACCCTTGCTACGTAGTTCTACTATATATGGTAGAGCTTTGTGGTAAGCTACATTATAGATGGCTTCCTGAGGGTCTGCGAGCAATTCGCGGTGGCGGTCTGCGAGGAGGAAGATTGTGTTGCGAACAACTTGCACATGCCCACGCTCAAGGCAACCCTCTTCGTGCATCATGCGTACTAAACCATCGTACCATTGCAGTACTTGTTCCAATTCTTCATCATCATAATCAAAGCGAGGCAAGTATTCTTCTGCTATTTTCTGTATGTCGCAATTATATGAACGAATGATGTCCTCCACCTGATACATGTAGAGGACATAGGCCACAAGATTTTGTTTTCTTAGTTTTTTTGCAATTAACATGTCGGTGTGCGGTTAATGCGTGTTGTCAATTAAATGTCTATCCCTAATTGGGGAAGCAACGCCCATATAAAACCGAGTAATCCAGCAATAATCACAATGCTGCCGATGATGCGGTTTATCAAGCATATTGTGCTGTTTTTAAACTTTGCTCTTGCTTTGTCAATGATAAAAGTAAGGCCAAACCACCACAATAATGCTCCGCCAAAAATGGCCAGATATCCCAATCCTTGTTCCCAATAATGAGTAGGCACTACAAATTCAAATCGTGCCATCAATGTAATGAACAATAAGATAATTAGGGGATTGGAGAAGGTTACAAGAAAACCGGTTATGCCATTGTGCATCAGCGAACCTTTGCTTTTGCTCGTTGGGCGCAGGTTTTGGGTAGGATTGCTCATATATGTGTATATGCCGAACAGCATCAACAATATGCCGCCAATCACCTTAAACCAAAACATGTTTTGAGGATTTTCTATGAAATCCATAACAAAACTCATGCCTAGAAGTGAAACTGCAGCATAAATGATGTCCGATACTGCTGCTCCTACGCCTGTTACCAAACCAAAGGACCTGCCTTTATTTAATGTGCGTTGAATAGTTAGTACACCAACAGGTCCCATAGGGGCACTTGCCAGTATGCCAACAATAAGTCCTTTGATGACTATTTCTAAAGTATTTACAGGTTCAATCCACATAATATGTCTGCAAATTACGGACTTTTTTTTGATTTTACATAGATTTGTCGTTAAAAAATGTGAGTTATTGCAAAAATAGTAATAACTTTGCCCGTAGACTTAATCTTAATATCTATAATCCAAATAAACAAAATGAGCAAGAAATCTTACGTTATCGGTTTGGACCTTGGAGGTACCAATTCTGTGTTTGGCATCGTAGACAAGAATGCCAATATTGTAAAGTCTGTTTCTATTCCTACCGCAGGTCATGGTACTGCAGAGAAGTATGTCAAGGTATGTACTGACGCTCTTAAGCCTTTGGTTGAAGAGGTTGGTGGTATCGAGACAATCAAGGCAATGGGTATAGGTGCACCTAACGGTAATTACTATTCTGGTTGCATTGAAGATGCTCCCAATCTGGAATGGCGTGGCAACATCCCCTTGGTAAAAATGTTCCAGGAGGCTTTGGGTATTCCTGTTGTTCTCACCAATGATGCCAATGCTGCTGCTATCGGCGAAATGGCATATGGCGCAGCTCGTGGCATGAAGAACTTTATCGAGATTACTCTTGGTACAGGTGTAGGTAGCGGTGTGGTTGTAAACGGTCAGTTGGTTTACGGTCACGATGGTTTTGCTGGAGAGTTGGGTCATGTTATCGTAGAAAAGAATGGTCGCGAGTGTGGTTGCGGTCGCCGCGGTTGCTTGGAGTGCTACTGTTCTGGTACTGGTATCGCACGCAGTGCTATTGAGAAGTTGGCAGTTAGCCGTCGTCCTTCTTCTTTGAGAGATATTCTTAGCTCTAAGTTAGAGGCCAAGGATGTGTCTATTGCTGCAGCAAGCGGTGATGAACTAGCTTTGGAAATTCTTGCTGATACAGGACGTCGTTTGGGTGAGGCTTGTGCAAACTTTGCTCCATTCTCTAGTCCTGAGGCATTTATTTTCTTTGGCGGTCCCACAAAGGCTGGCGAACTGTTGATGTCTCATGTTCGTAAGGCATACGACGAGAATGTGTTGTTCGTCTATAAGGGCAAGGCCAAGATTTTGCTTAGCGAATTGGATGGCGCAAGTGCAGCAGTACTCGGTGCCAGCGCTCTTGGCTGGGAGATGTAATCCAAGATTCCCCTTTTATACGATGCCATAGGTGTCGTGTTCATATAAGGTTTAGGTGTGGCGTTTGCGTTCACACCTATTTTTTTTATATTATTAACAACATATTGCACGATTGTTCTATAAGATTAACTTTTTTTACTATATTTGTGGCAAAGAAAGTTCTAGATGCGAACAGAAAGTGTGAAAAACGATTTCGTATATGTTTTAAATTATCAATAAAAATAAATTTTATGAAGACAAATCAAATTACCAAACTCTGCGCCATGTCTATGGTTGCTTGTTGTTTTGTGTCCTGTATGGACGACAAATACGATTTGGATAAGGTCGACATGACAGTAGGTTCCAATGTAGATCTCTGGTTGCCCCACTTCAGTACCGGTTCTTTGGAATTGTCCAACTTTATGGATTTGGACCAGCTGGGCTTTGTCGACACGGTATTTAATGAAGTTGTCGACGACACAATATTCTATGCTCAGGCATCGGGTGCTTTTAAGATAACCATACCGTTCATTGCAGATGGCGATGTTGAATTCACGGAAGATGCTCCCCCAATTTATATTGCATCCTTGCCCGACATCTTTAAGAAGGAGGAGGTAACTCTTGATCTTGACAATCCTGTAATTGTGGCCAATGTATATTCTACTGTGCCTCGTGGCCAAATGGCTTTGGATTTTAAGATCAGCAGTTATAAGAACGATAAAGAACTATCTTCCTGTCATGTATCAGGATTGACTATCAGGGACCCATATTCATGTTTCTATGCGGCGGCACGAGAAGAATTCTTGCCTGCAAAGATTTTGAACCCCCAGTATGGCACTCCCAATTATCTTCCTTTGGAAACAGGCGAAAAATACTCTGATTTGATAAAGATTATCCCCGACAAGCTTCAAACCTATGTTACCAGGCTTTCATCTTCTGGTTTCGGCATGCCTGTGTTCCTGCCTTCAGAAATTGACGTGGATTTGAGTGTATATGCTCCTCTTTGTGTGGGAAAGGATTTCTGCATTGTATATCATACCGAGGAAACAGGTTGGTCAGAAGACTTGGCCGAGGATATTGACGAGGTTCTTTCCGATGACTTGTTCTCTATCGCTCTGGAGGCATTGATAGACAACCAGGTGGCATTGGATGCAGAACTGGAAATCGTTCCTATCGATGTCAATGGCGAGGAAATCGTTGGCTTGCCCAAGATATATCAGGAAGTTACCGCCAAGACAAATGGAGTGCCCCTGCGCTACGAACTAAAGACCAAGGAGGGTTCTGGACTTTCTCTGCTTGATTATGTCAAGGGTACCAACAATGCTCCTCAATTGGATGGCGTGAAGATTACATGCAAGCTGAAGGCTAACGAGTCCCATCTTGGCGAGTACTTGAGAACAAAGGATTTTGTGAAGATGAGAAATATCAGACTTGGTGTCAAGGGTAATATTTATTATGATGCAAACTAATTGATGCCAGTCAACAATGCTTATTCTCCTTTTAATTTTTATTTTTGCAACTATGAAGAAAATATATAAATCCATAATGTTTGCCGCTGCAGCAACAATGTTATCTGGCGCGGTTTCTGCACAAAATCTCAATAGTGCGTATTTTTTGGATGGTTATACATATGGCCATCAGTTGAATCCTGCCAAGGATTATGATAGAAACGGTTATGTTTCCTTTCCAGTCTTAGGTAATTATAATGTAGGTATGACAGGTAATCTGTCTTTGACCGATTTCTTGAAATTCGATCCCAAAGGACAGTTGACTACTTTTATGAATCCCAGTATCTCTGTCAAAGATGCGTTAAGTGGTTTTTCTGCCAATAATAACCTCAATATGGACATGAGAATGGAAATTTTAAGTTTCGGTTTTCATGCATGGGGTGGATACAATACATTTAGTCTTGGTATGCGTGCTAATTCTGGCATAAATGCTCCTTACGAATTATTTGAATTTGCAAAGAATTTGACTAATAAGGATTACGATATCAGCGATGTTTCTTCTACTGCTTCTGTTTGGTCTGAGATAGGTTTGGGACATAGTCGCAAGGTTGCTGATGCGTGGAGAGTTGGTGGTAAGGTTAAGTTCCTTGTTGGCGGTGCTAGAACCAAAGTCCAATTAAAGAACGCTCATCTTAATTTGACCGGTACAGACCAATGGATACTCTCTGCCAATGCTCAAGCCGATGTTAGTATCAAAGGATTCGGTTGGGGTGAAATGGAAAAAAATAAATATAGCGATGGCAGCTCATATGAGCAGATAAATTTTGACAACGTAGAGCTACAGAGCAATCAAATTGGTCCTAATGGTTTTGGTTTGGCATTCGACTTGGGTGCAGAGTGGGATCTTGAGGAACAAGGTTGGGTAGAAGGAATGAAAGTAAGTGCTTCATTATTGGATCTTGGCTTTATTTCTTGGAAGGAGAACCACAATGCGTACAATCTAGGTAAAGAGGTAGTCTTTACTGGTTTCAACGACATACAGATTGGGAATGGTCCTGGTGTGTCTGTGGACGATCAAGCAGACGATTATGGAGATCGTTTTTCTTCACTTCTTGCCATGCAGGATGGTGGCGTTTCCAAGTTAACCACTTCTTTAGGAGCAACAATGAACATTGGCGTAGAGTATGCCATGCCTTTCTATAAGAAGCTTAGTGTTGGCTTGTTGAGCACAACACGTTTCCAGGGAGAGTATACCTGGAACGAGGAACGTATCAGTGCCACCATTTCTCCTGTTAAGTGGTTTGAGTTGAGCGCTAACTTCGGTTTCGGTACTCGTGGTACCAGTTTTGGATGGGTTGCCAATATTCATCCCCGAGGATTCAATCTCTTCGTAGGTATGGACCATATGGTAGGTACACTTTCCAAACAGGGAGTTCCTTTGAAGAGCAACACAGGTTTAACTTTTGGTATCAATTTCCCATTTGGAAAGTCTAAGATGTAATCTACAAACTTTAAATAATAGAATAAGCCCGCGGTATTGTTGCCGCGGGCTTATTCTGTTATAACTTGTTGTGGTTTTGCGTATTAAGGTGTTATTGTCCCAATCTCCACCCTTCCACAGATGTGCCTCGAAGGAAATCGGCTACATTCATTCGTTTTTTTCCAGCCAGTTGCAATTCTTCTATGTACAATGCTCCGTCTGGTAAGCATACACACAACGAAGGACTATCACCTTTGCTTGCAATAATCATAGGAGAGGCATTTTCTGCATTTGTAGTACTGCAAGATGTCTTTTTGCTTGTGCGGTATATTTTCATTACGGTTTCTTTGCCATCAGGCAATATGATGTATGTCCATGCACCTGGATATGGACTCAGACCGCGTACGAAGTTGTGTGCAGAGTCTACGGTGTGCTTGTTCCAAAGGATTTGGCATGTTTCTCGGAAAATCTTAGGTGCAGGTCGCAGAGGTTCATCTGTGTGCATCTGTTCCTGTGGAATAGGCTTCACTTTGTTGTCAATAATGTTTTGAACTGTTTCTGCCACAAGGTCAGCTCCCAAAATCATCAGTTTGTCATGAATGTCCTCAACATTCTCATCAGGTTCAATGGATACTTTCTCTTGTTGTATTACTTCGCCTGTATCTATCTGGTGGTCAAGGAAGAATGTGGTGATACCAGTCTCTGTGTCACCATTAATGATTGCCCAGTTTATAGGTGCTGCACCACGATATTGGGGTAGCAGAGCAGCATGTAGATTAAAGGTTCCTAGTCGTGGCATTGCCCACACCACTTCGGGAAGCATGCGGAATGCCACAACAATCTGTAGGTCGGCTTTCAGATTGCGTAGTTCTTCCAGAAAAACCTCATCCTTCAGTCGTTCGGGTTGAAGTACGGGTATGTCGTGTTTCATAGCACACTCCTTTACTGGTGATGCTTGCAACTGACTTTGGTGTCGGCCAATTGGCTTGTCGGGCATTGTTATGACACCAACTACATTATATCCGTCGCTGATGAGACGTTCAAGAGTGGGGACGGCAAAATCTGGCGTGCCCATGTATACTATTCTCAAGTCTTTCTTTTCCATATCAACTTATATTTATATCCTCTCATGTGCAAAGATACGATTATTCTTTGTATATTTGTATTCTGTATGGAAAAAGTAATGACAAACGGACAGTTGTCTGTATTATTAGAGAGGATAGAGCGTTCACAGTTTGTTACTTGTGTGTGTCATGTCAACCCAGATGGAGATGCACTTGGTAGCACACTTGGGTTGGCTGCATGGATGAAGCGTTTAGGCAAAGAATGTAGGGTGGTGGTCCCCAATCGTTTTCCAGACTTTCTCCAGTGGTTGCCCAGTGTGAACGAAATTATTCGATACGATAAAAAGCCCGAGCTTGCGCTTTCTGTTCTTCGTCAGTCCGATTTGATTTGGATTTGTGATATGAACGATCCTTCTCGTGCATTGGAGATGGAACCTATTATAAACGAGTGTGCTGAGCGTTGTCGTAATGAGGAAGATGGTTTTATGGTCATGGTAGACCACCATCTCCATCCCAAGGCAGATTTCTGCAATATGCAGATTTCTTGCCCAGAAATGTGTGCCACTTGCGAGGTTATCTGTCATCTGATGTGGCAGTTGGGTGAACTCCTTCTTATTACTGCTCAGGAGGCAACTTGTCTTTATACTGGTATGATGACCGACACAGGAGCTTTTACCTATGCGTCCAATCGTAGTGTGGTATATGAATGTATCAGTCATCTGTTGGCTAGTGGTATAGATAAAGACAAGATTTATCGAAATGTTTTCTACTCCTCCACTCCCAATCGTATGCGCCTTGTGGGTTATATGTTGTATGTAAAATTGGAGGTGATATCAGGGATGAATGCTTCGCTGATGACTATTACCAACGAAGAGCGTCGTATGCTTGGTGTTAAGAATGGAGATACTGAAGGTATTGTCAATATGCCTTTGCAGATACAAGGTGTGCGCTTGTCGGCATTTATTAGCGAAGACACAGAGCACCCCGAGTATGTTAAGTTTTCTCTTCGTAGCGTTGACGATTTCCCATGTAATGAAATGTCTGCGCGATTCTTCAACGGAGGAGGTCATAAGAATGCTTCAGGTGGTCGCCTGAAATGTACTATCGAAGAGGCTGTCGAACAATTCCGAAAGGCTGTGCAGGAATACAGACATTTATTGCAAGGTTAACGCATATTGTTGTAATGTGTGAATGTTTTTTTTGAAGTGTGTTTTTCTGTTTGAGAAACACACTTCGCTATATATATAAAAGATATGGGGCGCAATATCACTAATACGCCCCATGCCAAACTAAAACTTATTATCTATCATTCCTTGTGCCAAACGCTACAATTGGAATAGCCTTTTTTAAGTAGAAAGACCGAAATGTTATTTTTGCGTTATGAAAATCTTCCGGCCAGATGGGGTGCTCTGTTCTTGAGATATGAGGGGATGCTATTACTGATGTGAATGTTAGGTAAAGATTTTTGATGTGTGTACGCTGATGGGCAATTTCCTGGATAGATGATTCTTGCAATATAATTAGCGGTAGGGTGGTTGGTGCGCCGATTAGTAGAGAATAGTAATATTATGTCTTATAAATCAATTGTTTATGCGTTGCTGTTGTGTGGAGTTATGCTTCGTGATAGATACTATTAATTTCTCTTAGTGCGCATGTGCTTATTCCTCAGTGTGCGTTTACTTAATCGCTACTGAGGAATGAGTTCACTCCTCGTGAGGAATGAAGCGATTCCCCACGAGGAATCATCTCTAGCCTCGTAGGGACATTTGTCTATGTTTCTTGATGTCAAGATAATTCTCAGAGATGGTGATGGTGTTAGTCATTCAATACTCTCCAAACTATAGTCGATATGCCTCTACTGAAGCATTTATAATACTCGAATTAGCTTGAATTGTGTTCTTTGTTTATTAGTGTTTCTGCACGAAATACACTTTCCCCTATATATTATATAATAAGGTGTACTCCCCATTCTGTTCGCTATTATTGTCTGTTTTACACCTTTTGTTTATTTTTCTTTAACTTTTCTTTAGCATTCCTTTGTCAGTTTCTATAAAAGTTTTACCTTTGCACTCGCAAAACGGGACGAACCTCCTCGAATATTGGAGGTCGGTCAGTTACGCAAAAAAAGAATCGTTCTTTGAAAGATTTTCGTAGACAGAATTTGTAGTACAAGCAAACCTTTTTTATAAAGGTTGGAAGAAATAAACTTGTCAATTCCCTTAGTCAAG
>JAFYMW010000077.1 GCA_017548165.1 Bacteroidaceae bacterium
GTAACATTATGTAACAATAATAAATTCAACATATTAGACATATATTATAGTCTAAATTATATGTAACATTTTGTAACAAAGAATGGCAAATATCGTGTTTTGTAAATATATTCATGTTTTAAAAACAATATTTACATTTTTATAATTTTATATGTGCTTATAAATTAGGCTATTAAGTCGATGTTACAAATGTTGCAGTTGTTTTGGCCTGTAGGTATCTGTATTTTTAGAATGAAAAAATAAATTTTATGAACTTAGTGTTGAAGTATATTCCTGTTTATGTATTTTTGTTTAACATTATTTAGTTTGTTTGTTGCTTGATATTTAATTAGTTATGCTTTGCTGTAAGTGTTTTATTCAGTAATTTTGCAGTATAATAATTAACTATATGACATACAGTATTTTCCTGAATCTTGAACCTTATCTTGCTCAGTGGTTTAGACATGAGCATGGTGGCAATTATCCGGTTCGACTGAAACGTGGGTCGGCTGAGGCAGATCTTCTTCAGGTATATCTTACTCCTCTGCCAAAGACCAGACAGCCTAAATTTACGCATAGTCCGGAGGAGACTGAAGTTATTATTCCTTACTTCAAGCATAAGGATATCAGAACATATAATCATCTGCCTCAAAAAGGTATTATTCTTCTACAAGAGTGTATAAGAACTCGTTTTAAGGTAAAGCTCTGGAAAGACCTTCATACCGTTGGCAATGTAATTAAAAGGACTGACCAGACAATAACTTCCTGGATGGAGAAAAATGGAATTGAGGTTGATGACAGAAATTGGAATACTATCGCTAAGATTCTTCAACGCAAAAGAGCTGTTTACTCTCCCAATGGCAGACTGACTAATCACAAATCTTCCAAACACAGAAAGAAATCTTCACAACTTTAATTCTGTTTTGTCCACTTAATTTGATTATATGAAACAGTCTCTTCCTGGTATAAAGAATATAAGTATTCTGCCCTGTGCAGAACTTCCTCTGCATGCAATGGCAAAATGTATGAGCAATATTCCAGTTGGGATCAATTGTGATGCTTCAAATCTTGATATTTATCCGGAATGTTCTTTGGAAGTGGAAAGCAAATATACAAATGGGGATTATTTCGAAAATCTCAGTCTTGAATTTACCTCCACAACTCGTATCCCGAAGAATCCCAAAATGGCATTTGTCATTACTGATATAGAAGGGCATAATTATTTGATTGGAACAAAAGAACGTCCTTTCCCAGTAATTGAATACACAAGGGAGATTTCTGGTTCAAGGAATATATATGATATCAAGGTTACTTTTTCTGGCAAACGTGCCCTGATTCCTTGTGCTATATAAAAGAAACGGGATTTAGCGATAATGCTAAATCCCAATTCGACCTTTTTAGAGTGCAATACGGAGCGACGGGGGCTTCCGCACACACTATTGATAATGCAAAGGTAGCTCGATTTTTTATAATATCAAACAACAACAACATTTAATATTGCTAAAATGTGCATTTTTAACATTTAACGTGTTGTTTTATACCTTTATACCTGATTTAGATTCAATGATGTTACGCAAAGTTGGACATTTGCTGTACAACGTAAGTGTTGCATTATCTAAGAGCACATCCATTTCTTTTTGCCTGTTTATAGAAACACGACTAAGAATATATCTCAGAACTGATAAGGCTGCAACTAGGTTACTACTAGTATTGGAATCAAATTTTCCTGCTGGACCTTTAGTTACAGAACGCTCCATGTTGATGTCGTATAATACATGACCGTGAGCACAGGCATTTCTTAAATGACGTATAGCTTCTATATAACTGAAGAATACACTGGTTTTGTTGACACCAAAATGACGACTAATAAGTAATTTGTCATCTACACTCTTCAGTTTATCATAAAGTTTTGTCAAACTTCCAAACATCATAAACTCCATTGTTTTCCAAGCTGGGGCATATTTGTCGTTTGGATGTTTCTTGCTATGTCTCTTTATGACCGGTTTCTTGGAAATAGTGTCATATACCTTCGCGTCAAAGTCGTTTATAAAATCCGCTTCTACTACATTGGGATTGATAAACCAAACAGGATCTGCACTATATTTGTTGGATAACTCATATATCATGGTCGTGCGAATCGCGATTTCAACTCTTGACAAGTACTTTGAGAGGATATTTCGTAAATCGAAGTCATAATAGTACAAGGCCACCGCATATTCCATCGTGGTGCCTTTAACGACATCATGGCATCTTTTGTTTCCTAATTCGGGATATGTTTTCTCAAAAGGGAAAAAGTAAAATCCCAGACGGTAATACCCAATATCAGCAAGAATTTCTCTTGCTTTTTCTTCATCATTTATCTCTACTCCTCTACTGCGGAGCTTTAATATCTGGTCATCAAAAGTCGTTGCTTTTTTGTGCATAATTGCTTTCTGTAATATTTGTTACAAAGTTACTAAAAATAATCCAATTATGCACTTATTCTTGTCTTTTATTACATGTACACATAAATATATCTTTGCACTATAAATAATTCTATTTGTATGGCAAAGAAAAATTACAATCTTCATCTTAAAGGTTACGTCGGTGGTTGGGATTTTGATGCTGACTATGTTGACTACGTTCTTGGCAAGAATCAGGATGGCGAGGTGAATGTGCTAATCGATTCACTTGGCGGTTCTCTCGCTAAAGCTCTTTCTATCGTTGCTGCTTTCCGTAATCATGGAAATGTAAATGTGCATTTCGTTGGTATGAATGCGTCAGCTGCAACTATCGCTTCTCTGGGTGCAAAACATGTCAGCATGGATTCTTCTGCTATGTATCTGGTGCATAAGTGTTCTATGGAGTTCTTCCAGTGGGCTTCTGCCAATAGTGACAAGCTTCGCTCTATCATCAAGGAGGCAGAGCAGATGAAGGAGGATCTTGACAAGATGGACGCCAATGTGGCTGAGATGTATGCGGCTAAGTGCAAGCGTGAACCTTCTCAACTCCTGGCACTTATGAAGAAAGGTGGATGGCTCACCGCTAAAGAGGCTCTTGACTGGGGCTTTGTGGATGAGATTACTGACTTCGAGGACGATATGGCGCCTGTTATCACTGATGATATGGCGGCTGATATGTCATCGGCCGGTATTCCCATGCCTGAAGGTTTCTCTCGCGTGAATCCTTCTGCTTTCAATCGCTTTGTCGTTGCGCTGACTAATTTCTTTAAGTCTAATCAAAATAACAATGAAAAGATGAACACTGAAAATTCTACTAAAGCTAATGCTGAGGAGAAGGTGGCTTCTCCTGCTTCTGAGACCATTTCTGCTGATGCTCATGCCAAGGCTATCGCTGACAAGGATGCAGAGATTAAGGCTTTGAGGGATGAGATTGAGGCCCTGAAGAAGGCTCCTGGCGATTCTACATCTCATATCGTGGATGAGAATAAAAAGGGTACAGCTTCTCTCGACCCTAACTCTCCTGAGGCTTTCTTCGAGACAAAGGCTCGTGCACAGGAACTGTATGACATGCTTCCCTAATCGTTAAACTCTAATCGTTATATTATGGCTGGTAAACTTACTTTTACTCTTCAGGAATTTCAGGAGGCGGCCACCAAATGGCGTTCTGACCTTCTGATGCTTCCCATCATTGGCATTCAGGAGACTCTTAAGTACATGACTGCTCGTCCTGGCATTCGCTACAAGGAGAATGTGGGTGCTCTCTCTGGTGATGCGCAGTTCGGTCCTTATAAGCCTTCGCGTTCCACAGATTTCAATCTCAATGTGGACTACCGTACTCTTGAGACATTCATGGGTTCTGTGGTGGCCAAGTTCGAACCTAACTCTGCCGTGTCTACTCTGCTTGGTCAGGTTGGTGCTACCAAGGGTGATGGACAGATGAAGGCTCCTACTGCCTTGCATGTCCTTGCTCTTATCGCTCGTGGTCTGTCAGAACATCTCAACGAGGCTATTTGGGCAGGAAAGCGTAATGCTGCAGGCGATACCACAATGGACCTCTTTGATGGTTTTGATACCATTACCACAAAGGAGGTGACTTCGGGTGCTATCGCTGCAGAAGAGGGCAATTACATGAAGCTTACAGAGGAGATTACTTCCGCAAATGCTGTGGACATTGCAAAAGAAATTCTCTTCTCTCTGGATCCTCGTCTGCGTTCTCAGGATTTGTACATGTTCTGCACTCAGGATTTTGCAGACAAGTACAATGAGGGTTATCTGCTGTCGCATGGCGGTATCAACTACAATACTCAATATTCACAGACTACTGTGGAGGGTTCAAATGGCAGGTTGCATATCATTCCTATGTACAACAAGATTGGTTCTAAGTTCATCCACATCTGCCCTAAGTCCAATATGCTTATTGGCTATGACCAGATGGGTGACGTGGAGTCTGTTATGGTGAAGGAGTACGAGCCTTTCATCTTGTCGTACATCGCTACAATGTTCTTTGGTTGTCAGTTTGAGTCTATCGACAAGCGTAGATTCAAGGTTGTTGAACTTGTCTAATGTGTATTGGTTATGGCAAATTGTATTAACATACAGCGTTCGCTGGATTGGTGCATGGGTACACCTGAACTGCCTGGTATCAAGCGCAGGGTGTACTATATTGCTAAGAATCAGATTGTGAAGTGGCCTGCATTCGTTCGTGATGACAATGGTCGTGTGTCCTCCTCTACTCTCTCAGGTTCCTTCACGTTGGTTGCTGATGCCAAGTGGCATTATATAGTCATCCTTGCCGACAAGTCACAGCTGACTTCGGAGGCTCAGGGGGAAGTGCCTTCGCAGACACAGCTGAACAAGGCAACTTTGGTTCATCCTAGTGTCGGTCCTTCTGCTTCGGCTGCTTCTGCTTACCTTAACAATTCGGACAATGTCTTCGTGGTCGAGGACATGAAGGGCAATTTCCGTATTGTCGGTTCTGAGCGTTGGATGACAAAAACAACCGTGGCTCAGGATAATGGTCAGGGGGCCACGGGTACTACATCTACCACAATTTCTGTGGAGGCTACGGATGAGATTCCTTCTCCTTTCTACGTGGGTACTCTCGATACGGAGGAAGGTGTAATCCATTGTGGTGATGGTAGTACCTCTGGTGGCAATACGGATAATAGTGGTACATCAGGCGGTAATACATCCGGTGGAAACACATCTGATGGAAACACATCTGGTGGAAACACATCTGGAGATGAAGGCAGTCTAGGTGAGTAGCTTTTGTGAGTGATAATAAATGATTTCTTTCATGTTTGAACTGGATACCCAGGGGCCGTGACGGTTCTTGGGTATTTGTGTAAATGCTTCATATTATGCTTGACGATATTCTGAATGATATTCCTATGCCACAGTCTGTTTCTGATGTAACACAGGACATAGACATTGGTTCTCTTCCCGACTGGAATGAGTGTGATAATCTGCCGAAGAAGGATATCTTTGCCGTGGAACAGCGCAAGGCTTGGGATAAGTCTGTAGAGGCTCGGTGTGACTTCTCTCCTAAGCTGCGTCTTACTCGTCGTGCTTCTACAAACTTTATATCGCTTTGGCAGAAGTCCATCTTCGGCAGGACGCTGACGGAAATAAAGGCTGATGATTCGATGGTGCAGTTCTTCATTGATTCCATGGTTCCGGTTATCAATGAATGTATTGGGTACTATATCTCTTCTGGAGCCTGGGCTATTGTTACTACTCCTATGCGTAGACATCGTGAACATAATTTTGCTTCGCGTATTGCCGAAGGTATAGGCAATGCTCTCGGTATTCCGTTCTACTTCGATTGTGCGCATTGTCAAAGTAAACACCGTGTCGGGGCGGTGTTCCTTCCAAATAACATTCCTGCTGAACCGAATGTGATTGTTTTTGATGATTTCGTTACTACAGGATCTACACTGCTAGCAATGAAGAACCTTCTTCACGAGCATCAAAAGAATACTGTTTTTATCACTGGAATAAATAACAAACTATAGTCCAAATTATTTTCAAAAAATCATCCCGACTTTAATTGTATTTTGTCCACCTATGCACAAAGAAGTTTATTTCAACAAACCTCAGCGATTGACTCAGCTGATTGGTGCTAATATTTCTGTGATTGTGGCTGGTCGCCGTACTGGTAAGACGGATTCTATTGCGGCTCCTTTCGTTCTTCGCAACATGCAGCGTATGCCTGGTTCTACGGGTGGCATCGTGGTGCCAACCTTCAAACATGGGCTTACAAATACTCTGCCTGGATTGTTCGCGGCATGGAAGCGATGGGGCTATATTCGTGGCATCCATTATGTCATCGGGCGCAAGCCTCCGAAGACTTTTGCCAAGGCTATTATTGAGCCGGCAGAGTATGAGCATGTCATATCTTTTTACAATGGTTCATGTGCTGTTATAATCTCTCAGGATCGTCCGGGTTCATCTAACTCACTGACGCTTTCATGGCTTCTGGTGGATGAAGCAAAGTTCATCGATTATAACAAGTTGAAGGATGAGACTCTTCCTGCCAATGGTGGTATCAAGTCGTACTTTGGTAGGCATTCATGTAATCACTCTATCATGATTCTCAGTGATATGCCTCAGACACAGAAAGGGTCTTGGTTCCTTCATTATAAGGATAAGATGGACAGTGAGGTTATTTCGGCTATTGAGGGGCTTGTGTATGATATCTGGAAATTGAAGGAGAGGATAAAACAATATAAGGAGTCTGGGGAGGAAGTTTCTAAACATTTGATTTACTCTTTAAGGCATAAAGATAAACAATTAAATCAATTACGTTCTATTGCTACATATTACAAAGAGTATTCTTCCATTGAAAATTTGCAGTTGCTTGGTGAGAACTATATCCGCCAAATGAAGCGTGACCTGACTCCGCTGACCTTTCAGACTTCGATACTTTGTCAGCGTATTGGAATTGCAAAGGATGGTTTTTATTCGTCTATGAAGGAGGCTCATAAGTATGATGCTTCCGATATGGAATATCTTGATAATGTGGCGCAGTCATACTATGAGGATGACGATACTCATTTGTCATCTATCTGCTCTCATATGGATAGTCGTGCGGATAAGGATACTGACCCTAATGCACCTATTTGCATTGGTATGGACTACAATGCTAATATCAATTGGATAGTGGCTGGACAACCTTCAGGACGTAGACTGAATGTAATAAAATCTTTCTATGTCAAATTTGAAAGAAAGATACCTGCTCTTGTGGAGGAGTTCTGTTCTTACTATGCGTTCCATAAGAACAAGACGGTGATATTTTATTACGATACTACAGCACTCGGTTCAAACTATGCAGTGAATGAACAGGACTTCCGTTGGGTCATCATCCACGAGTTTGAACGTCGTGGTTGGGAGGTGGTTGATGTGTATCTTGGCAATCCCATGCGTCATGATGAGAAGTACCTGCTCATCAACCAGGGATTTGCCGGCAAACAGAGGTTGATGCCGTTCTTCAACAGGCAGAATAATGACGACCTTATCCTTGCGATTCAGGCGGCTGGTGTTACTCGTGGGCGTAATGGTTTCCGCAAGGATAAAGGTGGGGAGAAGTTGGCTGAGTCGGAAGAGGATTTGCTGGAACATCGCACGGATGGTACGGATGCTTTTGATACGCTGTATATTGGGTGCGAGAAGTTTCCGCAGAGAGGAAATAGTAGCGCGAGATATAGCGTGGGAGGGGTGGAGTGAGAGTTTGGACGTATATTGTTATTCTAATCAAAACCATAAATTCAACACAAATTTGGAAATGGTCATTTTCCTGTAATTATTCAGCTAAGAGGAAAACATAAGTCTTCTTAGCATGATTTATGTAAAAGAATACATTGTTTTTGTTTGAATTCTATCAAATTTAGTCGATAAAGAACGATTTTGTATTAGATCTTGCATTATGTTCTTTGCAAAATCTTTCCATAGATAACTGAGGGTTTTCTTCTAGTTCTTTTTTAAACAATTCGAGCTGAACCTCATGGTAACGAACATTTTGTGGTTCCATGTTTTTTAGGCACAAAGATACAAAAACACAAAAAGCCAATCAATCCGTTATCGCGGAGACGCTTACAAATTTGCCTTCTAAAAGCATAAGAGATACTATTCGATGAATAGTTACCAACCCCTCATAAAAACCTCATAAAACAACTAAATTAAGTTAAAAGCAACACAAGGACATGGTTATTACGGATTAAAACAATACCTTTGAGCCGTGACCGAGTTATTTTCAGGGAACATGCGAGAATAAATTATAGAGTTAAACCCTTAAAAAACTTTATTATGGCAAAAGTCAAATTGTATGTCGCTACCCCACAGAGTAGCAGTAGTGGTGCAGCAAAGGGAACTGCAAGCAATCCCTATACCGAAGCCGAATACGAGTCCATGCTTAATAATGGCACATGGCCAGGCGGTTATGTTCAGAACTTAGGCTATGTCATGAAAGAAGTTGTTGTCTCCTCGTCCTATCCTGATTCTGGAGTTGTAGATTCCGATGACTCATGGACATGGAGCAATCCGTGGGATTCCAGCAGCAATCCATGGGATTCCAGCAGTTCTCCCTGGGATGGAACAGATGCTTCAGGGAACAATGGAAACAATAATAATGGAGGAAGTCAAGGTGGAGGCAATCCCTATCCACAAGATTTAAGGACTTTTTCTGGTGTGGCACGTCTATACAAATTGATTGAAGGGATTGGAATACGATCAAGTTTCACCTATCAGTGTAATGTCAAAATCACAGGTTACAATATGTCGATTAGTGCAAGTGTTTTTAAACAATCCTTTAACGATAGGGATTTTTGGGCTGCAGCACTTGTTAGACATAACGGAGGCGCAGAACAAAAATATATGCTATCATATAATCCACATGGGTATATTTATCAGGAAGGTTTGACTGTCATCGGTGATGTATCCTTTGAATTGCCAAAAACAGGAAAAGTAACTGTTGACTTATGTATAGGATATAACCACCAAACGGATAGTGGGCATACAGGTGATTCGAAAACCATCCATATTTATCCGTACTAAATGCTTGTACTGTTATTTTAGAATTTGCTTTGTCCATTTGTGCTATTTCTATAACTCAAATGGACGAAGCAATATACAACAGGAATACTTGCAAACCATTATATATAACCAGTTGTTAAAAGATGTTCAATTGCTTGGTTTTTGAAAGCAAACCGCTTAGAATATTAAATGACAGTCAATAAGGATTTGGGGGTTATCCCCGTTGTCTATCCCCCCCCCCAAAAAAACAAGATGTCCGCATAGGTGCGGTGTCATGAATAAATACATTCCCATCATGTTAAAAATATTATATAAAATCACGCTTCTGGCAATTTGCTCCTTAACGCTTGCCTTACAGTCTTGCCAGCAAAGCAAGGAAAAGAAGGTACCTACAGAAGAGGAATTACAACGTGAAAAAGAGCGTAGTCAAGCAGGACTACGCCTTGGAAAGATGCTAAATGACAGGGACTTTGAACAAGCACACCCTTACCTTGACTCTCTGCACAAAGAGTATCCCAACGACCCTCAGTTCTATTTCTGCGAGGGATGGGCATACGAAATGCAGGGTGATAGCCTTAGGTCACGCGCCGCATACACCAGGTCTATGGAGATTTACGACTCGCTCATCGTAGCGAATGGTGATATCACGGATATGGAGAACAGGGCTTACATAGTGCAAATTCTATATGGCATGGATGCTTTTAACAGAGCGTTGGACGAGATAGAATCGGCTTTCAGCAACTCAGAACCTCCCGTTAAATATCCTCAAATATATAGAGAGGATGTATTCAATACCAAAGAACTCAGATTTTCGGAAGCCATGGTAGACTCGCTGGGGGAGGAATATCTAAATGGGAATTGACACTAAAATAATGTATCTGCTGAACAGAAATTACATCGTAATAATAATGTAACCAAGCGGGGATATGTATATGACTATTAGATAGTGAATATGATGAGGACATCTTTCGATAATTTAATTTGACAGCACATTATACAGGACACAAACCTAATCAATATAAGACATTATGAAGCACGCCATTATGATATTGGCCCACAAAAACATAGGGCAAATATGCAGGTTGGTTGAATATTTCAAACACGACTGCGATGTATTCGTCCATATAGACCGAAAACAAACCATAACGCAATCTGACAAAGAAAGGTTGCTCGGTTTCCAGCAGGTAAAACTTATATCACAAGAATATGAAGTATATTGGGGCGGAACCAGTGTTTTGGAAAGCGAACTGCACCTATTGCGCTTGTCCGTACAACATAGTGATGCGGACTACTTTCATTTGATTAGCGGACAAGACTACCCTACGCGCTCGTTGGATTATTTTTTGGATTTCTTTGAGCGCAAATCGGGAAAAGAGTTTATCAACTATCTGCATCTACCACATCCGAATTGGCAGGACAACACTTTCCGACGGTTACAGTATTACTATCCATACGACTATGCATCAGGGCAGCAAAATCCACGGCAATGGGTGCGTGAGCAGGTGTGCCAACAACAAGAAAGAGGTATCAAACGGCCCATACCCGATGAGTTTGATCATCTGTATGGAAGTTCGCAATGGTTCTCCATCACACGTGAAGCCGCTGTAGCCCTGTTGGATTACACGGACAACTCACCTTCGCTTTATCGAAAAATGTGGATGACATTTGCACCAGAGGAATGTTATGTGGCCACTGTCTTGGTGAACTTGATGGGAAAACCGAACATTGTTCCCTGGAATCATCGTTTTATCCGTTGGCAATACGAAAATGGAAACCGTCCTGCCAATCTCGGTAACGAGCATTTCCGCTACCTGTTGGAAAACGAATATGTCTTTGCTCGCAAAATAGAGTTGCCCGTCAGCGATTCCCTATTAGATGACATAGACAAGTACCTGCATCAAGACTATCAAGTAGAACTAATGCCAACAGGCGGATGGATTTACGATGGATTCCTAAAATACAAATATGATAACAAATTTGCAGAATATGTGACACAAATGTGGCGCATGGTAGATGCAAAGACAGGTTTGGACATGGGATGCGGCGCAGGCCTTTATGTGGCAAAGTGGCGCGATTGCGGACTGTCGTTTGCAGGATATGATGCCAACCCCCATGCCGAAATGTTATCTGCTATGCTTCTGCCCAACGGTGACATTCCCTGTGGAGTAGCAGACTTAACGGAGGAAATAGAGATGGAGGGACAATTTGACATTGTGGTGTGCAAGGATGTGTTGCCATATATACCCACAGAATTGGAACAAATGGCAATCAGCAATTTGGCAAAGTTGTCTGGCCGATTCATTGTGCTAAGTTGGGAGGTGTCGGAAGAAATGTCGGAACTGCCACATAGACAAATTTCGGAAGAGGAAATACTGGACTTGATGAAAAAAGAACAATTCGGACAAGAAAAGTATATGACTGCAAACCTACGTGTTCTGCTAAATAGAAAGAATTGTTGTGTGTTGGTTAGGCAGGAATGAATAAGCACACTACAACCTACTTCTGTTTCTGGTAAAACAACAATAAATATATTTGGAAAATATCCCGTGTGCTCTTGTTCTTGATTTCCGATTCTAGGCGATAGAGCTGGCCTATTAAATAGAGAATGTGTTTTGCTCTCTGATAGCTGCCTTGATCCAAGGTCGCATGGAATGGCCATACAGCAGAGATGATCGGTGTTGACTACAGCGTCATCCAAATACATATAGACATTGTAGCCATCACTTTGGAGGGCGGCAATCTTTCTGTCTCCAATAAACTCCCTTAGCGTGCTTCATGAGTGGCTGCCCTTGTCATAGTGAAACATCACTACCTTGCTTATCTTGTTGACAAAGCACCACTGGTATTCTTCCTTGCCTTGTTTCAGAACAACACGCTCCCAAGTTTCGTCACAATTGACAATACCGTCTTCTGAAACAACAGATTCTTAAAGTGCTCTGTCAGCTTGCCAAGATATTGCGCTCCTTTACGAGTCCAGTTGATGAGTGTCTGACAGTAGGTATTCATCTTGGCGGCAACGATGCGGTTCATCTCTCTGAAGAATGGTGTGCCCATGACGTATTTTGAGAAGCCGAGATGTGTCAGGTAGCTTGCAGATGCGTGTGTACCTGGGAACTTATCAATAAATTCCGGATGGCCTTCTGCTGACAGATATGCCTCGTGCATTCGGCCATCCTTGTCAAGGTAAACTACAATCTGGAAGTCGTGCTGGATTATCTTCAGGACTTGTTCAAAGGAGCGTCTGATGCGCTTGAACAGGAAAGTGCATCCTTCAGGTGTCTGTGTCTCGTCGAACTTGTGAACGTGTACCTCGTCTGCGGTCATCGTATTGTACCTGCTTCCTTTACGAAACTCGTCATCTTCTGTGTGTGCTTTTCCTCTGTGGGTGCATCTTCGATGTCCATTGTCACATTGGCATTAGAGATGAAACTGCTGTTGCCATCGAAATCATCTTTATCCTGCTGACGGTATGTAATAGCTTCTTCATGCTTGGCGGTGCTGACTTTTTTTGTGACCGTCCTGAAAATCTGTGCTTCTGCTGGAGTGCTAGCTGCTAAGAGAGCTTTACAGCCAATTGGTCAAGCGGTTGATTTCTGACACTTTCTGGTGCATCTCCTCGTTTTGGCAGACGATCTGTTCCAAAGCTTTTGATAATCCGCATCATTCTGCCTGAGAGCCTTAATGTCTGCTGCCAACTCTAATATGATGGCATCTTTATCTTGAAGGGCAGCTTCCTTCTCTTGCAAATGCTTAAACGGGAAACGTACATATTCCTTCAGTTAGCTTACAGCATCTATTCCATCAGAAGGGTCGAAGGAAACAGATGGCCTGTCTGCCATCTACTCTATTCGCTTGAGGTTGTTAATCCTTGTTGGAAAATCGTCCAAACTCTCTTCCTTCATCACACATTTGAATTACTATACAAAGATACGAAAAATAATTGACTTTGGCAACCGATTACTAATATTAAATAACTGAGTAATAATTAATTATGCCCAACACCTGCCGTTATCTCTGTTTCGGTTCCTTTATCACTGGTGTTTCCAGAATTGTAACCAATTCCTTCCACTCAATGTGGCAGACAAGTTTGTCACCTTCTTCTTTAATCTTAACAAATGTACAGCCGTTGACAAATGTCTTTTCATGCAGATAGTAGGCGTTCTTCTAATAGTGTATCAGCCTTATCCTTTTGCAATTCTTAGACATGAAAACATAGACATCACCATTGTGTGGATCACGGCTGTATCTGGAACGGATAATCTCGGAAATGGTTTGGGTCTTGCATCTCATGTCGTTAAAGTGAGGAAGAAAGAAAAATCTCTTTAACCCTGATATTGTCAGCATGGGCCCTCTGGTCTCTCAACAAGGAGTTTAAGGCCGACGTAACTCAGTCCCACTTTCTGTAAAAAAAACAGCATTTTTTTGATGCTGATTTGTATGCAGCCCTTTTCTTCTTCAAGGACCTTGCTTTTGGCTGGAGATGCATCAACGCGCTTTCTCTCTGTTGCCTCTTCAGGCAGGCCATCAACATGAAATGGCATAACCGACTTGTGGCATTTGCCAAACCATTTGCTGAAGGGCTCGTAAGGGATTCCATTGGTCTGACAGAAGGATTCAAGGCTGATGCCTCTGGGAGCACCCTCTGTTTTGTAGAGAATCCATTGTTTCTGAAAATAGCTATGCTGTACATATTTTATAAAGATTTTAAAACAGCGTGAAATTACAGAAAGGTCAGATTATACGCAATATGCTAAAATTGGACGTTTACTACATATCGTTGTTTCTTGCAGCTATCTGTTGGAAAATATTAAAAAAGATATCATAAAATCCCTTTGGCGCAACCACGCCTTCATGGTTCAAATCCAGAAGACCGGTATACACTTTACGTAGTTTGTTGCGCAAAGGTACAGGACATTGTTTTATGAGTGTTTCCAATAATTCTTGCCTTATTAGCCAAGCGTTCATTCTTTGTTGCCCATTATATAAATAGGACACTTGCGTTTTTGACTTTCTATATTCCACAAGAGCCTCTGGTATATTATAGAAAACAACATCCTTGAGGGCCATATCAACCCATAGTTTGTAATCTTCGGCGTAGATATAAGCCTTTTTGTACCTAAAACCTTCCTGGATTAGTGTTTTTCTGAACATCATTGTAGGATGTGCCAAACAATTTCCTCGTAAGAGACGTATTTTAAGATTAGGTATGATACCATCGCAGCCATACCTTACATCCTCTGTACATCCGTATTTTTTCATTACAGAACAGCAAACAGAAACATTATGATGATTTTCCAACACCTCAACTTGTTTTTCTATACGTGTGGGGCACATCCTGTCATCAGCATCCATTCGTGCAATGTACTTACCATTGCAATGCAAGAAACCTCTATTCAAATTGACAATGTAATTGTGCTTATATCGAAAAATCTTTATACGCTTGTCAGCATAACTTTTCACGACCTCTACAGAATTGTCCGTGGAACCATCATCCATTACGATAATCTCCATATTGGTATAGGTCTGTCCGATAATAGAATCCAAACACTCCGCAATCGTTTTTTCGGCATTGTACATTGGTAAAACAACGCTTACCAAAGGCTTTGATGTCTGTTTGTTCATTATGTAAGTTTGTTTTTGTGATTGTCCAATCATGCTCATATAGAAATGACACTCCCGTAATTATTTGTGGCCATGTGTGACAATCTTCTTAACAATGCCATTCCTATCTGTTGGCAGATTGTTTTTGTTTGTATTAATTCAACAGGCCTATGGGAATCTTTTCCAATTGCAAATTTAATGAAAATTTCAAAGAAACATCAAATCTTCGGCCGTAATTTTAAATCAGCGATTCATTCTATATTTATTATTCATCATAACTGTCCCATAAATGCGGATAAATAGTTCTTTGAAATTATTGAAATTTTGTCATTTATAGATACCTTTTGATGTGCGACGATTTCAAATCGTACCTTTGATCCCGAAAAAGGTTTGTGGCTATGCACAAAGAAAAGTATGTTTTTGCTCAACTTGTTGAATTCTTGGACAACAATAAGTTTCGTCATCTCGTAGACAAGTACGATGGCAACAAATATGCGAGCACTTCTGTTGTTGGAATCAGCTACTTGCAATGATGTTTGGTCAACTCAGTAATCGGGAAAGTCTCCGTGATTTGATTGTGGCTTTTGAAGCTCATCGCAGCAAGCAATATAATCTAGGATTAGGACGTGAACCTATAGCAAAAACAACACTTGCATCAGCCAATCAGAATCGCGACTGTAGAATCTTCGAAGATTTTGCCTTTTACATGATGAAGGAAACCTGCGAAAAACGAGTTTTTCTTCGATGCCTTTCCCACAAACGGAGAGGATTACGAACTCATCTTCGGCTACCACCCTGAACTGCGGGACTCGTCGCTTTATGATTGCGCTGCCGACATTGTGGAGGCCTTCTGGTGCCTCGATGCGATTCCCGACTCGATCTTCTACAGCAAAGTAGCTGTCGTGACGTGCGGTTTGAGGTACGATGCGGACGCGCCGAACTACTGGCAGGCACGCTTGGAAATTGTGCTCACGCGGCATAGCAGGGATGCGGAGACTCTCATTGACCGGGTAGCAATTCTTCCGGTAGGTGACCAAATGCGCTTCTGGAGTTTCGTGTGGTCAACAACGCTCGACGACGAGGTACAGAGCAGGCGCGACTTTCACCGTGGCTACATCCTTAGACGGCACCCTCAAATGGTGCCAGTATACGACTCGGCACGCAAGCTCTTTTTCAATGGTATAAATCTTTCTTCGGAGCCTTCGCCACGAAACTTTCCCGAATGCGAATGATTATGTACACAATAGTACCATACTTCAAGCGAACGGCCATCTGCCTGCTTGCCCTCGCTAGCCTTGTTAAGGCATCGGCGCAAAGTCAAGACCTGCGTCCCGAGGAGATTACAGCCGCCCACGCCGCCCTCCTTTCCTGTCCAGACAGCCTCGCGGAGGCCCGTTTTTTCAACGTCTTTCCCGACCGTGGGGAGTATCTCACGCTCCTTTACGAGCCTCACATCTTAACGGCAGGTACTACTCTCAACCTCTACGGCAGTTCCTTTTGCCACATCTCGGCCTTCTGGAATCTCCGGCTAATACCTACCGAGGTACTGGCTGAGAAGGCGGTACGCATTACTTGCGGCCTCCGCTTCAGCCAAAATACATCGTGCCACTGGCAATGGCATCTGCGCCAAGCGCTCGCCCGGCCCGAGTTGAGAGATGTGATTGCAGATGAAGTGGCACGCCTGCGCAGCGGCCATCAGTTTGAGTTCTGGGCCATGGTGTGGTCATCGGTAGAAGCCGACAGCCGCGACCTGCTCTTCGAAACTCTTCAGCCCAGCCTCCTCACCAGCCATCCTCACACAGCCTCCATCTCCGCCTGTGCCTTCCAACTCTTCCACAACAAAGTCAGAAGCTGGGAATGAGCAAGTGATGAAATGCTTGCGAGCACCCCAGGAGATGCAAACCAGCATAAAGGGCAAGAGCCCCAACTTTTATGGATATTACATTTTGCCTATAACAGAAATCAATTATTTAAGGAGTCCTATTCGTCTTTTACTCGCTATTCCATAGCTGTTAATTTATATTAAAGTATATCGAAAGCTGTATCTCTTTGAGCTATTATTGTTATCTTTACAGCGAAAAGTAAGAAATTAAGTAAGTAAAATGTAACTAATTTTCAATTTATTTATCATGGCAAAGATTAAATTATACATTGCAAAGGCACAGAGTAACAATAGTGGTGCAGCAAAGGGAACAGCGGAGAATCCTTACACCGAGGCAGAATACGAAGAAATGCTCAATAATGGCACATGGCCTGGTGGTTATGTCCAGAATTTAGGATATTGCATGAAAGAAGTTGTCATTTCTTCATCCTATCCGGATTCTGGCATTGTGGATTCCGATGACACATGGCCTTCTGACGATTCGTGGACTTCTGACGATTCGTGGCCTTCTGA
>JAFYMW010000078.1 GCA_017548165.1 Bacteroidaceae bacterium
ATAGTGTCATACATCTTTCTCTTAAAACGAATTATATCCTCTGCCATAGTCTTTGATTTTGATGCAAAAATAAGGCTTTTTATATTTTCCACCAAATGTTTTAAGTATAAAATGCCGTTTTCCACCAGATTTACAATGTCGCATTTGCCGTTTTCCACCGAATTTATATTTGACAAAATGCCGTTTTCCACCATTTTTACCAGTATTAGGTGCGTTTTCCTATAAAATTAAGCCTCAAAAAACTGCGTTTTCCGACTGATGGTTGTATGTAGGAAGTGAAAAGTATACCAGATTCGCGCTTAAAAGTATACCATAAGAGAACAGCTCAAAGATAACAAAAGTCGGTTTATATTCATCTATTTTTCGTTCATTTTCTTCGTTTCGAGGACTCGATATGACGGTCCTGACATGTTGATTAGATAAGCTTTGTGGCAGAGTCTATCTACAAGTGCAGCACAAAGCGCCTTATCCTGTATTATTTCATTCCACCTCACAAAAGGAAGGTTGGTTGTGGTAATGGTTGCCTTCTTTCCAGCTCGTAAGGACAAGTGATTAAAGAGAAGTTCACCACCTTCTTTATCCAATGATACGTATCCGAACTCGTCCGCGATTACCAGATCAAAGCGTAGAAAGCGCTCTTGTAAGCGTTTGAGAGACTTCTCATTTTGCGCCTCACGTATTTCTGTAAGTAAGTGAGGGACAGAGGTAAAGTAGACACTGTAACCCTCCAAGGCAGCCTTTATACCAAGGGCAATGGATGTATGGGTTTTCCCTGTTCCGGGATTCCCATACATTACAATATTCCTACCCTCAGGTATGAACTTCAGAGTCTCTAGCTCTGGAAGGATGACTTTACACTCCTGGGGAAGCATCTCTCGTTCCAATTCCTGAAGATATTTCATTTCAGGAAAGTTGGCTCTCTTGATGCGCTGCTCTTTGCGATTCTCGACTCTACGAGCAACTTCCTCCTTCATTAGTTCACAAAGAAAGTGGCGATAGGTCCAGTGCTCATTGATTGCCTGCTGTTCTACAAGGTCTAGATACTCCTTAAAGCTGGGCAACTTCAGTTCGCGGAGATACTCCGCAATTAGTTTGTTCTCAATTAGATAGTCCATAGTTATTTGGGATTATTATCATCTGTTTCTTCCTGTCCCATTAGGGATGATAGCTGATTGAGGATATCTTCTGAGCCTAGTTCAACTTCAAAGAAAGCCTCGCTTGATATAGCCTCTTCGGATATTGAAGATGTGGATCGTAATGCCTCCAAAGCAACGCGTATCTGGTCTAAGGAGAGGCGCTTCGCGCCTCTCCGCTTGACGGTATCAGTCGCTTGAAGGATGTCCTCATATGTGTATTTATTATCACTTGCATACTTGAGTAGTAGTATGAAGTCCTTGCCGTGTTCTTTGAAGTGAACATTATATAAGTCTCTCATTTTCTGAGGCATCTGCTTTAAAGCAGTTGATCCCGGAAGGGCTCCTGGCTTACGCAGTAGCGTGTCTAGATAATGATTGATGTCTATTGCCCATGAGCCCTTCTGATAGCTGCGTTCATGTTGTGCTACCTTCTTATGGGTATTATCGTATATAACCAACTTTTCACTGTAGACTTTTACGAACACTTTTTCGCCCACAAGTCGGTCAGGCACAGAGTAATGAGAGTATTTAAAGACAATCGTAGAAAGCTTTCCTACGGAACACTCCGTCAGTTCAAAGCAGCCCATTTCGCCGGGGTAAGGCATCAATGCGTCTAGGTCATCATTAAGTGCTTGGATCTTATTTAAGGTAGATAGACTGCCGGCCTCCATGTTCATCTGCCGACATATCTTGGTCAGCCATTCCTGCGCCTCTTCTATGCTAGAAAAGGATACGCGAGGCTTAAAGGCACGGCTGCGAACCACTTCAACACTGCGTTCTACGTGACCTTTCTCCCATCCAGAACGGATGTTGCAAAAGCGATAACTGAAGTGATAAAAGTTTGTAAGTCTGCGCATTGCGAGAGTAGGTTCCTTCTTACCTTCTCCATCAAATGCAACAGCAACACGCATGTTGTCATACACCATTATCTCCGGCACTCCTTTGACTTCCTTAAAGAAGTTGCGGTGCGCTTCCATAAGGGCAAGAGTGTTCTCATGATGGAAAAGATATGCATAGCGTCCGTTACTATGAGCGAGAGTGAATACAGCCATTTTCAAAGTAACTTGACTGCCGGCAATCTCAAGCTTTACATCACCCCAGTCATATTCGCATTCACTACCAGGTTCATATTCCTGACGAATGAACGCATCTTTAGTCTTGCGAGGATTCTTAGCCTCCTCTTTGACCCTAGTTATATATTTACAAACACTTGAGTAACTGACAATTAAGTCTTTATTGAGTAGCTCTCGATGAATATCCATCGCATTGAGGCACTGCTTGCGCATGCCCTTTGCGCGACGGCGCTCATTTTCGGCTAACCACTTATCTATTTCTGTGGTTACATCCTCTTTGAGAACACGTGCAGGGCGTACTCGTTTCTGCTTATAGGAAGGTTTGGTTGTGAGAACTTCATCCAAGGCAGACTTAGGATCTTCTGCCTGCTGGGACTGTTCATACTCACGAACGAACTTCGTGACTGTTGCGCGATTTAAGTTTAGTTCTTTTGCGATTGCGCGGAGACTTTTACCCCGTCTCCACAGGCTGATAATGTCTTGTTTCTGTACCATCTCGATCATTTTTCTTTTGTTAATCTTTGAGCCGCAAAAGTAGCTCGACTAACCTCTCGAGTGGTATACTTTTAAATTATTATGCTGGTACGTTTTTCAGTTACTATCTACAAACTTTACTTGGTAACAAGAGTATTGATATATAAGTATAACCTAATTAACGAGTTAAAGCCAACAGAAGAAAGAAATCAAGAAAATCCGCAAAGGTAAGGGATACTTCCCAAGACCTTTATCCTGCATCGGTGCAGGCAACAACGATTGATGATAAGCCCCGTTCTGCTCACGCAGGACAGTCCTCGACAATGGGTGCGGCATTCAATGGGAATGTGGCAAACATTACAAAAACAGAAAATTCAGAAACAAGTAAACTTTATTGTTAAATTAAAAATCAAAAAGATGAACAAGAAATTATTCTTAGGTATGTTCGCAGCAGCAGGTATGCTGTTTGCAACATCGTGTTCGAATGACGAACTGGATATAGTTCAGTCAGGAAATGAGGCTCAGGTGTCTTTCTCACTTGGTCTTGAAGGTGGTATCGCAACTCGTGCTATCAGCGATGGTACAGGTGCGAAGAAATTGGTTTGTGCTGTTTATGACGTAAACTACAAGCTGCTTCGTCAGAGTGTTATTAATGGCTCTGTTGTTAATAATGACGGTCAGTTTGTAGATACAGAAGCATTTGAAAACAACCTTAAGGATCAGGTTACAGTGACATCGGCGAAGGGTCAGACCTATACTATGGTATTCTGGGCACAAAATAAAGATTGTGATGCATATACCACAACAGACTTGACAGACGTCTCTATCAGCTATGACGGACTCAATAACGATGAGAATCGCGATGCTTTCTTTGCAGCTGAGACATTTAAAGTTACAGGAAACGCAGAGATTAATGTGACATTGAAGCGTCCGTTTGCTCAAATCAATGTGGGTGTTACTGAGTACGATTGGAATGCAGCCGTTGGCTCAGGTGTTGAGATTATGACATCAAAGGTTGTTATCAAGAATGCGGCTAACAAAATTAATTTGCTTGATGGTA
>JAFYMW010000079.1 GCA_017548165.1 Bacteroidaceae bacterium
GGTAACCGAAGTAGGTCCACTGGATAGCCTCACGAGCGTTGGTAGCGGGCTTGGTTACGTCGAAACCGTAAGAAGCACACATCTGCTCGAACTCCTTCAATGCATTGATCTGGTCGGTGATTTCCTCACGGCAACGTACAATCTCCTCGGTGAACTCCTGGATGTCGATACGCTTGTGGAAACGCTTCTTCTCCTCGATAAGGTTTGTAGTACCATAGAGAGCTACACGACGGTAGTCACCGATGATACGGCCACGACCATAAGCGTCGGGCAAACCTGTGATGATGTGAGCGTGACGGGCAGCCTTGATGTCATCGTTGTAGGCAGCGAACACACCCTCGTTGTGAGTCTTGCGATACTTGGTGAAGATAGCCTTGGTAGCGGGATCCAGCTCATAGCCATAAGCCTTCAAAGAAGACTCTACCATACGGATACCACCCTTGGGGAAGATACCACGCTTCAGAGGAGCATCGGTCTGCAGACCAACGATAACCTCGCTCTCCTTGTCGATATATCCTGCGCCGTAGGTGCTTACGCTCTGAGGCAACTTGGTCTCGGCATCATAAACGCCCTTCTCGCGCTCCACCTCGAACATCTCAGAAAGGATGTTCCAAAGTTTCTTTGTCTTCTCACTGGGGCCAGCCAGGAAACTCTCGTCGCCATTGTATGGCTCGTAGTTGTTCTGGATGAAGTCACGAACATCAATCTCGTGCTTCCATGCTGTTCCCTTAAAATCATTCTGTAAGTTCTGCAACTGCATAGCTTGAAGTATTTAAGTGGTTAATAAATTCCTTGTTTCTTTCAGACTACAAAGGTACAAATATTTTGTAACTATTACAAATTATTGTAAATAATCTTGTGTTAAAAGATAGTTAAAAGCAAAGTAAAGCCCTTGGTCATTCAAACAAATTGTCGTACATTTGCATCATTAAATGAAAAAATGACACAAAAACAACATTATTATGAGCAAAATTAGAGTAGCAGTTGTCGGATACGGCAATATTGGTAAGTCTGCCGTTGAAGCACTTGAGACTGCCCCCGATATGGAAATTGCAGGCATCGTGCGCCGTTCCGGCCGCGAAGGATGCCCAAAGGAGATTGAAGATTACACCATTGTCAAGGACATCAAGGAACTTGACAATGTCGATGTTGCCATCCTGGCCACCCCCACCCGCTCGGTAGAGGAATATGCCTTGGAGTGCCTGAAGCTGGGCATCAACACAGTGGACAGTTTCGATATCCATGGCCTCATCGTTGACCTGCGCCGCACTCTGGACAAGGCTGCGAAGGAGAATGGCGCCGTGAGTGTGGTTGCCGCTGGTTGGGATCCGGGTTCGGACAGCGTGGTGCGTACACTGATGGAGAGCCTTGCACCCAAGGGACTGACCTATACCAATTTTGGTCCTGGCCGTTCTATGGGCCATAGCGTTTGTGTCCGCTCCAAGAAGGGAGTGAAAGATGCCCTGTCCATGACAATCCCCGTGGGCGAAGGCATACATCGTCGTATGGTGTATGTGGAATTGGAGGAAGGCGCTTCTTTGGAGGAGGTTACCAAGGAAATCAAGGCCGACCCCTATTTCTCCAGCGATGAGACACATGTATTCCAGGTGGACAGCGTTGATGCCCTGAACGATGTGGGCCATGGTGTGAACCTCGTGCGCAAGGGCGTGAGCGGACAGACACACAACCAGATGTTCGAGTTCAATATGAAGATCAACAATCCAGCCCTCACCTCACAGGTTCTGGTAAACGCAGCCCGTGCCACCATGCGTCAGCAGCCCGGTGCCTACACCATGATAGAAATCCCAGTGATCGACTATCTGCCAGGCGACCGCGAGGAACTCATCCGCCACCTTGTATAAGTTTATAGCACAATAGCAGAGAGAGTTGGTTTGGTTAGAAGCAAACCGGGAGCGCAGACCCCATCACACGGTCGCCTCCCGGTTTTTCTCATTTCCATTCCCTTGACCCCATTCCTCCAACCACCGTCGCGCTTTGGGGCACCATCGCATCATCACCCCTCACACAACACATCGTCTCATCCCAGACAATACATCGTCTCATCCCAGACAATACATCGTCTCACCCCAGACAATACGACGTCTCGCCTCACACAATACATCGTCCCCCAGCCCCAAGCAAACAAACAACCTCGCTTCACACCAATCAGCAATCACCAACTCGCCATTCACCATTAAAAACTCCGCTCACCCGCTCATCTCTCGCCGTTTTCTATGTATAGAGGGTAGCTCAGATAGCTCAGTTTCAGTTAAGACAAATCAGATGATGTTGGGTTGGACGAATAACCTGTCAAGAAAAAAAGCGTTTTGAAAAAAATGTGTATAGAAATCTTGTAGAATACAAAAAAAATGTCTACTTTTGTCCATGTCATTCCCTATGCTGGAAGCCCCGAGGGGCAGAGGCGGGGTTGACACATGTACATAAAAGGCGTAACTGAACGCTTTGGTTTTGACATAGTAGAATCTCGCAAATTCAAACAGTTAGTCAAAAACAAAGCAACGGGAACGCCTCATGGGATGTTTATATACAGCCCCTATTGGCTATTTACCCTTTCTGGTGATAGTCCTTTGGGTGTGTTTTATATACTCATCGACGTGGGGCTTTCAGCGTTGCTCGTTTCGACTAACTGGGCAATGCGAGAGCCTTACTATGTGGAACGAGCATCAGGGCTGGCTCCACGCTTTTTTTGTATCCATGTCTTATATCGTTAAATTATGAAATCCCCATCCTCAATGGAGCCTTGAGGTAGAGTATGAGCTGTTTTCATTTTGTGCGTATAGAGAAATGGATTAGAATTAAATAATTAAGGACAAGAGTGGTTAAATTGCCCCGCTACTTTTGACCGTTTTATTATGGGGCAAGAACTTAACAAAATCTATTATGAGTAAAAAAAGTTTTATTAAGGCAGCAGTACTGATAGTTTCTGCATTTGCTTTTTGCATGACAGTTTCTTCGTGTGATGAGAAGAAGGAGGAGCCCCAACCTGCCAAGACACTGAAGAATGTTAAAGTGGAATATGATTTCACTTTGAATGAGAACTGGTATCGTTATTTTGATATAACTGTGGAATATACCAGTAATGAGGGAGTTAAGACATTTGAGTTGACTGAGGCATGGAGTGAATCTTTTGTTATACCTTATTCAAAGGAGAATAACACTTTTGTTTGCCATGTAATAGCTACACCCAAAAGCGAATATCCTGATATCCAAGATGAAACAGATATGTCAACATCTCTTAAATGGGAAGTAACTGGCATATACTCTGATGGTACAGATGATGGTGGTTTTAAGGGTTCTAACACTACTTCGCAAACTTATCCAGTATCTGCGAAAGTACTTGCTAGCTGGATGGAAAATGGGAAGAGGGTTTTGCTGAACTATGACTACAAATTAACAGCTGAGTAATATTTAATTACAGCAATTAATAAGGGAACGGTAAGAGACATACGCATCCTTATCGTTCCTTTATTTGTAAGCATATGCAAACCTCCTGTAACCATTTGATTTCTGGATTTCCTGGCGTTATGTTATAGTCTTTTTATTAATAATTCAATATCCACAACATGAAACAGATAATCGTATTTTTCAAGTCTATTCTGATGATTGCCTTGATGTGTGTGCCTTTTGCACTGGTATCTTGTGAAAAGGAAGAAATTATTGGCACCTTTACTTACAAGGTAAGTGTTGCCAATGCAAACTCCGAAAATGGTTTGGTTAATCTGGAAGAGTATGGAACAATACTCAAGATTTATACAGAAGCACTTGCGCCTGTTTACCAATTGACTGGCAATTCTAAGGA
>JAFYMW010000080.1 GCA_017548165.1 Bacteroidaceae bacterium
CAAGGTGCCTCAGGCAGAGAAGATAGATATAGTAAACGGTGAAATAGAAGGATTGAGTTGATATATGAAAAAGATTTTGCTTTTAGGCTCAGGTGAGCTCGGCAAGGAATTTGTGATTGCTTGCCAGAGAAAAGGACAGTATGTCGTTGCATGCGACAAGTACGACAATGCTCCTGCTATGCAGGTTGCCGACGAGCGTCGTGTGTTCAGCATGCTGGACGGTGATGCACTCATGAAGGTTGTTGATGAGGTTCGTCCCGACATCATCGTACCCGAGATTGAGGCTATCCGCACAGAAAAACTCTACGAGTGCGAGGAGCGTGGCATCCAGGTTGTACCCAGCGCCCGTGCTGTGAACTTTACAATGAACCGCAAGGCCATCCGCGAACTGGCACATACCGAGTTGGGCTTGAATACAGCAGACTATCGTTATGCATCTACTTACGACGAACTATGCGAAGCTGCTGCTGTAATAGGTTTCCCATGCGTCATCAAACCTCTTATGTCATCAAGTGGACATGGTCAGAGCAAGGTGGATAGTGTAGAAGAACTTCCTGTTGCATGGGCATGTGCTTGCGGTGGATCGCGTGGTGATATTATGGAGGTTATAGTGGAGCAGTTTATTCCTTTTGATTACGAGATAACCTTGCTTACTGTTACTCAAAAGAACGGCCCTACACTTTTCTGTCCTCCAATTGGCCATGTTCAAAAAGGTGGCGATTATCAAGAAAGTTTTCAGCCTCGTAAGATGAATGAAGAACATCTTTTGCAGGCTCAACAAATGGCTGCTAAGGTTACTGAAGCACTTACTGGTGCAGGCATTTGGGGTGTGGAATTCTTTATTAGTGAGAAGGAGGGAGTGATCTTTAGTGAATTGTCTCCTCGTCCACATGACACAGGAATGGTAACACTTGCAGGAACTCAAAACCTAAGTGAATTTGAATTGCATTGTCGTGCTATTCTTGGTTTGCCTATTCCTGCAATTACATTGGAACGTCAAGGTGCGAGTGCTGTAATACTATCTGGAATAGAGAGTCACTCTCCTTCTTATATAGGAATGGAGGATGCGTGTATGGAGTCCAATACATATCTGCGTATTTTTGGCAAACCAGAAGCGCATGTTGGTCGTCGTATGGGTGTTGTCGTATGTTGGGATAAATCAGAAACCGATCAGTTGAGTCTTCGAAACAAGTGCAAGTCAATTGCAGCTAAGGTTTCTGTAATATAATGATAAGACTAGCGTCATTGCTAGTGTTTGGTTTTCTACTAAATAACGATAATTAACAAAGAAGGGACACGCATTCAAAATCGTGTCCCTTCTTTAAATTTCTGGTTTATTGCTTGTTCTTCTTCTTTGCTGATGTTGGGGAGGTAAGTTTTTATAATGTCTTTTAAAACCAACTCTGCTTTGGCACGCATTTGCATTCTTCCTGTGGCAAGACCACTTTGGTATGGTGTATGCGGCAAGAGCGCCTTATTAAAATTACCGTCGCTCATTATCTTTTAAAAGCAGATTTAAATCCTCTTACTATTTTTAATCCCATGCTTATGCCTTGCCATATACTAAAGGCATTTTTCGCAAGATTAATGGCAAAATCAACTCTATTAGTTGCACGTGGAGGTGGTGTAAAGGCATTATGAAAGGATGAAGCTATTTTATTTTGTATATCAATAACTTCTTCCTTTGTTGCTGCTCTTTTTTTCTGGATAGCCAGAAGAATATCCTGTTCGGTCAGTAATTCTTGTGCTGTTGTCATTGGACTTGTGTGGTAGAGTTGTTTGTTTCGGTAGGGGAGTTATCTAGTAGGATACGGACTATCATCCTTGCAATTGGTTGTAAAACCCACTGTTTGCGTTTGAACCAGAAGAGCAATGTTAGCAAAAATATAGTTCCTGCAAGAGAACCAAAACCGATTATATTAGAACCAGTTATGTCGTTAATCCAAAATGCTAATGCAAAGCTGGCTAGAAGCAGTACGATGCTACTTAGCATAAACACGATTAATCCCATAGAAGCAACATAGAACAATTTAATTGTGTTCTCTGTTGCTCCCAAGGTAATATTTTCCTTCTGCTTTTGGATATAGTCTTTAATCAGAAGGAATATTTCTTTGAATTCTTCCAAAACTCAGGTGGAATTTGTTGTTTTCTATTATTCGGCAGTTCCTAAACCAAGATCCTCAGCGATGTCGCTAGCCAAATCTTCCATTTCTTTCTTTGATAATTTAATACCGCGCTTTCTGAGGTTTTCGGCAATCATAGCACGAGTGTCTGTACCCTTCTCGGGAGCAAAGAGAATACCACAAGCTGCACCAACGGCAGCACCGCCGATAAAGGCCAAAAGATAATTTACAGCTTTCATAATTTTAGGTTTTAAAGTGTGTTTAATACTAGTTCTTTCAAATTCGTCCATCTAATGGTTGTGGACTTAATTCAACGCAAATATATGCATTTTATTTTTTATGACACACTAAAAGACGACCTTTTTCTTTTCCTTTTAACTATTTTTATATGCAATCTAAGCAATATTAGCAAATTGCTACTTTTTCTTTCGCCAAATTATTGTATCTTTGCATGCGTTTAATTGATAGTACTAATTTTAAATATTATTTATGAAGAAGACAATTTTGATGGGCTCTGCCCTAATGGTTGCTTTTGCAATGAGTTCATGTAAAAGCGGTGAAAGTGCTTATAAGAAGGCATATGAAAAGGCACAGGCTCAGCAGACTGTAACAACAACAGTAACACCTGTTAATACCTCTACTCCTGAAACCACCACAACTACTCCTGTAACTGTTACTCCTGTAGAAACTGTTACTCCAGTAGAAACAGTCACACCAGTTACTGACTATAGCAATGTTACTGTTCGTACAGAGGACGTTACTTTGGTTAATGGTACAGGTTTGAGAGCCTATAGCGTTGTTGTAGGTAGTTTTGGTGTACAGGCAAATGCTGTTGCACTTCAGAATAAACTTAAGGGACAGGGATATCAGGCACAGGTTGTTAAGAGTCCTTCAAACATGTATCGTGTAGTACTCAGTACTCATGACGATAAGGTTTCTGCTGCTCAGAGCCGTGATAAGGTACGTGCAACTTATGCCGATGCTTGGTTGCTTTATCAGAAGTAATTGATGGCTCGTGTATTGAGTATAGATTATGGCAAACGACGCACTGGATTAGCTGTGACTGACCCATGCCAGATCATAGCAGGTGCTCTGACTACCGTAGAAACATCTTCGTTGATGAAATACCTTCAAGAATATGTTGCGAAGGAGCAGGTAGAGCGTTTTGTTGTAGGTTTGCCAAAACAGACAAATGGCCTGGATAGCGAGAATTTGCCTCGCGTCCAGGCTTTTGTGAAAAGATTAAATACAACTTTTCCCAATATACCTGTTGAATGGTGGGATGAGCGTTATACAAGTGTTATGGCGCATCAAGTTATGCTTGATAGTGGTATAGGACGAAAGGCTCGACAGAATAAGGCTTTAGTTGACGAAATTAGTGCCACCATCATTCTGCAAGGGTGGATGGAAAGGAGAAAATAGTTATCAGGAATATAACAATGATATTACCTATATATACATATGGACAACCTGTCCTACGAAAAGAGACAGAAGAGATTGGTCCGGATTATCCGAATCTAAAGGAAATCATTCAGGATATGTGGGACACATTGGCAAAGAGTCGCGGTGTAGGACTAGCAGCTCCACAAGTTGGTCTTTCCATACGAATGGCTATCATAGATTTGGATTGTATCAGCGAGGACGAACCACAATATTCAGGTTACAAACGCACCTTTATCAATCCATATATAGAAGAGGTTGATGAAACGGAAAAGGAAACTCAGGAAGAGGGTTGCTTGTCTTTGCCTGGCCTTTCTGAAAAAGTCACTCGTCCCGCACGCATTAGAGTTTCTTATCTTGATGAGAATTTTCAGGAGCATGATGAGTGGGTTGATGGCTTTCTTGCTCGTGTTATGCAGCACGAATTTGACCATCTTGATGGTGTTGTTTATACAGACCATCTCAAGGGGTTGCGTCGTCAGCTTATGGCTCCCAAACTGAAACAGCTTGTAAAGGGCATCTTTAGTGCTGACTATAAGGTAAAACCTTTAAGAAAATAAAGCATAAGCAATAAAAGGCATAAAAATAGGATGAAACGTTTGCTCTTGGTATTTGCGCTCCTTTGGGTGTGTAATATGTTTTTCTATGCTCAGATAAATACGAGCAGAGTTATGCTTATGGGCCGTAATGCCTTGTATTACGAGGATTATGTCCTGGCTATCCAGCGTTTCAATTCTGTTATTTCTGCAAAACCTTATTTGGCTGAACCGTATTTTTATCGCGGTTTGGCCAAATTCTATCTAGAGGATTATGCTGGTGCGGAGGCAGATTGCTCTCTTGCACTTCAACGTCGCCCTTATACTGTTCAATATTACACACTGCGAGGTTTGTGTAGGGTTAATATGGAGATGTATGAGTCGGCTATAGAAGACTATAGGGCTTCTTTGCAACAAAATCCTATGGAGAGGAACAATTGGCATAATATGGTCTTGTGTATGATGGAATTGGAACAATTCAATCAAGCAGACCTCGCACTTGACAGTATGATGCATTTGTGGCCACGTGAGTCTTCTCAATGTACTATGAAAGCACAGGTATCGTTAGCAAAAAAAGATACAATTCGAGCAGAGGAGTGGGTAGATAGTGCTCTAGTCCTAGATAATTATGATGGAAATGCATGGAGTATGAAGTCTTCTTTTTTAATAAAAAGAGAAGATTATTTGGAGGGAGAGAAGGCTTTGGATAGGGCTATTGTACAGAAACCTCGTGTGCCTATTTTGTATGTTAATAGGGCATTAACTCGTTTTCAACAGAACAATATCAAGGGAGCAATGTCGGATTACGATCAGGCGATAGAGATTGACAAGAATAATTATGTGGCACATTACAATCGTGGTTTGTTGCGTGCACAGGTTGGTGATGATAATAGGGCTATCGAAGACTTTGACTTTGTTCTATCGTTAGAACCAGATAATATGATAGCACTTTATAATAGAGCCATTCTTTTAGATCAAACAGGTGATTATCGTGGTGCTATACGTGATATTAGTACGGTTATCGAATCTTATCCACAATTCTGGGCTGGTTATAGACAGAGGGCCTCTATTCTTAGGAAAATAGGAGATGTGTATGGAGCAGAACGCGATGAGTTTCGTGTATTGAAAGCTCAGATGGAAGTACGTACAGGAACTTATAAGGTTCAGAAAACAACACGTAAAAAAAGCGAACGAAACATCGAGGATTATAACAAACTAGTTGTGGATGAGTCGCAAAACGCAATAGATAACTATTCCGATGAGTTTAGGGGACGTGTTCAGAATCGTCAAAGTGAACTCAAGTGTATGCCAATGTATACTTTAGGATTTTATCGCAAGTCGCATCCCACTCGTCGTTATCTTCCTTATAGCAGTTTGGTAGAGGATTTTTCGAAACAGAACAAACTTGAACAAACTTTGATGTTATGTAGCGAAGAGTTGAGTCTTGATAGTTTGCAGATTGCCTATCACCAGGGTAGAATAACGAGCGATATTGTCCTAGAGCAGAATTGTCAACTTGTACTGGATTATTATATAGTCCGTGATTTTGAATCAGCTATGTCTGTTCTTGATTCAGTTATAGTTTCTGTACCAGAAGTTGACCCTTTGTATTATTTCCTTCGTGCTCAAGTCCGTACTGCTCAAGTAGAAGCACAGCCAATCAATGATGATGAACTGCGTCTTCGCTATATGGAGACATTGCAGGATTGGAAGTATGTGGCAAAATCTTTCCCAGATTTTCCTTATGCATCCTATAATATGGGCAACACCTATGTTAAGCTTAAGGATTATTCATCCGCAATAACATCTTATACTGAAGCGATAACGAGGGACTCCTCCATGCCCGAACCATATTTTAATCGTGCGATAGCTTACATATTAAACAATCAGGTAGAAAAGGGGCTATCCGATTTATCACAGGCAGGTGAACTGGGTTTATATCAAGCTTATAGTTTGATAAAAAAGTATTCTAAGAAGTAACTACGCTAAGATCTTATGCTGTTATAGGTAAAAAAGGAGTCTATGTGTGATTGCTTGTGCTTAAAAATCTATATTTACTCGGAAATTCACCATTCTGCCTGTTAGATAGTTGGGTACAGCGTATTGGTCATTCTTTACATCTGTTACCCAATAATATCCACTTACATTATTGAAACCGAAAATGTTGAGGCAGTCCAAACCTAACCATATGTTTCGGATGGGGTTGTTGTGCAAGTGTCTATCTTCATTGTTGAGTGCTCTAAAATTAAGTCCAACATCAACTCGTTTGTATGCCGAGCTGCGGTAAACGTGCTCTTCAAGTCCTGTATGGGGAGCACCGAAGGGCAGTCCACCAGCAAAGCAAGCTTTTAGGTTCATTTTCCATCGTGTAGTATGTGGAAAATAATCAGTAAAGAACATGTTTAGTGACCATGTTTGGTCGGTAGGCTGGGGGATGCTTTTGCCATTAAGGGTCATGCGAGCACGCATTAAGGAAAAGGTAAGCCAAGAGTCTGTGCCTGGAACAAATTCTCCATATAGTTTTAGATCTATACCCATGACATTGCCTGTAGCGCAATTCCTGCCATAGTATACAAGTTTAGTGTTGTCTATGGTGTATGGATTCAATCTATCTTGGCCTTTATAATATAATTCTGTCGAAAATAGGAATGGGCGTTTGCTTAATTTGAAGCGAAGTTCATATCCAGCAATAATATGTACAGAACGTTGTGATTGTATGTTTTTGTTCAATTCTACAATAGTGGTTCTTCCTATTGTTGTGGTGTCTCTTAGCTCTTTATAGAATGGTCTTTGATAGTATAGTCCAGAAGCCAAACGGAATGTCATGTTGTTATGATTTTTGGGTATAAAGGTAAGACTGGCACGTGGTGAACATAACCACTCATTGTTCCAAGACCAATATGATAGGCGAAGACCATAATTGAGACTGAAGATGCCACTCTTTGTCTCTTTACGCCATGTGTCCTGAGCATACAATTCCATGTGATTTGAACTGATACTGTTCTTGCTTCTTAGATTGTATATTACTTCAAGGGTTTCTGGGTTGTGAGGCATGGAATACCCCGAACTATCACGGTATTCCCACTCTCGTGCATATTCGTTGATGTATTCGTGTCTGTATCCAATACCTGTTTCTATGTGGTGTCCTTTGTAGCGTTGCTCGTATGATAATTTCAGACTATGCTGGTTGCTGTTAAGTGTGTTTCGTGCATGCTCCATATAGGTGCCTACGGCCAATTCGGTGGCGCTGCTTGTATTTGACAACCAGTATTGTCCTTGAATGTCGTATGTTTCTTTTTCTCGACTGCTAAAAGCACTGTAGTTCAAAGAAATAGAATTGTTTTTAGAGAATTGTTTTTTTATTCGTGCTGTGCCATAGAAGGTCTGAAAAAGGTCTTGCTCCCAGCCGTCGAAATATACTTTGAAGTTATGGATATTTTCCATTGTACCAAAGCTCGTTTCGCGTGTGGCAGGAGTGAATTTGTAGTTGTTGTGCGAGATGTAGCCTATAGCATCTATTGTCCAATCTTTTGCTGGATTCCATGAGATGTATGCTTGGTAGTCAACAAAGTTGGGTGAATACTCTGCATCGGTTTCCAAAGCACCCAGCATGTAGGAGTTAGTCTTGTAGCGTAAACTATGTGAAATGGATATTTTCTTGTTGCCCCAACCCATATATGCTGATGCTCCCAAAAGCGAGGCGGAAAGGTCCCCTTCCCATTTGGTAGGCTTCTTGTATTCGATATCCAGAACTGACGACATTTTGTCAGTATATTTCGCTTCAAATCCACCAGAACTGAAACGAATATTATTTACCATAAATGGGTTGATTACGGAGAGTCCCTCTTGTTCTCCGCTACGAATCAATAGCGGGCGATACACCTCGCCACCATTGATGTAAACACTGTTCTCATCAAACGACCCACCTCTCACATTGTATTGCGAGGACAGTTCATTGTGTTGCGACACTCCGGCTTGTGTGGAAACAAGATCCTCTACGGCATTTCCAGTGGTACTTGCTATTCGTTTTAACTCCTTGGTATTCAGTTCTTGTGTCTGTCCCATCTGGAGTCGTAGTTCCTTTATCTCTACCTCGCCCATATCCACAGAACTATTGTTCATTACAATGTTCAGTGTCAGTGAGCCTTGTGGTTTTTTTAAGACTTTCTTACGACTTTTATACCCAAGCATCCTATATGTAATCACCACAGAATCGGCAGAATTAAAAGATAGTTTATATCTTCCGTCGATGTCGGCTGTGGCGCCAGCTGTTTGTCCTTCAACTTTGATTAGACAGAAGCTCACAGGTTCGTTTTTCTCATCAATTACACGACCTTTTAGCTCTACTCTTGTAGAGTCGGCAGCGTGTAAGATAAATGGAAATATCAGTAGTAATATGTTTAATAGAATTCGTTTCATATTCATATAACGCAAAAATAGCCATGTTTCTTGTATGACTATGGCATATTTTTTGTAACTTTGTCGCGCAAATATAAGAATAAAGAATGGAACGATTTTCTGAATTGGCAAAAAAACGCCGCTCGCACCGAAAATTCACCGCCGAGAAGATTGCTGAGGAACAGATACAACTTCTTCTTGACGCAGCCTTGATGGCACCAACAAGTAAGGGTTTGCACAGCTATTCTTTTTGTGTTGTAGAGAATCCCCAGATATTGCTTGCTCTTTCTCAATCAAAGGCAATGGGTAGTCAGTTTGTTGCTGAGGCCGCTTGTGCTATCGTTGTACTAGCAGAACCAGAGATTAGCGATGTGTGGATAGAGGATGCTTCTACGGCAGCTATGTCCATACTATATCAGGCCGAAGATCTTGGTTTGGGAGCATGCTGGGTGCAGATAAGAGAAAGGCGCGATGCTGATGGAAAGGATAGCGAAGAGGTAGTTCGCAATATATTGTCTTTGCCAGAGTCCAAGCGTGTTGTGTGTCTTATAGCATTGGGCCACAAGGGTATGGAACGTAAGGAACAGAATTTAGAGAAGATTGCTACTTTGAAGAACGAAAAAGTGATACGCCTATAGGAAAAATGATGCTGTTTCCTGTGGATGCAGACAATGTATTGTCGAAGCATAGAAGACGTATTGTTTGAGTCGAAGGAATGTGTTGTCTAAGGTGATAGAATGTATCGTTGGTAAATCATAACAATGAAGATAGCGTTGATAGGTAAGGGTAGGGTTGCAACCCACATGTCTCAAGCACTGCTTATGGCAGGGCACGAGGTGACTATGTGTGGTGGAAAAACTCGCATCTGTCCTGTACCAACTGATGTGGAGGTTGTTATCATTGCAATAAAAGACGATGCTATTTCTGTCGTTGCGTCAGAGTTTGCACATTCTTCATCACTTGTTCTCCACACATCAGGCAGTATTTCCATTGATGCAATACCAGCAACTAGACGAGGCGTTCTCTATCCTATGCAGACATTCTCTATGGACAGAGAAGTGGATTTTCGTCAAGTGCCACTCTTCCTTGAAACTTCATTGTCGGAAGACTTGCCTGTTTTGACCCAGTTGGCCTCCACTATCTCCGACATTTACATGCCAATGAATGGTGAGCAAAGGAAGGTTCTACATTTGGCAGCTGTTTTTTCTTGCAATTTTGTCAATCATCTCTTCGAAATATCTCATGATGTATTGGCAGAGCATGCTATTCCATTCCAAATTCTCTTCCCTCTCATTCAGGAAACTATTTCCAAGATTCAAACCCTCACTCCACACGAAGCTCAGACAGGGCCAGCTTTAAGGTGGGACGAAACAGTGATGCAGGGACATACAGAAATACTCGGCGATACAAGGCGCCGCCATATATACCAGATGCTGAGCGAATCTATTCGTGCCACGCATCACAAGGAAGAAACTCTGTAACATCTTTCACATTATGATTAATTACGACTTAAGAAAGATAAAGCTCTTAGCCTTTGATGTGGATGGTGTTCTCAGTTCTTCCACCATCCATGTTGACGAGAACGGACAACCAGTTCGTACCGCCAATGTCAAGGATGGATATGCTATCAACCTGGCCCTACGCTTGGGACTTCCAATAGCGATTATTACCGGAGGAAATTCCGAGGCAGTTCGCCGCCGATTCGAAATATTAGGATGTCAGGACATATATCTTGCAAGTAGTGTCAAGACCGAAGTCTATGAACAACTTCTGCAAAAATATGGTATTAAGGACGAAAATGTGTTGTACATGGGAGACGACATTCCCGACTATGAAGTGATGCGCCGTAGCGGATGTCCATGTTGTCCCAAGGATGCAGCGCCAGAGATTCAGAGCATCTCGCTCTATATAAGCCATTACGCTGGAGGCATGGGATGTGGCAGAGATGTCATTGAACAGGTTCTCAAAGCCCAAGGTAGGTGGATGAGCACAGATGCTGCCTTCAAATGGTAGGGTAATGCACTATGAACAGATTGTGAATAAAGCATGTGGTGAAGCCTGTTGCTTAAAAGATAAATAAATTTAGGTACATATATTAGTTTAATTAAGTAAGAAGATGAAGATTATTCTCGCATCCAATTCGCCCCGACGCAAGGAATTGCTTGCAGCTATTGAGACGGACTTTGAAGTGCGCACCTTGCAGGGCATCGACGAAACCTATCCTCAGGGACTCACCATGACAGGTATTCCCGAGCACATTTCCAGTCATAAGGCAGCGGCCTATGCTCTTGGAGAGGACGAACTGCTTATTGCGGCAGACACTATTGTGTATCTCGAAGGAGAAGTTCTTGGCAAACCAGCCAATGCCAAGGAAGCTGCTTCTATGTTGCGCAAACTTTCTGGCACGACACATCAGGTTATAACAGGTGTCACTTTGCGTACTCTTGAGCGTACACGCACATTCTCTTGTGTTACAGAGGTAACCTTTGCAGAACTAACTAAGGAACAAATTAAGCATTATGTAGACCATTATGCACCCTTTGACAAGGCTGGTGCTTATGGTATTCAGGAATGGATAGGATATGTTGGTGTAACAAGCATCAATGGTTCCTTCTATAATGTTATGGGACTTCCTGTTCAGCGTCTAAACCAAGAATTGAAGGCGTTTATAAACAACGAGGTTGATCCCTATGTAGATAACTTTATTTACTAATCGAAATATAATAACTTATACCATGAAGAATAAATTTATCATTCTCCTTGCAACAATGTTTGTATTGGCATTTTCTTCTTGTTTGCAAAACAATGATGGTCCAACTGTTGTTCCTCCTAGTTGGAAGGGTTTCAATTATAGGGTCAAGCAGGCAACAGAGAATGGCGATACCATTCAACAAGAGCGTGGGGCGTTGTATCCTGGTGCTCAGATTAAGGTGTATGCCATAAGAAAGAATCCTGGAGTTTATGTAGGAAAGATGTATGGTACCATTTATGTTCGTACAACTACATTTTTCGAGGACGGAACATCTATAGTAACAGATTTGGATAAATCTGCTATACAGTTGGAAAATGCTTCATATGATGCTTGGGAAGACCCATATGCCACATTTACCCTTCCTGATACGGACAAACCATATGTGTCGTACAAAGTGGAAGCTGCATGTCAATTCTCGTTCAAGACCTTTGGTAACCAGAACTCAGATGTAGACGATAGCGATCAGACATCGCACGAGGATCCATACTTGGGGCATATATACACCGATCTTACTACTTTCCATACATATAATGGTGGTAGTGCAAATTCAGGAAAGGTTGCAGGAGGACTTAAATATCATACCATATATACTAATTACTAATGAAAACCATACGCGAACTATACAGAATAGGCATAGGTCCCTCTAGTAGTCACACCATGGGACCACGCAAGGCAGCCGAACTTTACAAGGAACGCTTTCCAGAAGCAGTGGCTTTTCGTGTGACGTTGTATGGCTCCCTTTCTGCTACTGGTAAGGGACATATGACAGATCGTGCCATTCTTGATGTCTTGAACGACGAACGTACAGAGATAATCTGGTCTAAGGATTTTCTTCCTTTTCATCCTAACGGCATGAAGTTTGAGTGTTTCAATAAGGGAGCGCACGATTTCGGCAATGCATGGACTGTCTATAGTGTTGGTGGTGGTGCATTGGCAGAAGAGGGGGAAAATAGTGTAGAACTGCCAGAGGTTTACGAGATGAATACCATGACCGAGATTCTTCAATATTGCGAATGGTCAGGCAAGGGCTATTGGGAATATGTCGAAGAATGTGAAGGTCCTGAGATTTGGGACTACCTGCGTGAGGTGTGGCACACAATGCGCGATGCTGTTGAACGAGGTCTTGATGCTGAAGGCGTATTGCCAGGTCCATTGAATCTTCGTCGCAAGGCCTATTCCTATCACGTCAAAGCTATGGGATATAAGGACAACCTTAGAACTCGTGGTCTAGTCTTTTCCTATGCCCTAGCTGTTAGCGAGGAGAATGCTTCTGGTGGAAAGATTGTGACAGCCCCGACGTGTGGTTCATGTGGTGTAGTACCTGGTGTATTGTATCATCTGTGGAAGAGTAGGGATTTCTCAGAGCAACGTATCCTCAAGGCTCTTGCTACAGCAGCTCTTTTCGGCAATGTGGTAAAGACCAATGCTTCTATATCTGGTGCAGAGGTTGGTTGTCAGGGTGAAGTCGGAGTAGCATGTGCCATGGCATCCGCAGCAGCTAACCAGCTTTTTGGCGGTTCCCCTGCCCAAATAGAATATGCAGCAGAGATGGGACTTGAGCACCACCTTGGAATGACATGTGACCCAGTATGTGGTTTGGTTCAGATTCCTTGTATTGAGCGAAATGCCTATGCTGCCGCTCGTGCTCTGGATGCTAATATATATAGTAGTTTTACTGATGGTGTTCATCGCGTATCTTTCGATAAGGTTGTGGAAGTGATGAAGCAGACAGGTCACGACCTGCCAAGTCTTTACAAGGAAACCAGCGAAGGCGGCTTGGCTAAGGATTACACTCAAATGTCGTAAAAATATAAGGTGGAATTTTTAAATTCGTATAGAACAACTATCGACAAATTTATATATTCGGTAAAAGCATAACAACAAAGTTTATAGAAAAAACATATAAGACATGAAACAAGTAACAGCAATAGAGAGTATCCTTGATTTGAATACTTCTAATGTGTGGAATCTCACCGAGCAGGATATTAAGAAGGCTTGGGATGCAGAGAAAGAAGAGGGAAGTTTTGCATCAAGTGAGGACAAGTTGTTGAATATCATTCGTCTCAGTTTTGATGTAGTTCACTATAATCCTGCCGATCCACGTGAGCAGAGCAAGTATGAGAATGGTGAATGGGAAACCTTCATGCATTGTAACGAAAAGAAAGGTTGGGTGGCTATTCGTAAGAAGTATATCACACGTCTTTCTGATTTGAGTTACGAGAATATTCGTTATGTTAGTGTTTCAACATTGCTGGAACTTATTGATCGTAATTTTGGTGGTGGTTGGGACAGTATAGCTCTCAGCATGAAGGATATTATTTTGAGCGCTTTCGATATCAGCACCACTACATTGCCAGCAAGTCGTATCCATGCTCCTGGTGGTACTTTGGAGAGAAAATTAGCACAAGGCTTTGAAGTGCTTGAGATTGCAAAGGGTACATGGGTAGAGGCTATTTTTGCAAAGAAGAAAGAACCCATCACCAAGATTCGTGCTACAGAAGACAAGTATGACGAGGAAGGTAACTTGCGTAAGTCGACAAATAAGTTTTTTGACGAAGACGATGAGGACTTGCCAGAGGATCCCGAGCAGACCAATGATGACGACGATTTGGACAATTCTCCCGACGAGGATCAGATGGACGAGATGTACTATAGCAACTTTTCAGAAGGTGTCAAGAGCAGAGATGACCAGGACGACGACGAGTATGCTGGCTTATCTATAGACGAAGGAGAGGAATAATTCTAATTACTATAAGTTATCGCAAGTAAAGGATTATACGCATTCATAAGGCAGTTGGGCTTCTTGTTGGGAGTCCTTCTGCTACTTCATTCGTGTAGTAGTAAGAAATATCTCTCGGAGAACGAATACCTATTGGATAGAGTGAGTATTGTTAGTGATACCACAAAAATAAATACCTCTCTATTTACTGGATATTTACGTCAGCAGCCCAATAGCCGATGGGTATCAATGGTGAAGTTGCCGTTAGGTATTTATCTAATGTCCAATCCGCAAAGCGATAATTTTTTTAGTCGTTTTGTACGTAAGATGGGTGAGGCACCTGTCGTTTATGACTCGTTGTTGTCCGAACGAAGTAAACAGAGAATTCAAGGTGCTTTGTTCAATCTAGGTTATCTTCATGCAAATGTTTCTGTAGAGGAAAAATATGTTGGTCATAAAGTAAGAGTTAATTATAAATTGCATCCTGGTAGACGTTATATGGTAGAAGCTATAGACGTTAATGTGCAGGATACTGCTTTGGCTGGTGAAATAGCTAAAATAAGTGATGCATCCATTCTTAAACCAGGTATGCCTTTTGATGCCAACGTTCTTAATCAAGAGCGTTCACGCATTACTGATTATTTGACGGATAACGGTTACTTTAATTTTAATCGCGATTTCATACGTTTTACAGCAGATACAATAGAAGGATCTGAACGTGTGCGCCTTAAGATGATAGTATCCAATTATATTTCTGCAACAGATTATAAGTATCGTCCCCATCAAAAGTATAGAATTGGTGAGGTTGCCTTTAGTTACGACAGAAGTAATGAGTCACCAATTTGGTTAAGAAATAGTGTGTTGCGCAATGCCAATAATTTAATTCCTGGAGAGATATTTAGTGAGTCCAAAGTAAGTTCTACTTATGGTCGTTTGAATCAGTTAAGTGCAATTGCTGCAACTAATATTTTGTTGGAACCCAATCCTGTAGATACTTCTCTTCTTGGTGTTCAGATCGTTCTTACTCCAGCCCGATTGAATAGTGTCCAATTAGGACTTGATGGTACCAATACAGCAGGAGATTTAGGTGCAGCAGCAAATTTTTCTTATCAGAATAGGAATGTATTCCATGGTTCAGAAGTCTTTTCTCTTAAATTCCGTACAGCTTTTGAAGCTATCCGTGGACTTAAGGGCTATGCCGATCAAAACTATTTTGAATATGGAATAGATGCAGGATTGCAATTTCCCACTTTTCTTTTTCCTTTTATTTCGCGAGAAGCTCAGCGCAAGAGTAGAGCCAATACGGAATTTAACATAGCATTTGCAAGTCAGGATCGTCCTGAGTTTCATAGACGTGTCCTTACCTCTTCTTGGAGATATCGATGGAATAGTCTAGATTCCAAACATGTGCATAGGTTTGATCTTCTTGATATCAACTATGTCTTTATGCCTTGGATTAGCGATACGTTTTACGATACATATATCAAGAATCCTGAGAGTCGCAATGCTATCATTGCCTATAATTACAAGAACCTCTTTATTGTTAGATTGGGCTACCAGTATCAGTATTCAAGCATAGGTGTCACCTCACCTATGGGTGTATATGGCAAGAACGCCTATACATTTAGAATTGCAATGGAAACTTCTGGAAACTTGGTACATGGTTTGTGTAATCTTTTTAATACTAAGATTAATGAGGATGGCAATCGTACATTATTTAATATAGAGTATGCCCAATACGCAAAGTTTGATTTTGATGTCAGTAAAAGTTTTAGGCTCTCTAATCGTAGTAGTCTAGCCATGCGTTTTGCATTGGGCGTTGCATATCCTTATGGTAATAGTGATGTTTTGCCATACGAAAAGAGATATTTCGGTGGAGGAGCCAATAGTGTCCGTGGTTGGAGTGTTCGTAGTTTAGGTCCTGGTTCTTTCATAGGCAATGATGGAAATATTGACTTTATCAACCAGACAGGTGATGTCAAATTAGATATGAGCGTGGAGTTTCGCACTCATTTGTTTTGGAAATTCGATGGGGCAGTATTTGTAGATGCTGGTAATATATGGACGCTTCGTGACTACAAAGATCAACCTGGAGGTCAGTTCAGATGGGACACATGTTGGGAGCAGATAGCTGTGGCTTATGGATTGGGTTTAAGGTTGAATCTAAGTTATTTTCTGTTGCGTCTTGATGCTGGCATGAAGGCCATTAATCCAGCTTTTAAAGATGCAAAGCAACATTATCCTATAATTAATCCTAACTTTAAAAGAGACTTTGCTTTGCATTTTGCCGTTGGTTTGCCATTCTAAGTCTTCTATAAGGGGAATAAAAATCACCAAAGTATAAGGAATATTAAGGTTGTCCCTATACTTTGGTGATTCTTTTTGTTGGAGAAATACTTGTGGTTAGGCTATTTAATTTGTACAACAGTAATTCCAGCACCTCCGAAACGCACATCTTCGTCTCTTGCAGAGGTTACTTGTGGTACTGTTCTTAAGTATTGCCTTATCAGTTGTCGCAAAATTCCATTTCCTGTGCCATGTAAGATTCTTATTCTTGATGCACCCACAAGAATAGCATCGTCCATATAGTGAGTAATGGTATCCAAAGCCTCATCCCCACGCATACCTCTGATGTCTATCTCGGGATGGAAGTTTAGATGCGTGTCTCGTATTTTGTCTTGTGTATCTTTACTCATATATGTAGCAATCTGGAAAGATTGTTTTTCCTCTTTCTTTTCTGCCTTAGAAGGAACTAGTTTTTTTGAGTCTATAACACTTCTCACCATACCGAATTGTACGGTGATTCTCTTTCCGTCAATTTTCTCTACAGTTCCAACAGCAGTAGTACCAATAATTTTAACAGACATTCCGATGCTTAGGCCATTCTGACTTTGGCTTTTTGCACCGAGAGCAGTCAAAAGAGAACCCAAGGCCGGACGCTGTGCGTCTTGAATATCTTTTTCTGCCTTCTCACGTCTTTTGTCTTCCTGGCGCTTTTTACGCTCCATAATCTGTCGCATTTTGCGCTCAATCAGTTCGTCGTGTTCCGAGCGAGTGGCGTTATCCAATTGCTCGCGGAATTCGTTCAACTCATTGCGTATCTCCCTTGTTCGTTCTTTTTCTGCTTGGGCTTCGCGTATTTCACGTATGGTATTTTCTACAACGGCATTAGAGTTCTGTATTATTTCCTCTGCTTGTTGACGTGCACCTTGTATTATTTCCCTACGTTTATGCTTCAGTTCTTCTATTTCCCGTTCATATCTCTGCAAGGTCTGCTCCATCTGCTTTTCTTGCGAGTGTATGGTCTGTCGTTTTCCTTCCCAATAGCGTTTGTCGCGTACGATGTCAAGCAGATATTTGTCTGCATTAACATAATCTTTGCCTACTATGTTCGTTGCATCGGCAATTACCTCTTCAGGGATACCAATCTTGCGTGCTATTTCTATAGCAAACGAACTGCCAGGATTACCTATCTGCAATTGGAACAAGGCCTGCATTTGATGTCTGTCATATAGCATGGCACCATTTACAACTCCCTTGTTGGCATCAGCAAAGTGTTTGAGGTTCTGGTAGTGTGTGGTTATCACACCAAATGCGCCACATTGTGTATAGCGCATCAGTATTGCCTCTGCCATGGCACCGCCAATGGTGGGTTCTGTACCACCACCAAACTCATCTATTAGCAACAAAGTAGACGAGTCTGCCAATTTCATCATATTCTTCATATTGAGAAGATGGCTAGAGTAAGTAGACAAGTCGTCTTCAATACTTTGCTCATCGCCGATGTCTATGGCTAGATTGTTGAAAATGCCCATTTTGCTGCACTCTCCCACAGGGACAGGAAGACCACACTGGAGCATGTATTGTATCAGTCCAACAGTTTTCAAACACACACTTTTTCCACCTGCATTAGGTCCAGAGATAATGAGAATGTGTTGTTTGCGATCCAACTTGATTTCTAGAGGGACAATTTCTTTCCCTTGTTTTTTCAATGAAAGTTTCAGCAGAGGGTGTTCTGCCAATGTCCAATCTATAATAGGGTAGGGGAGTATATTCGGGCAAATTCCACCTATGTGAGTGGCAAAGCTCACTTTTGCCTTTACAAATTCCAAATCAGCCAAAAACGAGAATGCACGTAGCAATTCTTTCGTGTTTGGGCGAATCAGCATGGTTATATGCTTGAGAATTTGTATAATCTCTCTCTTCTCTTCAGCTTCAAGTTCTCTGATTCGGTTGTTGGCTTCAACAACTTCTTGCGGTTCAATGAATACAGTCTTGCCCGTAGCACTTTCGTCATGCACTATGCCACGCAGACGTTTTTTCAATGTAGGACTTACGGGTATCACCAATCTTCCCTCGCGGAATGTTGGTGTTACATCTTGAGCTACCAATCCTTCATCCTTGACAGTTTTCAATATGCCATGTAGAGTACGGTTGACACTTCCCTCAGAAGCCCTCAGTTCTCGTCTGATACGTGCAAGTTCTGGGCTTGCTTCATCTCGGATTTTACCGTATCTGTCCAATGTCTTGTCTATCGCCGCAGCTACGGCGATAAAGGTGAAAACTCCCAATGACAGTTGATATAGAGCAGGGTAGACCTGTTCGTCAGTACCTTCAGTATTTACTCGTATTATCTTTAGCCAGGAATGCAATGTATCCAAGGATTTCTTTAGTTTACTCAAATCCTCTTCCTCAATGTGTGTACCTTCCAGGCGTATCCTTTGTATGGCAGGTCGGAGGTCGTAGAATGCCATTTCTGGCAAATCTGCAACCTCGTCCAATATTTTCTTTAGTTCTTGGGTTTCTTGTTGTTTTTGACGTATTACTCCCGCTTCTGTAAGCATCTGCAGTTGGTCAACACGTTCTTTGCCAAGCTCGCTTTGGCAAAACCCAGCGAGCAAGGCTTTAATATCGTTAAACCCTATTTTATTTTCGTAGTTCTTGGGGTAAATCATAGATTCTTCTTAGGATACATGTCATTCCACCATGTAGGATCGTCCTGCAACCACTTTTGGAACCAAGCCATGATGCTGTCATGCCAGCGTATACGCTTGTTATGCTCGGCAATATAGTGGTTTTCTCCATCCACTGTGATGAAAGCTGTTTCTTTGCCAAGTATTTTCAGAGCATTGAACATTTGAATAGATTCGCCAAGTGGAACATTGTTGTCCACAGTTCCATGCATAAACAATATTGGTGTATTGATTTTATGTGCGTTAAATAGTGGAGCATGCTCGGTATATAGTTTGCTATTGTTCCAGGGATAAGAATATGGAGAGGCAGCTGCACTATAGGTATAGCCCCAGTTACCTTCGCCCCAGTAGCTTGCAATGCTTGAGATACCAGCATGCGACATGGCGGCAGCAAAGATATCAGTGCGAGTTTGCAGATATTGCGTCATGAAACCACCATATGATGCACCCATACAACCTATCTTTTCCGCGTTTACAAAAGGATGCTCCTTGATAAACTGCTTTGTACCATTGATGATATCATCAGCGCTATAGTCACCCCATGCATTTGAATGGCGTGCAGCAAACTCCTGACCGAAACCAGTACAACCACTGGGCTGTAGAACATACACAACATAGCCCATTGCTGCCCATGCTTGATAGTTGTAAGGACTTTCCAAAACACGACCAACGGGGCTTACGCCACCATAATAGTACACCAGCATGGGATATTTCTTTGTTTCATCAAAATAAGGAGGCAGATAGTAGCATCCAGTTATGCTGTCGCCACGTTCTGTCTTGTATGTCCAATCCTTGCATGTGCCCATGGCTATGCCATCCAATCTTGTTGGATTCAAGTCAGTTAGCGATGTGTGCTTGTTCTTCTTGATGTCAAGAACCCAACTATGATCTGTTGTCTCGCCACTCAAACCGCTATACACCATCATGGGTTTCTCCTTAGCCAAACTCATGTAGTTTATGTATGGTTCATTGAGTGTCATCATTTCCCACTGGCCATTTCTCACACCCTTCTTTTCTGTCATATCAATACGATAGATGCTTACGAGGTCTTTGTTCTCGCACACGGCATAGATGTGATTGTCTGCCAGCGACCATTCGGCACTGGTGATGTTGGGGTTGAAGTTGTGTGTCAGAGGTTCTATCTTCTTGGTGTCAATGTCCATTAGATACAATTCATACTCATAGTTGTTTGGAATCATGCCCTGAGGACAAATGTTTCCAATACCACCAAAAGCCTCTGGTGTGCCGGTAAAGAGAAGTTTCTTGCCGTCGGGCGAGAACTTGGCACCACGGATGAAACCATCTCTTTGGAACAGAGTGTCAACCTTGTTTGTCTCAAGGTTCAGCAATAGTCCTGTAGTGAAGCTGAATGGACGCTCCTTGGCATCGTCGTCAGATATGCTGATATACACCAACTTACCGTCATTGCTTACGGTACCACCACTGCTCAACATACCAGTAGTAATTTGTCGGCGTTCTCCAGTTTTAATGTCAATGATAGAGAAATATGAACGATCTCTCCAACCTGCTAGACGATCGTTGGGTTCAAGAATCTGTTTTACCTGACCGTGCATCTCTCTTGGACCAGAATTGCTTTGGCTGATTATCACCTTGGTATCCATAGCAGCGAATCTCACACCCTCATGTAAGGTGTGTGTGTACAAATGCTCTGTCTTGCCACTGATGACATCGCGGTATTCATATATGCTATGCTGTTTCTCGTTATATCTGCGGCTGATGTACTTATCGCCCTTGGCAGCCCATTGTACGAAGTTAACAGGCTGGTATTTGTTACCAGTCTGAAGGTCAACGATATATGCTGTTCCTTCTCTCTTGCCATCTGTTCGGGTGATATAACTATTCTCAAGTACATAACGGCCATTAGCAGAGATACTTACACTTGACAGACGCTGACCGGTCATGTGGTCGTTCAAAGTATAGATTCTATTTTCATCAGCATTTACCTTTATGCCTGAAAAATGTGATGTCCACAAGGTGTCAACACCTGCTACCACTTTGATTTCAATTGTATCAGCCTTCTCTCCATTGTGCATAACCTTGAGCACACAATCGTGTCGGCCGGCAATCAATGTTGCACCAAAGCCCTGTTGGCGTCCGTCTACATAGAGAGCATTCTTGCTCTTGGACTTAACTATGAAGTTGATTTTCTGGTAGCGATTGTTGTCAACGGTGAATCCCAGTTGGTATATGCCATTCTCGCTAATAACGAATCCAGTGCTGTCTGTGGCGCATAGTTTCTTGACCTTGTTGTCCAAACTATCCTTCCACATGTCCATGTTCATAGGCATATTCCAGTGCATATCTTCCTGATTATAAGCCCTGTCGTTGCCATCCTTTTCTGTTGTTGTCAACACGTCATGTTTTACGAATGGACCAGCTGCCATTACACTTTCCACTCTGATGGTGTCTTTCTGTGCCATGGCACTTGTGCCAATAGCCAGCAGCATTGCTGCATTGAGTAGTCTTTTCATTATATAATTTTATTTGTTTATTGTCTGCTTACGTTTTTCACTCCCTTTACAGTTTTCAACTTCTTCATTATCTGTTGAAGACGTCCTGTATCGTCGACCATTATCGTCAGAGTGCCAAAGAAGATACCATCGTTGGAGTCGATGCTGATACTTCTCAATTGTATTTTCTCTTCTTTGCTGATGATGCTGGTAATGTTGTTGACAATACCAATATCGTCATTGCCGATTACTTTCAGCGTGATGTGGTATTGCTGTCCACCTTTGCCAGCCCATTCTGCCTTCACAATGCGGTAACCAAATCTCTCTCTCATCTGCTTGGCATTTGGGCAGTCCGTGCGGTGTATCTTTATACCGCCGCCACTAGTGACAAATCCGAATACCTCGTCGCCATACACGGGCTGGCAACATTTAGCCATTTGGAAATCAATGCCTTTCAGGGTTCTGTCGATAATAAGTACATCATCCTTGTACTTTTCTGTCTCAGTGCTGTTTTGTTCTGTAAGGACAAAGTCTTTGGCACTGACATGCTCTGCCACAACCTTTGTTTCCGAAGGATTTAGTCGGTTGGCATAGTCTTCCAATACATTGTTTATATCCAATTCCTCGGCAGCCAGGGCAGCATAGAAATCGGTCACCATCTTGTAACCTAATCCAGTGATGGTATGCATCAGTGTTGGTTCGTCAAAGTCCAACTTACGGTTTTTCATCTTGCGCTCCAACACCTCTTTGGCCATCAATGCCTGGCGGAACTGCATCTCCTTCAGACTTTGACGTATTTTGGCTTTTGCCCTCGTTGAGGTAACGATGTTTAGCCAGTCTTGCTTGGGAGTCTGGTTGGAATTGGTTATAATATCCACCTGGTCACCACTATGTAGCACATGTTTTATAGCAACCTGCTTTCCTCCTATGCGACCACCAGTACAACGATTGCCCAATCCGGTATGTATGTGATATGCAAAGTCCAAAACCGTAGAACCAGCTTGGAGTTTGAAAAGGTCACCTTTTGGAGTGAATACGAAGATGCCATCTTCCTTGGCCTCTTTCACTCCTTTGTATCTCCAGTGTGCGGCCAAACCATGTTCGGCGATGTCGTCCATGCGCTCCGTGCGTATCTGCACCTCCACCCACTTCTCTTCCGGCCCCAGAACTGTTATGTGCAGCGACTCATATCCATTGTCTTTTGGCACGGACAACCAGTCGCGCATTCTCTTGGGATTTGACTGGTACATGTCTGTTATGATAGAGAAAACCTGCCAGCAGTCCTGCTTCTCTTTCTCACGAGCAGAGTCCAGGATAATTCTAATGGCAAACAGATCGTACACACCATCCACTCCCACGTGTTGTTTTTTCATCTTCTGCCATATACTGTGGATGCTCTTGGTTCTGCCTTTCATATGGAATTTCAGACCAGCATCCTGCAGTTTCTTCTCTATAGGCGTAATGAATCGTGTTACATATTGGTCTCTCGACTTCTTTGTTTCATTAAGTTTCTCCTTGATATGATAATATGCCTCACGTTCACTATACTTCAGTGTCAAGTCTTCCAATTCCGATTTCAGTTTGTAGAGACCTAGCTGATGCGCAATCTGTGCCCATAGAACTCCTGCTTCCTTGCTTTCTTCTAACCTAAGCTGTTCGTTGTCAGAGTTTTTTATGTTTCTCATCAATGCTACATGTATAGCAATGAAGGTTATTATCACCTTCATGTCGGCAATTTCCGACATTATCAGTGCGCGCAGATTTTCGTTCTCTACATTTGCGGTCTTCTCTTTCAGTGTTTCCACTTTTTGAGCCGCTACGGATAACTCGCTACCTTCGTCAGCAAGCTGTTCGTATATATTTTCTGTTTCTCCGCTCTCTTCTTTCAGGATAGCGGAGGCTTGTTGGCATATGTCGATGGGGTCTAACCCAAACTCTTTACATAAATTCAGCATAACTATAATTTATTTCGCGTACAAAATTATAAAAAAAATAGTAAAAACCTCTATATATTATAAATAATGTGTATATTTGCGTGAAAAACCATAAAACTAATAGTATGTTAACAGAGCTAGAACTTAATCAAATTGCCCAAAAAGGCATTACCGAGGAGCAACTTCAGGCACAGTTGAAGAGTTTTGAGAAGGGATTTCCCTTCCTCCGTCTACAGGCAGCAGCAAGTACTGCTAATGGTATCATAGTACCTTCTGAGGAAGAACAAGAGCGCTATGTGAACGTGTGGTCAAGATATAAAACCGAAGGCCATCGTATCACCAAGTTTGTTCCCGCCTCTGGTGCTGCTAGTCGTATGTTTAAGGCTGTCTTTGAGTTTGTAGATGCAGAATACGATGTGCCAACCACCGACTTTGAGAAGAAATTCTTTGATGATATAGAGAAGTTTGCATTCTATCAAGCTTTGGACGATGCATGCAATGTTCTCGAAGGCAAGGGCATCAAGGCACTGATGGAAGAGGGTAACTATAAGGCTGTAGCAGCTGCTATGCTCGATGCCGATGGCTTGAACTATGGTCAGTTGCCCAAGGGATTGCTTCAGTTCCATTCTTATGAGGATTGTGCACGCACTCCACTCGAGGAGCATCTCGTTGAGGCTGCTTTGTATGCTAGCAGCCAGGGCGAGGCAGATGTGCATTTTACTGTCAGCACAGAGCATCGCGAACTCTTTGAAGCATTGGTGGAAGAGAAATTGCCTGAATACGAGAAACAGTATGGAATCAAGTATCATGTAAGCTTCAGCGAGCAGAAGCCAAGTACAGATACTGTTGCTGCTAATATGGACAACACTCCTTTCCGTACAGATGATGGCAAGTTGTTGTTCCGTCCTGGTGGTCATGGTGCTTTGATTCAAAATCTCAATGATCTTGATAGCGATGTAGTTTTCGTTAAGAATATCGATAATGTTGTTCCTGATCGTATCAAAGACGACACCACTCAGTGGAAGCAGGTTTTGGCAGGTATTCTCGTAGATGCACAATTGCAGACATTTGCATATCTGAGACTCTTGGATAGTGGAGATTATAACCACGATGACATTGAAAACATGATTCGTTTTGTACGCCACACCTTGTGTACCGACCGTGCAGACATCAAGGATATGGAGGATGCAGAATTGGTATGCTATCTGCGTGAGAAACTCAATCGTCCCATCCGCGTGTGTGGTGTGGTGAAGAATGTTGGCGAGCCTGGTGGCGGTCCTTTCCTTGCTTACAACCCCGATGGTAGTGTATCTATGCAGATTCTCGAAAGCAGTCAGATTGATACCAACAACCCAGAGTATATGCGCATGTTCACAGAAGGCACACACTTCAATCCAGTAGACCTTGTTTGTGGCATTCGTGACTATAAGGGCGACAAGTTTGACTTGCCCAACTTTGTTGACCCAGCAACAGGCTTTATCTCCTACAAGAGTAAGTCTGGTCGTGAGCTCAAAGCCCTTGAGTTGCCAGGCTTGTGGAATGGTGCTATGAGTAATTGGAACACCCTCATGGTGGAAGTTCCTCTCTCTACATTTAATCCCGTTAAGACCGTCAACGACCTCTTGCGTGACCAGCATCAGTAATGGTGTTTTAAGTTATAAGTATGTTTTTAGAAGGATGCTTGCTTCTGCAAGTGTCCTTCTTTTTTTGCTTGTCTTGAATTATTCTTACGTTTAGCTAAGCTACCATTGACCTTAAAAATTCCTAGTATCGTCTAAGCCTAGACATAGTGTCGAATCGGCTTAGTCATAGTGTCGTTTAAGTTGTGCTCTTATGACGTGTTGATCCTGACATAGTGATAGCATGATTTATGTGGTGTATTTTAGTTGTGTTGACCGAAAGGTTGGTATGTGTAAACTGCTGATTACTAGTAAAAAGTGAAATTTGATAGGGCTTTTGAATATATGCAGTTTGTTCCTCTAATTCCTATGTTTTTGGCGGTTCTTTATGTAGTATCTAGAGGTAGAAAAATACGGACAAATATTCTGGCGTATCAGGTTTCTTTATGTGCAATGTGGCTTATAGACGCTTGTCTTTTTGTTGCAGATAAAAGCTATTATTATTTTTATACATTTGGCTTCTATTTTTTTGCTTGTTTGTGATGCTAATCAGTTTTATTTTTCATCTTATAGTTGTTTTTGTCTGTTATTTCTTATTTCTTGCCTCATAATACCTTTGTTTAGATATGTTTTTGTCGAAAATATGTTATTTAACATAAATAATCTGTATTTTTTAACCTTTATTCAATATAATTGTTGTATCTTTGCGCACGAATAAGTGTTTTATATACGCACAATTCATGTATAACATGTAGTTCAAGTAAAAAACAAGGAAATTAGATAATGAAGAGGTATTTGTTGTTTTTGATGGTTGTCCTGTTGGCATCATTGGATATCAATGCACAGATGTTTAATGTGTATGTCAAGTATTCCGATGGGGCAGTAGCGTCAAATGTCGAAATTTATTCGTTTGTTACAGAAAAGTTAGCTAAGAATTCTGTGGCCAACTATAAGAATTCGTATCAAGTAGAAGTTGGCTCACCAAAGAAAAATACAGGACATGCTACAACTGGTGCTGATGGTTTCTGTATGTTGGAGGCAGATCGTGATGGTTATATAGTTGTTGATGATCCTCTAGCTTTGTCAGAACCTTTGGTTTTGCGTCTTTCTGCTTGTTTGGTTGATGGAGAAATCCGTATAACAATTAAAAAGACTATTGAAGCAGGTAAGGCTGTAAAGGATAGTGAGGGTGTGATGAAAACCATGCTTGGAGAGAAGCAGATTTCAAAGACTTTGACTCTTCTTGGGGACCTTAGCTGGTGGTCTGGTCTCTTTCCCTTTTGACTACCCAACTTATCTCGTGTAGTCTGACTCCCACA
>JAFYMW010000081.1 GCA_017548165.1 Bacteroidaceae bacterium
AGGTTCGCTATCCACAACCGTGGGAATTGCCATGGCCGCACCCCAATACCAAAAGGTGTTTGCCGTGGTGGGCGACCTGTCCTTCTTCTACGACCAGAATGCATTTTGGGCATCGCCACTTCCCCAGAACCTGCACATCCTAGTCTTCAACGATGGGCGCGGAGGTATCTTCAACACCCTGCCCGTACCACAAGAACCCGAAACCAGCAGGCAGGCCATTATGGGGGAGCACAACCTCAGTGCCCGCCATGTTGCCATGCTCCACAATATCAAATACCTCGAAGGAGAGGAGAATCTACAAGAGTTCATCAGTTCGGAAGAAATTACTATACTAGAGATAAAGTTATGAGAGACTGGAAAGAAGTTAAACAATACCGCGAGATACTCCTGCACGAATGGCAGGGCATTGCTCGCATTACCATAAACCGCCCACATGTACGCAACGCCTTCACTCCCCTCACCACATGGGAACTGAGCGATGCCATGCGCTATTGTCGTGAATCCAGCAGCGTCCGCGTTGTTATCCTCACCGGTGCCGACTCTCCTCGCAAGGAAGGACAGAGCGAAGAGGAATGGATGCGCACCAATGCCTTCTGTGCCGGTGGCGACATGAATGTAAAGGGTCGTGGTGGATACATCGGCGAGGATGGCGTGCCCCATCTCTCTGTTCTTGATGTTCAGAAGCAGATACGTTCCATACCCAAACCCGTGGTTGCTATGGTAAATGGTTTTGCCGTGGGTGGCGGACATGTGCTGCATGTGGTTTGCGACCTCAGCATAGCTGCCGACAATGCCAAGTTCGGACAGACAGGTCCCAAGGTGGGCAGTTTCGATGCAGGCTTCGGTTCCAGCTATCTGGCTCGCGTCGTGGGACAGAAGAAGGCTCGCGAGATATGGTTCCTCTGCAAACTATACTCCGCCCAGGAGGCTCTGGAGATGGGACTGGTCAACAAGGTTGTGCCTCACTCCCAACTCGAAGACACCACCATCGAATGGTGCCAGCAGATGATGCAACACTCTCCCATAGCCCTGCGCATGATCAAGCGTGGTCTCAATGCCGAGCTCGATGGTCAGGCTGGCATACAGGAGTTGGCTGGCGATGCCACCATGCTCTACTACTTCTGCGACGAGGCACAAGAGGGCGGCAAAGCCTTCCTCGAAAAGCGCAAACCCGAATGGGGCGACACTTATATTCCTTAAGAGTACAGAGTACAGAGCAAAGATAAAAGAGCAAAGAGGCAAACTTATCCGCTCACCCGCTCACCTCTCATCCGCTCACCGTTAATAGAAAACATGAACATCAGCCTTTCACACCGCACCCTGCATTTCCGAAAGCCGGCACGCACCAGTCGTGGCGAATATCTCACCCACGATGCCATCATCATCACCATACGCGATGATGAGGGCAAGCGTATAGGCCTGGGCGAGTGTGCTCCATTGCCAGATCTCAGTTCCGACCGCGATGCATACACACGCATGTCGGACGTGGCACGCCTCATAGAGCAGGCTCTGGCAAGCGACAACTATGCCGAGACTCTCCGTCCCTACCCTGCCCTGCTCTTTGCTCTGGAGTCTGCCATGTACGACTATCAGCAGAACCCTCTGCTCTACGACACACCCTTTGCACACTCCGAGGTGGGCATTCCCATGAACGGACTGGTGTGGATGGACACTTACGACGAGATGCTGACTCAGGTCAAGCAGAAACTTCGTCAGGGTTTCAAGTGCATCAAACTGAAGATTGGAGCCATAGAATGGGACGAGGAACTCAGGCTCATACAAACCATCCGCTCACGCTTCAGCAAAGACACCCTGGAACTTCGTGTCGATGCCAACGGTGCATGGACTCCACAGGAGGCAGAGCAAAAGATGGCGCAATTGGCACAATACGACCTCCACTCCATCGAGCAACCCATTGCCCCTTATCAGTGGAAGGAGATGGCACACCTGTGCCGCCTGCAGGACGAAGCAAAGGAACAGGAAAAGAAACACTTGCCCATTGCTCTCGACGAGGAACTCATCGGTGTGAACTCCTTCGAGGAAAAATGTCTGCTCCTGGACACCATCCGTCCGCAATACATCGTCATCAAGCCCACCCTTCACGGTGGCATAACAGGTTCTATCGAGTGGGTTAGCGAGGCCAACAAGCGCGGTATAGGTTCGTGGATGACAAGTGCCCTGGAGAGCAACATCGGCTTGCGCAATGTGGCGCTGCTGGCAGCTCGCGTGTATGGTCCCCGAATCACCTTCCCCCAAGGCTTGGGCACAGGACTGCTCTATACCGACAACATCGAGATGGACATGGAACTGCATGGTTCCAAAATGTGGCGCGCCAAGGTGGAGGAAGTATGACCATTGACAAATTCCTTGCCCAGTGGAACGATGCCTCGCCCACTATGGAGGTGCGCACAAGTGGCAGTACCGGCACTCCCAAACTCATATATATAGAAAAGGAACGCATGCGCGCAAGTGCACGAATGACGTGCGACTTCCTGGAACTACATTCTGCCGACACCGCCCTTCTCTGTATGCCCCTGGACTATATAGCCGGAAAGATGATGGTGGTGCGTGCCCTGGAGCGCAATATGAAACTGCTCTCCGTGGAACCATCGAGTCATCCCCTTGCCTGTGACTCATTGTCTGCACTCGATGAAGGTATCGTTCACCTTGCCGCCATGGTACCCCTGCAGGTATGGAACACGTTGCAGATACCCAAGGAGCGAGAGAGGTTGTGCCACATCAAGCACCTCATCATCGGCGGAGGCGCCATACCTCGAGAATTGGAGCAAGAACTTCGCACCCTACCCATCAACGTGTGGAGCAGTTATGGCATGACGGAAACACTCAGCCACATAGCCCTGCGACGCATCACAGAGGACTACTACTCTCCCCTGCCTGGCATCACACTCGCTCAGGACCAGGATGGTTGCCTCATCATCGATGCACCAGCCCTATGCGCCCAGACACTATACACCAACGACATAGTACACTTTCTCGACAAGGACCACTTCCAAGTCATCGGCCGTCGCGACAACACCATCTGTTCGGGTGGCATAAAGATACAGATAGAGCAGGTCGAAGCATGGTTGCACTCCATAGGCATGGACAATGTCATGGTTACTTGTCGTGAGGACTCCGCACTGGGACAAGCCATAGTGTACCTCACCACCTCCGAAATAGACACGAACATACTCCGCAACTCTATACCAACCGACACACCCAACTCCAAATACTGGTTGCCCCGCCATATCGTCAAGGTGCCATCCCTCCCCCTCACCCCCACAGGCAAACCCGACAGAGCAGAGGCAAGGAGATTAGCGGGGAGCGATGAGCGGGGAGCGGATGAGCGTTTAACGATTAACAATTAACGTTTTTTTCGTCATCGTTTCGGTACTATCTAATAATATTCAAATAAATGGAATGGCTTAAAATTTCTACCTCTACGGAACTTATAAAGGTAAAGACAGAGGACATTGTCTTCGTACAGGCCGATGGAAACTATTCCGACCTATACCTCTTCAATGGCAAGCCCCACAAGGTGACATTCAAATTGCACACCATCGACGAGACATTTCAGAAACTAAAGAACAATGTCTTCATCAGGGTGGGCAAAAGCCTGGTAGTCAACAAGAACTACATCTATGTCATCAACATCACCACACAGGAATTGCTCCTGAGCAATAGTCATCTTCAGGTGGACTTCAAACTGAAGGCATCTCGCGAGGCACTCAAGGAACTTAAAAACACTATCGAGCAGGAAGGAGACAAGGCATGAAAGAGATAAACGAAGAAAAGGACAGAAGAATTGTCGTGGTAATCGAGGACAAGGACGATGTTGCAACAGAGCAGAACTGCCTCGAAACACCCACCATCACCATCGAGAGCGACGACACACCAGAGGTTTCTCCCACGCCACAACAGCCACACCACAACAGAAAGTGGCCATTTGTTGTGGCAAGCGTACTGATTACTCTGCTTGTCTGCATGGCTCTTGGCTGGGGCTACAGATACTATGTCAGGTATATCAACATCGGTGTGCCTGTATCCGTCACTTCCAAGGAAAACATCAACCTCCTCTCGGCAATGCCACAGGAAGGCATCACCCCCGAGGTAAGGAAAACCAGCGATTCCATCCTTGGTGTGGCAATAAACATGTACGAGATCATCGGACTCAAGGCAGAGATAACCTTCTACGAACCCACCCCAGAGGATAGCGATGTATATCTCTATAGCCGTTGTTGCGACCAGACATCCTACGATGCCGAGACCAATCGCTATCTGGGAAGCCTCGTTCAACAGGGCAAGGAACTATCCTCCGACAATAGCCGTCTGGGTTATTGTGCCATGGCAAACGACAACATCGTCATTGGCATAGCGCGCGACGAGAAGGTCAAGGACTATTGCATAGAACAAGGGGGCAACTTCTTCCGCCAGTTCATCCTCGTTTCCCACGGAGTCCTGCCAGGCCGTTTCTATCTTCACGGCAAGGTGGAGCGCAGAGCCTTGGCACGCATGGGCAAGAAACTCTTCTACATAGAGAGCAAGGGCAAGGAGACAATGTGGGACTTTGCCGACGCCATCCGCGAGTATGGCTTCATCGATGCCATCTACATCACTGGTGGCACAGACTATTGCTTCTATCGCACCGCCGACGGCCAGACACACGACATCGGCAACAAGCATAAGCACCCCGACGGACATAAAGGCAAAGGCCTCGTACCATGGGTGGTGTTCAAGAAACGATGAGAGATGAGAGGTGAGCGTTTAACGATGAGTTTTGTCCAGTTTTCAGTTTTCACCTTTATTAGTTATTCGCCTACGCTCATCAAGCTAAAGCAGTCGCCTTTGCTCATCAAGCTCCGCAAGTCCGTTTTCCGTTTACTTTGTCCCCCTGAGACAGGTGGGACGAGCGCGGAGCGCGGAGGGGGTGGATAGTTTTCACCTTTCCGTTTTTTCACTTCATACAACAAACAAGGGTGTTCATACAACGCGCCCTTGTTTTTTTGTTCATACAATTGTGTGTCCATATCTTTGCATCAGAAAACAAAAACGAGTCACAACTCTAAAATCAAGTAAAGTTATGAAAAAGACAATTATCTCTATCATTCTCGCCCTCGTTCTCGTCCTGGCAATTGGTGGCGCATGGGCCTACTACATCAGCAAGACCAGCAATCCCTGGAATGCCCGTACTATAGGCGAGATTCCAGCACCCTTCGGTTACCATCGCGTGGAAGCACCTGCAGGAAGTTATACCGAATACCTGCGCAACCTTCCCCTGAAAGAAAAGGGAGCGAAGATAATGCTCTACACCGGAGGCGAGGCCAACTTCCAGTTCCTCGGCTCAGCCGTCATCGACCAACCTCTGCTGAGCAACTACGAACAGTGTGCCGACGTAACCATGCGTCTGCGTGCCGAATACCTTTGGCAAAAGGGGCGTTATGGCCAGATATGCTTCCGCGATGTCAACCGCAAGAAGGTGCAATACACTGGTGGCTCCTCGCGCAAAGCCTTCGAGAAATACATGCGCGGCATCTATGGAGTGTGCAGCACCTACTCGCTATACCACGAAACCAAACCGCGTGCCATAAAGGACGTACAGCCAGGCGATGTCTTCGTCTACCCTGCCCGTCCCGGAAGGAAATACGGCCATGCCATCATCGTTGTAGACGTTGCCAGAAGCAAGTCGGGCAAGATAGCCGTTATGTGTGCCGAGGGCAACACCCCAGCGCGCAGCCAGCACATCGTGCGCAACCTCAATCCCATCAGCAACCCCTGGTTCTTCTTCGACGAAGACGACACCGTCTTCTGGATTGGACCCTTCCACTTCAACAAGAAAGAACTGAGGCATTATTAACAAAGAAAGACAAGGAAGAAAATGACGGTCACCCTTTCACGGAAAGACACGTTATTCCTAACCACCTCTATTCTATAAATATATTTCTACAATCCCAGCCCAGATTCCACACTAAACAAAAAGGTACTGGTTCCCATTGGAAATACCAGTACCTCGTCATATCCTCACCGTTGAAAAAGATTACATAAAGTTCGGAGAGGATTTGAAAGTCCGTTCTACAAACTGAACCTGTATATTGCGTGGAGCATCACATAGCTGAGGAAGGTGTCAGTGCGGCTATATGAGCGTGATGTGGGTGACAGGATGCTTCTTTCCGCCGTGCGCGACTTCAGCAGGTCGGTGCCTTCCAGCTGGATGGTCAGTGCCTTGCTCTTGAGGAAGGATTGCGAGATAGAGGCGTTCAGTATCCATTGTGGGTGATTCATCAGAGGGTCGGCATATCCGCTTCGGGCATAGTAGATGAACTGCGTGTTTATCTTCATACCGAAGGGCAGGTCCACCTGTGGCGAGAATATCACTTCGTAGGTGTGTCCGTTCTGGTTGTATTGCGGAGTCTCACCATAACGGGTGAAGTCGCCCTGATACATTGCACTCAGCGACATGCTCCAGATGTCCTTTCTGTAC
>JAFYMW010000020.1 GCA_017548165.1 Bacteroidaceae bacterium
CCTTGTGCGCATCGGTCATTGTTTTAGTACGCTCAGCATGAGCATTAGCTAACGGGTGTAAGTCCCGAGCGAGCCCTAATAGTGGGTCCTTGCTTGACGGATTTGTATTTCAAATGGAACCCAAAATAGGAACCGCCGTATGCCGAACGGCACGTACGGTGGTGTGAGAGGTCGGAAAACGAAAGTAGGAAGAAAACTGCTTCGTTTTCCTCCTACTCGATTATAGGTCTTTTGGTAATGTAGAAAAATATAAGTTTCTACAGTCTTAGAGTACCTTGATATTATTCCTCACACAATTCGGTTAGAATACCACAAGTGCTCTTGGGGTGCAAGAAAGCAATCTTCAAACCATCAGCACCATTACGTGGAGCCTTGTCGATAAGACGTATGCCATTGGCATCGCACTGAGCCAAAGCTTCTGTTACACCATCCTCAACCTTGAATGCAACGTGGTGAATACCACGGCCACCATTGTCAAGGAACTTCTGTATAGTGCTCTCGGGACATGTGGGTTCGAGCAGTTCAATCTTTACCTCGCCAACCTTGAGGAAAGCAGTCTTAACCTTCTGGTCCTCAACAACCTCTTCCTTGTAGAACTCCAAACCGAGAATGTCGGTGTAGTAGGGGAGAACCTCAGCAATGTTCTGGACAGCGATGCCCAAATGTTCAATTCTTGAAATCTTCATAGTAGTTTTATGATTAAAGTTATTTGTTATTGATTCTGTTGTTTTCAGGGAATGCTATACGTGGAGTGAACTCTATGGCCTCCTCTGGAGACATTCTGGCATAAGCCATTATTATTATGGTATCTCCCACTTGCACCTTACGTGCTGCAGCACCATTAAGGCAGACACATCCGCTACCACGTTCTCCTTTTATCGTATAGGTGTCAAAGCGTTCGCCATTGTTGTTGTCTACAATGAAAACCCTCTCACCTGGGATAATGCCAACAGCATCCATCAAGTCCATGTCTAGTGTGATGCTACCCATATAATTCAGGTTGGCCTCTGTTACCTGCACACAATGCAGTTTGCTTTTCAAAACTTCTATTGTCATTTGTATCTGATGTGATCTATCAATCTTATGGGTGTCTTGCCACAGTATACTGTAATGCATCCTACCACATTTGGTGCATCTTCCCAATTGTTGATATCGGCAAGTGTGTTGCCGTCAACGATGCTATAGTATTCTACGTCCAATCCCTCTACCTTGTTAATCTCGTCTATGACCCACTTCTGTGTTTCTGCGATAGAGAGTTGTAGTGTTGTGCTTTGCTTGAGTATTTGGTATATCTTGGGAGCTATCTCTTTTTCCTCTGGTGTAAGCAATGTATTTCTACTGCTCATAGCCAATCCACTCTCTTCTCTTATAACAGGACAGGGGATGATGTTTACCTTGAATCCCAAATCTTCCACCATACGGCATATTACCGCAATCTGCTGATAATCCTTTTCGCCGAAATATGCATTGTCTGGATCTGTTATCTGAAACAGCTTGCTCACTATCTGACACACTCCGTTGAAATGTCCGGGACGGCGTGCTCCTTCCATAACAACATCTGTTGGGGGATATGAAAATTGACGTGTGTCAGGTTCGGGATACATCTCTTTGACACAAGGAGCAAATGCAATCTGGGCACCACATTCCTCCAATATGCGACAATCCTCTTCCAATGTTCTTGGATAGCGCTCAAGATCTTTTGGGTCGTTAAATTGCGTTGGATTCAGAAATATGCTCACAACAGTTATGTCATTCTCCGCCACACTGCGTCTTACCAGAGATGCATGTCCTTGATGCAGTGCTCCCATTGTAGGAACAAGACCTATGCATTTTCCTTTGGAACGCTCATCAACGAGTACCTTTTGCAGTTCCGATATTGTGTCTATTACTAACATAACAATGTTTTATACGCCTTATGTTTAAAATTCATGCAAAGTTATATATTTTATGTATATTATCGTTATGTTTTGCTTTCAAAATAAGTGAAAAAGTTATAAAATGACCAAATCTGTGGTGATGGAGAGGTCTCAATTCGTTATTTTTTTGTAACTTTGCACACACAAGATAGTATATCAATTATAAAATGGAGAAAGCAAAGAAGATACTTTACCTGACTCAAGAGATTGAACCGTATGTGAATGAGACACAACTCAGTAGTGTTAGTCGCAACCTTATTCCTGCAGTTCAAGAAACAGGTCGTGAAGTGCGTACCTTTACCCCCAAGTGGGGACAGATTAATGAGCGTAAGAATCAGTTGCACGAGGTTATTCGTCTCTCTGGTATGAATCTTATCATTGACGATACCGACCATCAGCTCATCATCAAGGTAGCCAGTATTAACTCTGCTCGTATTCAGGTTTATTTTATCGACAACGATGATTTCATGAAGAATCGTCTCATGCTTGTTGATGATAAAGGTAAACTTTATAAGGATAATGTAGAGCGTGCAATGTTCTTTGCACGTGGTTCTTTGGAAACTGTTAAAAAGTTGCGCTGGACTCCAGAGATTGTTCATTGCAAGGGTTTCATGAGTTCTCTTGCTCCTTTACTTTTGAAGTTGGCCTATTACGAAGAACCTAGTTTTAGAGAGAGTAGGATAATCTATACCCCATCAACAGACATACCCGAAGGCTCATTGCCCAAGAATTTCAATGGCATACTATCTTATCGTGAAGCAGGTATATCTGCATTGTCAACATTGGGCACGCTATCCACTCTGGAGGATCTCAATCGTGTTGCTATGTTTATGAGCGATGGTGTTGTCCTCAACGAACCCAATGAGCATTACGAGCGCATGGCCAAGGAGATGGGTAAGCCTGTTGTGATCCTAGATACAGAAAACATAGCCTCTACTCCTACAGAATTGTACGATCGTCTCTGGGATGAAGTAGTCAAGAACAGACCCAAGGATGACGACGACGACGAGGGCTTTTTGTTCTAGATAGATTCTTCTAATTAGCATAGAATTTTATCTAGTCGAATGGTTTTAATAAATCTGTAGAATCTCCATTATTACACACGAAGAGATTTCCTAAGAACTGAAGAAGTGAAAAGAAACAATATTTTGGGACGTATTTTCCCCCTTACATTAGCTCTTGTGGGCATAATGTTTTTTTCTTGTACCGAAGGCACTGGTAGCATAGGTATTCCTCCATCCAACGAAGGTCTCGAAACAAGTGTTGCCAGTTACAATGTCTATTCGCAATCCCTTAAGATTGATAGCATCAAAGCCCATTCCTCTGCTTCGTATTTGGGTTCTATTTACGACCCAGAAACCAATGGCAGACTTACTGGAAATTTTGTAACACAGTTCTCATTGATGGAAGGATTCAAATGTTTTCCTCCGATGGACTCTATTACATCTTTGGACGGTAATGGTCGCCCATGTTGCGATACAGTCTTGTTGCAACTTAACTTCGACTCCTATTATGGCGATGTCAACACTCCATTGAAGTTGGCCATCTACCCATTGGATATGAACAATCCCTTGTGCGAGGACAGTACATACTATACCAACACAGATTTGAGAAAGTACATACGTCCAGGATACGAAAACAATCCTATAGCAACAAAGGTGTTCACCGCCTGGGATCGTATCTATGGCTCAGATCCTTCAAATACATCTGCCAATAGCTACCCCAGCATCAGAATACCCCTGCCATTGTCAGAAGGCAATCGTATTATGGATATGTATTGGCAGTATCTTGAAGACAATAAGGGGTTGGCTGGGGACGAACATGTAAATCGTAATTTCGACGATTCATACAACTTCATCCGCAATGTCATGCCAGGTTACTATGCCGAGATAATCAATGGAGAGGGCGTGATGGTAAGAGTATTCGTAGATGCTCTTTATCTTATATACAAAGCCCGTGTCTTTAACGACTCTATTGTAGAGGAAACATCCTCATATACTGTCTTTGCAGGTACCTCCGAGGTTATCCAGAGTTGCCAATTCTCTCAGTCCGATGTTGCTTCGCTCGTTGCCGACCAGTCTTGCACATGGCTCAAGAGTCCCACTGGCATCTGTACCGAGCTGACACTCCCCATCGACGAGATATTCTCTGGTTCTCATCAGAACGATAGTCTTAGTCGTGTGGAATTGATGTTGCACAGATACAACAAGGAGCAGACTGGTGAACAGTTCAGCATTCCCGACAACCTCCTTCTTGTGCGCAAGTCAGAGATGAACAAATTCTTCAATACCAACAAGACTCCCGACGAGGTAACATCCTTCCTCACCACCTACCAGTCAACGTACAATACCTATACGTTTACCAATATCAGTCAGTTGGCCACTTTCATCAACAAAGAGCGTGAAGCTGCTGTGATGGATTATATCCACAACGAACTCAAGATAGACAATCCTGACGAAGAAGTCATAGCTCAACAGATGCAGGAATGGACTTTGCGTCATCCTGATTGGAACAAATGTTGCCTCATTCCCGTAGAGGTTACCACCAATACCTCTTCTGGCACCATCACCAGTGTGTCGCACGACCTCTCCCTCAAGAGTGCACGTCTTGTCAAGGGCACAGAGGACAATCCCATCCGCATTCAAGTCTACTACACTCGTGTGACATCTGGTTCATAACCTACAAGTTTGTTATATAAAATCTTATATATAAGTAAGGTGTGCCAATTTTGGCACATTTTTTTTATTTGGCATGAATTTGTCTAACTATAAAAACATATTTTACAAATTCTATGAACTTTTCCAACGACCCTTCAAACACTATCTTCAATACCACTTCTTTAAAGTCTAGATGCCATGCGCAGTCCTCTGTTACTATTTTTACTTATATGCAACAAATGGCATCTCAATATCTTAGACAAGGTAAATGCAGAACTAGCGAAACTTACGCGACAACACTCAGCAGTTTCAGAAATTTTCGTCACGGCAATGATTTAAGACTCGAGGATATTACCTTAGATATTATTGTTGAATACGAAAGTTACCTCAAAAATAGAACTCTGTCACCAAATACTATATCTTTTTATATCAAACATTTGAGAGCTGTATACAATAGGGCAGTAGATGATGGTGTTGTCAGCGATACTCACCCATTCAAACGTGTCAAGACATCAATTTCGACTACTCCTAAAAGGGCTGTATCTCTTAAGACAATAAAACGTATTAAGGACATGGAACTAGGCAACTCACCCTCCAAATGTTTTGCCAGAGACATGTTCCTTTTTAGTTTCTACACCAGAGGCATGTCTTTCGTTGATATAGCAACTTTGGAGAAGAATAATCTTAAAGGCGATATACTTTATTATCGTAGAAAGAAGACAAATCAACTGCTTGAGATACGCATGGAAAAATGTATACTCGATCTACTTGTTATGTATCGCTCACACCCTTCATCTCCATTTTTATTGTCAATCATAGATTATGAGCTACCAGATTACAGAAAACAATATCTCAGTTGTATGTCAAAAGTTAATCGACATCTCAAGGGTATTGGAAATGAACTGGGACTGCAACATCCTCTAACCATGTATTGTGCTCGCCACTCTTGGGCTAGTATAGCACGCGATGAAGGTATACCACTTTCTGTTATAAGTGAAGGTATGGGACATGACTCTGAGAAGACCACACGCATCTATCTTGCATCCATCAAATCAGAAGTCATAGATCGCGCTAACCGTAAAATTCTTAAACTCCTTTCCCAACTAGCTTAGGGCGTTATTTAGAGGTTGGATAACAAACTACGATCAAAATACAATAGTTACTATTAGACGCTTTTAGTTTAATTAGACTTGTCGTCTTGAGCCTATTAACACTCTGTATATGTGGTTAGAGAGGTGCGACTAACTGTTATTTTTTTACTTATCTGTTAATTTTTCCAACTTCTCTTCCGTGAGGCGGTAGGTGGTCCATTCGTCTAGAGAGGTGGCACCCATGGAGCGGTAGAAGTCTATGCTGGGTTGGTTCCAATTGAGGCACACCCATTCCATTCTGCCACATTTGCGCTGACGGGCTATGCGGGTGAGCTCGAGAAAGAGGGCTTTGCCATAACCCTTGCCACGGTGCTCGGGCTGGACATAGAGGTCTTCCAGATAGAGACCGCTTCTGCCCAGAAAGGTGGAGAAGTTGTGAAAGAACAGGGCAAAGCCTACTTCACGACCATTCTCTACGGCAAAGAGAACCTCGGCACGGTGCAGGTCGAAGAGTTGCTGCTCGAGGGTGTGGACATCGGCAACAATCTCGTCTTCCATCTTCTCGTATCGGGCTATGCCACGGATGAAGTCGAGGATGAGGGGTGTGTCCTGGCGCTCGGCCTTGCGGATGTGGAATGTATTGTTGTTCATGAGGCTTGGTATTGAAATATATATTTCCGTAGCCAAATGGATTGACTACGGAAATGGGGTAGTGTTTGTGGTTGTTTTGCTTTACGTTCTTACTTTGCTGCCTTCCTGTAAGAGCGGATGCCGTAGATGGATATTACGAAGAAGCATATCAGTGGCAGGATGAACGACACATTGACAGCGGGATGGCCATAGATGACGCCCATGTCGATGATGGTGCCCTGCATGGGGGGCATGAGTGCTCCGCCCACGATGGCCATAACGAGGAACGCTGCACCAAGCGAGGTGTCCTGGCTCTCGACATTCTCC
>JAFYMW010000021.1 GCA_017548165.1 Bacteroidaceae bacterium
ATTGCCGGTTTGGAGAAAAAACATTTTGCCGGTGCTCGCGAGGCTATCGCTGAAGTGATGGAGATTGACAAGCAGCGCCGTGCCGCTCAGACACAGCTTGACAAGAATCTGGCTGATGCCAAGAAACTGGCTGCCGAGATTGGCGCTCTGATGAAGCAGGGCAAGAAGGAGGAGGCCGAGGAGGTGAAGGCCAAGGTGGCTGAACTGAAGTCTGTGAACGAGACTCTGAAGAACGATATGGAGCAGGCCGAGAAGGACCTGACAACAAAGCTCTGCCAGATACCCAACATTCCATACGACGAGGTGCCCGAGGGCCGTACTGCCGAGGACAACTGGGTGGTGAAGTCCAACCTGAAGGAGTGCCAGGAGGGTGTGGACACCGTGGGCAACTGGGATGCCGACCCTGTGGTAGAGGGCGATATGCTGCCTCACTGGGACTTGTGCAAGAAGTACAACCTGATTGATTTTGACCTTGGCGTGAAGATTACCGGTGCCGGTTTCCCCGTATATCGTGGTCTTGGTGCACGTCTGCAACGCGCTCTTATCAACTTCTTCCTCGACGAGGCTCGCTCTGCCGGTTACGAGGAGATTATGCCTCCCACGGTGGTGAATGCTGCCAGCGGTTATGGTACTGGTCAGTTGCCCGACAAGGAGGGACAGATGTACCATTGCGGTTTGGACGACCTCTATCTGATTCCTACCGCAGAGGTGCCCGTGACCAACATCTACCGCGATGTTATCGTTGACGAGAAGGAACTGCCCATCAAGAACTGTGCATACACCCAGTGCTTCCGTCGCGAGGCTGGTTCTTATGGCAAGGATGTGCGCGGTCTGAACCGTCTGCACGAGTTCTCAAAGGTGGAAATCGTTCGCATTGACACTCCCGAGCATTCTGCCGAGAGCCACAAGGAGATGATTGAGCACGTAGAGGGCTTGCTGAAGAAGTTGGAACTCCCCTATCGTATCCTTCGTCTGTGCGGTGGCGACCAGTCATTCACAAGCGCCGTATGCTACGACTTCGAGGTATACAGCCAGGCACAGAAGCGCTGGTTGGAGGTTAGTTCGGTGAGCAACTTCGACACCTATCAGGCAAACCGTCTGAAGTGCCGTGTGCGCCGTGCCGCCGACAAGAAGACCGAGATAGCACACACCCTGAACGGTTCGGCTCTGGCATTGCCTCGCATCGTGGCTGCCTTGCTGGAGAACAACCAGACAGAGAACGGCATCCGCATACCTGCCGCCTTGGTTCCTTACATGGGTTGTGAGATTATTGACTAATACATTCCCTGACACAAGACAATACGTTGAATGAGGCGAATCAATACTTCGTCCGAGCTCATTCAATACATTGATTAACTACACAGATACTAATCATACAGAAAGATGAACAAGATAGTTAGCAAAACACAATATAGCGAGAAGGTTTATCGCTTGGAGATTGAGGCACCCCTCATTGCCAAGGCTCGCAAGGCTGGTCATTTCGTTATCGTCCGTGTGGGCGAACAGGGCGAGCGTATGCCCCTGACCATTGCCGGTGCAGACACAGAGAAGGGCACCATCACCCTGGTGGTGCAGAAGGTGGGTCTGTCATCAACACGCTTGTGCGACCTGAATGTGGGCGACGAGGTGACCGACATCGTAGGTCCCTTGGGCAAGGCCACTCACATCGAGAACTATGGCACGGTACTTTGTGCCGGTGGCGGTGTGGGCACTGCTCCCATGCTCCCCATCATCCAGGCTCTGAAGGCTGCCGGCAACCGTGTGATCAGCGTGATTGCAGGCCGTAGCAAGGACCTGATCATCCTTGAGGACGAGGTGCGCGCTTCATCCGACGAGGTTATCATCATGACCGACGACGGTTCATATGGCAAGCAGGGCGTGGTGACCGTAGGTATGGAGGAGGTTATCCAGCGCGAGAAGGTGGACAAGTGCTTTGCCATCGGTCCTGCCATCATGATGAAGTTCTGCTGCTTGCTGACCAAGAAGTACGAGATTCCCACCGATGTATCGCTCAACACCATTATGGTTGACGGTACCGGTATGTGCGGTGCTTGTCGTATCACCGTGGGTGGCAAGACCCGCTTCGTATGTGTGGATGGTCCCGAGTTCGACGGTCATCAGGTCGACTTCGACGAGATGCTGAAGCGTGCCGGTTCGTTCCGTCGTGTGGAGCAGGAGGACATGAGCCACCTGAACAACCCCATCGTGTGCAAGGCTGACAATACCATCGTTGCCGACGAGTTGCTTTCTCGCGAGGCAAAGGATATGGACATGACCACTCCCATGGATGTGCTCACCGACCGCAAGGCCGAATGGCGCGAGGAGCTGCGCAAGAGCATGAAGGGCAAGGAGCGTTCTGAGATTGAGCGTGTGAAGATGCCCGAACTGGATCCCGAATATCGTGCCACAACTCGCACCGAGGAGGTGAACATCGGTCTCTCTCGCGAGCAGGCCATCACCGAGGCAAAGCGTTGTCTGGACTGTGCCAACCCCACCTGTATGCAGGGTTGTCCCGTTAGCATCAACATACCTTCGTTCATCAAGAACATAGAGCGTGGCGAGTTCCTCAATGCCGCCCGCGTGCTGAAGAGCACCTCTGCCCTGCCCGCCGTGTGTGGTCGTGTATGTCCTCAGGAGAAGCAGTGCGAGAGCCAGTGTATGCATGTGAAGATGGGTCACGAGCCCGTGGCCATCGGTTATCTGGAGCGCTTCAGTGCCGACTTTGAGCGAGAGAGCGGCCACATCTCCCTGCCCGAGGTGGCAGAGAAGAACGGCAAGAAGATTGCCGTTATCGGTTCTGGCCCTGCAGGCTTGAGCTTTGCCGGCGATATGGCCAAGTTGGGTTATGATGTTACCGTCTTCGAGGCTCTGCACGAGATTGGCGGTGTCCTCAAGTATGGTATCCCCGAGTTCCGTCTGCCCAACAAGATTGTTGATGTGGAGATTGACAACCTGCGCAAGATTGGCGTAAACTTCATCAAGGATTGCATCGTGGGCAAGACCATCTCCGTGAAGGAACTGGAGGCCGAGGGCTTCGAGGGTATCTTCGTGGGTTCTGGAGCAGGTCTGCCCAACTTCATGAACATCCCCGGCGAGAACTTCATCAACATCATGTCATCCAACGAGTACCTCACTCGTGTTAACCTGATGGATGCCTCCAACCCCGATACCGACACTCCCATCAACCCTGCCAAGAGCGTCATGGTAGTTGGTGGTGGCAATACCGCAATGGACTCTTGCCGTACCGCCAAGCGTCTGGGTGCAGAGAAGGTCTACATCGTTTACCGTCGTTCAGAGGCAGAGATGCCTGCCCGTCTGGAAGAGGTTAAGCATGCCAAGGAAGAGGGTATCGAGTTCCTCACCTTGCACAACCCCTTGGAGTATCTTGCCGACGAGAGTGGTGCCGTGCGTGCCGTAGTGTTGCAGAAGATGGAACTTGGTGAGCCCGATGCTTCTGGCCGTCGCTCTCCCCAGCCCATACCCGGTGCAACCGTTACTCTGGACATCGACCAGGCCATCGTGGCCGTTGGTGTATCGCCCAACCCCATCGTTCCCACCTCTATCGAGGGATTGGAACTTGGCCACAAGAACACCATCGTGGTGGGCGAGAACATGCAGACCAATCTGCCCACCATCTTTGCCGGTGGCGACATCGTGCGAGGTGGTGCTACGGTAATCCTGGCCATGGGCGACGGTCGCAAGGCTGCCCAGTCAATGCACGAGTACCTCTCAAAGTAAATGCACTCTCTTTCTCACTCCCCTTTCTACCGACAACAGTCGGAGGAAGGGGGAAGTGAATAAAGTAATATATCAAATATCTTATATATATAATTAGGTATATGACAACAAAAAATGCTTTCATCTTCGCTTTCCTTTTGCTTCTATCGTTGGATGCTAGTGCGCAACGCAGAAGAAGAAATACCACACCGCCTCCTCCCACTCCAGAGGAATTGGCTGAAATGGCACGAAAGGAAAAAATGGAGCGCAAGTTACTCGTTACAGAGCGCGTAACTTTCATTGATTCGCTTCTCTTGAAAAAGAGCGAGGTGATGGACATGATTGTTCTTGACAACGAATGTGGCCAGGTAATGACATATACCGATTTCTTCAAAACAGAAAACACTAAAGATACTTTAGATCGCAGCTTGTTTCGTTCGCAATTGGGCGACAAGATTATTTTTTCAGAACAAGACGCAAACGGTACATTGCGTCTATATGCAAGTGAAAAGATAGGCGAAAAATGGACGGAAAAGAGTATGCTAAAAGGTTTGAACGATACCGTTTCTAACAACTATCCCTATATGCTGGCCGATGGTGCCACCATGTACTATGCCTCCAAGTGCGACGAAGGTCTGGGTGGATACGATATCTACATGACACGATGGGATGCCGACGAGAAAAGGTTCCTCAAACCTGAAAACATAGGCATGCCATTCAATTCAGAGGCCAACGACTATCTATATGTTATTGATGAGTTCAACAATCTGGGATGGTTCCTTACCGACAGAGGACAAAGTGCAGATAGTGCCTGCCTTTATTGCTTCATACCTAACGATACTAGAAGAATATACAACGTCAATGCCATTGGGCACGACACTTTGGTTGCTCTGGCAAATATCAATAGCATACGCGATACATGGGAGGACAAAGTTAAGGTGGACGAGGCAAAAGAACGTCTAGAGAAACTCAAAAACAGAGTTAAGAAAACCAACACTTCCAACTTCCATTTCATTATAAATGACAATATCGCATATAGCAGTATTTCACAATTCCGTGTCAAAGAAAGTCGAGCATTGGCAGAGAAATGGGTAGAGATGTCGCAGCATTTCAAGAATGTCAGCAAACAACTGGAAAGCCTCAGAAAAGAATATGCTCAAGCTTCGGCAACTAGAAAGTCAGAACTGAAGCCAAAGATTAAAGAATTGGAAATCAGCCACGAAAAACTCATTACCGACATACACTCACTGGAAAAGGAGATAAGAATCTTCGAACAGCGCTAGCGAAATTTAGAATCCTTTATCAACATTACAATACCTCTACACTACCATGGCATACACATCTTCAGAACTAATCATCAATAATGATGGTAGCATATTCCATCTGCATCTAAAACCAGAAAATCTCGCAGATAAAATCGTTCTTGTTGGCGACCCAGAAAGGGTTAGCACCGTGGCAAAATACTTTGACCATATAGAGTGCGACATTGCCTCTCGCGAGTTCCACACCATCACCGGTTCTTATAAAAACAAGAGAATTAGTGTTGTCTCTACAGGTATCGGTTGCGACAACATCGACATTGTCATGAACGAGTTGGATGCGCTTGCCAACATCAACTTCGACACCAGAGAGGATAATGCAGATTTTAAACAACTTACAATTGTTCGCATCGGCACTTGTGGAGGTCTACAACCAGAAACTCCATTAGGAACTTTTATAGCAAGTGTCAAGAGTATTGGATTTGACGGACTGCTCAACTACTATGCCGACAGAGACAAAGTGTGCGACCTGAATCTGGAAAAGGCTTTTGTCAGTCACATGAATTGGTCACCACAAAAAGGTGCTCCTTATGTGGCTTGTGCCAACGAAGAACTTACACAACAGATAGCTTCCAACGACATGGTGCGTGGTATCACTATAGCATGTGGTGGTTTCTACGGACCACAGGGCAGAAGGATAAGGATGGAAATTCAGGACCCTCAACAGAATGCCAAGGTGGAGGCATTCAAATACACTGACAGAAATCCTCAGGGCGAAGAGGAAATATTAAAGGTTTGCAATTTTGAAATGGAGTCTTCTGCACTTGCCGGACTTGCTTCAATCCTAGGGCATAGAGCTACAACATGCTGCATGGTAATAGCCAATCGTTATGCTCAGGAAATGAACACCAGCTACAAAAACACCATAGACTTGCTGATACAAAAGGTTTTAGAAAGGATATAATAACCAAAACATCCCCTACCCTTTGCCGTACATTGTTCTATCTTGGCCAAATCATCTAACAACACATCAAAACCTTATAGCTCTTTTATTTATACTACTATGTCAACCATCTGCGCACCCGCCACAGCTCCCGGTGGAGCAATGGCTGTAATTAGAGTATCGGGGCCCGATGCCATCGTCATAACGTCGCGTATCTTTTCCAAGGACCTAACCCAGGCAAAGGGATACACTCTCCACTATGGCAATATCCTGAGACCCGAGGGCGATGCTTCCACAAACTCCCCATCTGCAAACAATGACACACCTGCCGACCGCATAATTGACGATGTATTGGTGTCCGTATTCCGTGCACCTCATTCCTACACTGGTGAGGACAGTACAGAAATATCTTGTCA
>JAFYMW010000082.1 GCA_017548165.1 Bacteroidaceae bacterium
AGGATGGTTCGGTAGCTCAGTTGGATTAGAGCAGCAGCCTTCTAAGCTGCGGGTCAAGGGTTCGAGCCCCTTCCGAATCACAAAATAAGAAAAAAATGGCATTTAGAGGTCTCAGAAAATGAGTCCTCTTTTTGTTTTTATATGGCACGATAGTTGGGTATAACTGACTAAATTAGAGTATGTTAAATGTTTAAAGTAGACTTAATGTTTAACTTTGTACTCTAAAAGACAGTTGAAGACGCAGAAAGACTGATAAAGACATTTGTGTTTACAAATTTGTGTGCATTATAAACACATTTCAAAACGCTTATAAACACAAATAGTCGTAACCGGCTGAAGCACAGTGTCTTAGAGTACCTTAAAATTACGTGTTATGGCAACAAAGTATGTTTCAGTTGTTTTTGACAGATTGAGTCACGTACCTCGTACAGGACGAGGAAAGGTAGAAATCCGAGTTTACATCTCTCGTAGCATACGTAAGTATGTTGTAGTAGATGAAACAACTAAAGCTGGATGGAGGAATTACAAACCTTCACGCCAAACTTTAGAAACAATGGCAAGATATGAAGAGATTATCAATGCCATGAAACTCTTAGGAGAGGATATGACCATGGAAAACTTCAATGCTCATGCTGAAGGTATTAGTGCTAATATCAGTGGAGGAAATGAGTTAAAGAAGAGTTTTATTGATTTTATCAAAAATGAACTTCAGTATGAGAATCTGCGTGAAGGCACGATACGTCACAAGAATTGCGTCATCACGGCATTAGAATGTTTTGGAAAGATAAAGACTATTGGTGATCTAACTGTACCAAATATTCGTTCTTTTGATAGATGGTTACGTTCAACTGGTGAACGTACAGATGTAACGATTTGGGGATATCACAAGAGAGTAAAGAAGTACACGCGCATACTAAAGCAGAATGGAACTATTGATATAGATCCGTATCAAGTATGCAAATTCAGTCATGGTCAATGTAAGGAACGCACCCCATTGACCGAGAATGAGCTGCTTAAGATGAGGAAAATGAGGTTAGAAAAAAAACTTGAACGAGTAAGAGACCTTTTTATCTTCTCGGCATACACAGGTCTTGCTTTTTCTGATGTTCAGTCATTTGATTTTGATAATATGACCCAAAAGATAGATAATATGTATTATATTGATGGATCAAGAACAAAAACAGGTGTCAAGTTCTATACCCCCATTCTCAAACCAGCAATGGATGTATTGAAGAAGTATAATTTCATATTGCCAAGTATCTCTAACCAAAAAGCAAATGACTTTCTTCATGTAATAGAAGCACAGATGGGATTAAAGAAGAATCTAACTTTCCATTTGGCTCGTCACACGTTTGCAACATTAGCTCTGGCAAACGATGTTCCTATCGAGAATGTAGCAAGAATGCTTGGACATACAGATATCAAGACCACGCAAATTTATGCCAAGATTCTAAACACAACCATCGAACGCCATTCATGTAACCTGCAGCGTCGAATCAAATAATCCTATACGCAACCATCTTCACCAACTGCGACATTCCATCCTCTGTGAATGTCGCAGTAATCTTTTCTGCGAGGTACTTCTTGCCATGTATATAGAAAATGCTTCTCACGTCCGGAATGTTCCCGTCCTTGACAATAAACTTGAAGGAGAACTTACGGCTCTGGTCCACCTTGTACCTTGGTTCCCTCATGTGGTTGATCATTCTACCTTTCAGTCTCATGCTAAGGTCATCATATCCATCAAGATGTGTCTGATACAGATTGTTGTATTGGTCCACCCAAAAGTTGTCTATCCAAGGCAACGGATATAGATTTTCGCCAGACACGTTCTGCACATGTACATCCCCTGTCCAAAATGCCACGTAAAGCTTGTTGAAGAATTCCGTTTTGTCTTCCTGCTCCCCTTCCTTCAGTTTGTTCACCACCAGACTCTGCTCGCTTTCGCTTCCCTCCTCGTCGCCATAGGTGCCACAATCCAGGAACACGCAATCGCCAACAGTCATGTCGCAATGGTCAATGCACACCGGCACAATCCCTATTTCTGTAATTTTGCCGCCATCCGAAGAACCTGTTGTCCTTGAACCGAATACATTTACTGGCTGCAATCTCGTGTGGCGTGTCTTTCTCCCGTATGTGTCAGTAGTAATGCGGTAGCACTTCAATGCGAAATAGGTGTCAATATCCTTGGCATAAAGAATATTCTTGAAGACATAGCTGTTATTGAGATGCATGTTCCATTGCTTGTAACTCTCAGCCAGGTTTTTTATGGAATCGTATGTATTATACTGCAATACATTCATACTCTCAAGCACCTTGTCGCATGAATAGAAGCACTGCATCTGGTGGTCTGCATCCGCATACTTCAGGTTCATCTGCTCCATATATGTATAAGTCACGTCATCATCTGCCGCCACTTCCACCTGATGCTCGTCCACCACGCTGTCCAGACGCACTACCCTCTGCCTGTCCATTATATAGCAATTGAAAGAGAAAGTTACCTTCCTCAGTTTCTTGTCCACCTCAAACTGCCCGTTTGTGAACAGCTCTATCTGTTCCATCAATTCCGTTATAGTCCAGTGCGGCAATGCCATTGCCCACTCGTCAATCTCCCATGCATAAGGAAAGGTATTGAAGACGACAAGATACCTATATGGAGAATTATACAATTCCTCAAAGTTATATGAATACCTGCACTCTTCAAATATCCTCTCCAGCATATATATGAGATAATACTGGCACGACAGCGGAGCATCCTTTTCCTCGCTAGTATCCCAGTAGTACCACGCAATTGAAGAATACCTAAGCTTGTTCTGCATGTTTCCAGACGTATTGTTCACCCAAGGCAGAGAGACGAATCCCTTGTAATGCTCATCCCCCGGAGCCCCAAAATGCCATCGTGTATCGAAGTGTCCCCAGTCACGAGCCTGTCCCAACTGCAGGTTGTTGATATAAGTCTTATCCAGCTCCCATTCAAAATTTTGCGCCGACTTCCCCTGCAGGAACTGTGTCTTCACCTCTGTATCCGAAATCTCAACTATGTTCACCGCCCCATAGGCATGAAATCCCCTGTCATGGATTTCACAATCCAGCATGAGCGTAGACAAGTCATGGTCTTTACGGTTGATATACCCGAAAATCTCCCAGTTCTGCATACACTCTTTCAATGGGAAAGTAATCGTCAGCGTATATGAGTCCGCACCCGTGAAAAACCTGTTCTCTGCAATATAGTCAAAAGAAGCCCCCTTCTTAAGAACCGCCTCCCTGTTGTTGATGATGATATGCATATGCTATATATATAATATATATTATATAATG
>JAFYMW010000083.1 GCA_017548165.1 Bacteroidaceae bacterium
GCATACATTGCCGTCGCTTTGCGCTATCTTGGCAAGGAAACTGAGCAACTGCAGACGCTGTTCGTAGCTCATGTTCTGCTTTATCTGCACACCGCACTCGTAGATGGTGTTTTTGAATGCCGAAGGATTCTTGGCATCCATCTGCTTACGTTGCTCGAAAAGGTTCAACAATATCTGGTTGCCCTCTTGCATTGCCGTTTCACCGAAGTTCACACGAAGGAACTGGCGCACGAACTCCATCTCGCTATGCATTACCTTGCCGTCCGCCTTGATGATGTAGGATGCCATCACCAGTAAAGAGAACAGGAAACTGTTACGCTGTCCGTATGTCGGATTGTCATAGGTGTAGTGTCTGCCTTCGTTGTTGTCGTTACCTTCAAAAAGCCTGCCTATGACATACCCTGCCAAGGCACCCAGTGGGCCTGCCGCCATGTAACCGACAATGCCTCCTATCCATTTTCCAAATCCCATAATATCTTGTTTTTGCTAAAATTGAGTGCAAACATACCAAAAATATTCCGTTTTTAGGTATGTTGGGTTCTAGTATAACGTTAAAATACCCCGAACTTGTAGAGCCCGGGGTATCATATGATATATTGTGGCGTTTATTTTATAACCAAAGTACGCTCAATTTGGTCGGAGAGATTCTGGAAATGTGCACGGCTTGTAGCACTACCTCCAGCATTCTTTATCTTGCTCTGTATGCTCTTAAGAGCCATAAGCACATCTGCACGAAGAGGAGATGTTACGGGCAGTGAGGTAAAACGAGATGTAAGAACCTGTACCAATGAACTTTGCAGAGTCTGACGATAAAGGCTTACGTTCTTGCCGTTTTGAGCCTCGGAGAAGCATAGACGAACGATGTCAGCAATGTACTTGTCGCTGGTATAGAGTTCGTTTAGATATGTCAGACGGTTGAGCAACAAGGCTGCACCAGAAGACGCAATTGATGTAGTCAGTGTGCGTGTGTCCTTTGTCAGGGTCTTGCAGTAATCAAACTCACGCATCCATACGGGTTCGTTCAGTACGTTCTTCTCCAACCACTGGAGCGACTCTTTCTGCTTCTTCAATGGAGTAGGCTCGAAGGTTGTGCCGCCCTGAGCACGGGTGTTGTAGGTCTGGTATGTGCCACCGATATAACCTGCAACATGTCCAGCATAGCGCAGGAACTGGCTCTGCATTTGCTTGTACATTGTGGCAAGGTTCTCGTCATGGATGTCATTCTCGTCGAAGGTCCACTTCTCCAGCTCTGTCATTTCGCGCTTCAAGTTCATCATACCATAGTTGCTTGACTTGACAGCATCATCACCCAGGTCCTCGGTTTGACGACGAGGATCTACGCCACGCAGGCCTTCGCCATCACCCCACCACAAGCGTGGGTTCTTCTGTGCTTCTTGAGTCATTCTCTCCAGGGCCTTGTGGTCCTCCATGGGAGTCTTTGCGTCAAGCATGGGACGATAACCCCATTCTATTGCCCACTCGTCATAATCGCCAATGCGTGGGAAGATGCCCTTGTGTGTGATACCATCCTCTGGCTGTGCCACATAGTTGAAGCGTGCATAGTCCATAATAGAAGGAGTGTGACCATTCTTCTCAACCCATGCCTTGTTGCGCAAGCTATCAGTGGGAACCATGGCAGAAGAACCGAAGTTGTGGCGCAGACCCAGTGAGTGACCAACCTCGTGACTTGATACGAAACGGATTAATTCACCCATCAGTTCCTCGCTATAGTGCATCTTACGTGCAGCTTCGTCTATACTGCTGGCCTGTACCATATACCAGTCGTGAACCAAAGACATTACATTGTGATACCAGCAAACGTGAGCCTCCATAATCTCACCTGTACGGGGGTCTGAGATATGAGGTCCATAGGCATTAGGGATGGGGCTTGCCAGATAGCGAATCATTGAGAATCGAGCATCCTCCATACTCATGGTGGAGTCGTTCTCTGGCCATTCCTCGCCACGGATTGCATTCTTCCAACCGGCCTTTTCGAAAGCCTTCTGCCAGTCGTTTACGCCCATAATGAGGTACTTACGCCACTGCTTGGGAGTTGCAGGGTCGATATAATATACGATAGGTTTCTTGGGTTCGATTAGTTCGCCACGGCGCATTTTTTCTGCATCTTCAGCATTCTTGGGTTCCAAGCGGAAACGTGAAATCATAACCTGCTTGCCTACGCGTTGCTGATTGTCGTTGAATGCATTGAATCCATGTGTAAAGTAACCAACACGCTTATCAAACAGACGTGGCATCATTGGTTCTTCGGGCAGAAGTACCAAGCTGATGTTCAAACCGAATGTAACCTTGCCAGTATATGCTGATGCAGGGAGTTGTGAATTGTTGCTATTGTAGGTCTTAACAAGGCGTATCTCTGTGTTGGTGGGGAATGTCTTGATATCTTCAATGTATGAGAGCGAACCATCTTGCATACTTAGTGTGAAGCCCTTTTTTACATTTGGCATCATGCCCAGAGGGTTGTCTGAGTTTAGGAACTGAGTCACTTTGATGCGTGACTTATCATCCTTGTGCTTTTCCAACTTGAATGCGCCGATGATTGGAGCCTCGTTGCTCACATTGATAGCCTTAGAAATGGCTTCGGTACTATCGGCCACGTTTATAGTCATGCGAGAACGTAGCAGCAAGGTACTGTCGGGATTCATCTGGAAGAATACAACCTGTTCGTTACACTCCTCACCTCCAAACTGGTCAGAGCTGGAAGGGGTAGTAGTGTAGCGTGTTACTGCAAGGATGTCCTTGCCGAGCAGGTTATCGGGAACTTCAAGGAACCAGTCGGTTCCAATCTTCTCGACATTCATCATGCCCTTGCGAGAGATCCTGGGCTTTGCTTCCTTCTTCTTAGGGGCCGCGGCAGGAACTTCAGTCTGTGCCTTGCCCTTCTTTTTCTTGTCCTTTTTCTTTGCTTCTACAGGCATGCCTACAAGAGCTGCTGCCATAAGCAATAGAAGTGCTTTCTTCATTTTGTTTTTGTATTTGTTAATATAATAATGTGTATTGTTAAAAAAATCGTTGCAAAGGTATTAAAATTCCTATGAAGTAGTAGAGGAATTGATATATAAATTGTATCTTTGGCATTGAATTTAATGTAAATTAATAGTTTATTGATAGCATGAGAAAGATTTTATTTGCCTTGGCGATGCTCCTTGTTGGTGTGTCACAAAGTGCCATGGCGCAGTATGTTGAGAGTGTGGATCCTCGTATCGGTAGTGCGGATCATGGCCATGTTTTTGTTGGCGCTAATGTGCCATGGGGTATGGTCAATGTAGGACCTGTGCAGCCATATCATGGTTGGGACTGGTGTAGTGGTTATCATGCAACAGGTGATAGTATCATAGGTTTTGCTCACACCCACCTCAGTGGAACTGGTTGTAGCGATTTGGGTGATATTACCATTATGCCTATATATGGTTATGCTCGTACAGCAGGTACACGTGAGCAGTTTATTGAGGATATAGCTTCTCGCTATACTCATGAACACGAGGTCGTAGAGCCCGGTTATTATTCTGTTCGCTTGGACAAGTGGGCTATTAAGGCAGAGATGACAGCTACAGATCGTACTGCCATTCATCGTTTTACTTTCCCCAAGGGCAACCGTTATGCCAATATTGTTCTAGATTTGGAAGGTGGTGTAGGTGATCGTGTTACAGAGACTCGCGTATGGGCACAGGATATGTTCACTTTGGTTGGATATCGTGCCAGCCGTGGTTGGACCAATCATATTGTCTATTATGCCATCCGTTTCGACCGTCCCATGAAGGAGTTTGTATTAAATAATGATGATGTAAATTCTCATTATGCTCAGGTTATCTTTGATGTAGAGCCAGGTACAGTTATTCAGGTTCAGGTTGGTATTTCTCCTGTAAGCGAGGCAGGTGCTTTGGCTAATTTGCAGACAGAACAGTATAAAAAGGATTTTGCTCAGATTAAGAACGAGGCTAAAGAGTGTTGGAACAGGGAATTAGGCCGTATTCGTGCTCAGTTTGATTCTCCACGAGACAGTGTCATTTTCTATACATCATTGTATCATGTACTTTTTGCTCCTCAGGTGTGGAACGATGTTACCGGTGATTATATGGGCGCCAATGGTATGTTGAAGCGTAATTCCGATTTCCAGAACTATACCACTTGGAGTCTGTGGGATACATACCGCACCCTTCATCCTTTGGCAACTCTTGTTATGCAGGACAAACTTACAGACTGGGCCAAGACAATGATGGCTATCTGTAGCGAACATGGTGAATTGCCAGTATGGCATTTGCATAGCACAGATACATATTGTATGGTTGGCGAACCAGGTGTGCCTGTTTTGGCCGATATGATTCTCAAAGGTGTTCCTGGTTTTGACTATGAAAAGGCTTTCCTGTATATGAAACAGAGTATGGGTGATCCTACTTTTACCCCTGAACGTCGTCGCTTCCAGTATCGTGGTATTCCTGATCGTGGTAAGGCAGATTTGTGGAAGTATGGCTATATTCCTTTTGATGGTTCTGAGGGTGAGACAGTTTCCAAGAATTTGGAATACTATCTTGCAGCTTGGAGTGTTGCTCAGGTTGCAGGTAAATTGGGCCATAAGGAGGATAGCGTGAGATATTATAATCTGAGTCAGGGTTATAAGAAGATTTTTGACGAGCGTGCCCTTTGTTTCCGCGCAAAGGATAAGGCTGGTAATTTCCGTAGCTTGACTGGTTTCAATCCCTCTCACCATACCCCCGACTATACCGAGGGCACACCTTGGCAGTATTTGTGGCTTGTTCCCCACGATGTTAATGGGTTGGTAGACCTTCTTGGTGGTCAGGAGAAAGCTGCTGCTCGTTTGGATAGCTTGTTCTTGGCTGATAGCCGTCTTAATGCCGATGCCAATCCTGATATTTCTGGTCTTATTGGTCAGTATGCACATGGCAACGAACCTTCGCACCACACAATCTATATATACAACTATTTGGGACAACCCCAGAAGACTCAGAAGCGCATTCATGAGGTGTTCCAGACCATGTACACAGACAAGCCCGATGGTGTTTGTGGCAATGAGGATGTTGGACAGATGTCAGCGTGGTATGTTATGTCTGCTATGGGCTTGTATCAGGTAGAGCCATGTGGTGGCATCTATCAATTGACAGCACCATTGGTACGTGAGGCTTCTTTCAATGTTTCTGAGGACAAGACCTTTACCATTCGCACTAAGGGTAAGGGAACTTTGGTAAAGCGTTGGAAACTGAACGGTAAGCGTTTGGATCGCACATATATCACTCATGCTGAGATTATGGCAGGTGGCGTGCTTGAGGCAGAGTTGAAGAAATAAACATGTTGATGAGAGAGTGGGGGAGTGCTTGCTTCACTCTCTCTCTAAATTTATTATGAATTAACCCCAAACAAATATTTATGAAATTTCAAACCCTATTTTTATCCTTGGCATTGTCTTCCAGTGCAATGGCAACTAATATTCAGGAGCAAGTTCCTGTTTCCATCCAGACTCCAGATACTTTCTATCATCGTGTACCTGTAGAGAAGAGATGCTTTACCAGCAAGGCAGTAGAGAAACAGATTAAGCAGATGCACAAGACTTTGATGGCTGTATCGCCCAAGTTATGGCAGATGTTCCAGAATAGTTTCCCCAACACACTGGATACCACAGTATTCCCCGATGGTGATAAGACTTTTGTTATCACTGGTGATATCAATGCAATGTGGTTGAGAGACTCTGGTGCGCAGGTATGGACATATATCTCTTATATTCAGGACGACCCCGAACTGGCCAGACTTATCAGAGGTGTCATTCTTCAGCAGTTCGAGTTTATTTGCCATGACCCCTATGCCAATGCTTTTATGAACGATCCTAATGAGAAAAGTCATTGGGCTTCTGACTATACCAAGATGAAGGAAGGCGTGCACGAACGCAAGTACGAGATAGATTCTCTGTGTTATCCTCTTCGTTTGGCTTATCAGTATTGGTTGTTGACTGGCGATGCATCTATTTTTGGTGAATTATGGCAGAATGCCTTAGACGAAATTCTTGCCGTCTTCCGTGAACAACAACGTAAGGAAGGTAACAAGACAAGTTATAAGTTCCAGCGTACAACACATGTTTTGCACGATACATTTAGCAACTATGGTTATGGACATCCCGCCAAATCATGTGGTATGATAGCCAGTGCTTTCCGTCCTTCAGATGATAGTCAGATATTCCCCTATCTCATTCCTGCTAATTTCTTTGCAGAGAGCGTGTTGCGTAAGGCTGCGGAGATACTGACAAAGGTAAATAAGGACGAGGCTCGTGCCAAGGAATGTCTTGCTCTTGCAGACGAGATTCGTGCAGCGCTGGCCAAGCATGCTACTGTTGTGCATCCCAAGTATGGTAGAGTATATGCATACGAAGTTGATGGTTTTGGTTCTCAGTTGTTGATGGACGATGCCAACGCTCCTTCGCTTCTCTCTTTGCCATATCTGTGTCCCGAACTTGTATCAGTAGACGATCCTGTTTATCAAAATACACGCAAGATGGTCTTCAGTGAGGACAATCCCTATTATTTCTCAGGCACAGTTAATGGTGTTAAGGTAGGCGGTATTGGTTCTCCCCACACAGGTTATGACAAGGTTTGGCCCATGAGCATCATCATGAAGGGACTTACCTCTAACGACAAAATGGAACAATTGGAGTGTGTGCGTCTGCTTGTTGAAACAGACGGCGGTACTGGTTTCATTCATGAGAGTTTCAATCCTAATAATCCCAGAGACTTCACCCGTTCATGGTTTGCATGGGCAAATGGTCTGTTTGGTGAACTGGTAATCAAAGCTTATAGTAAATAAATTCAAATAATATGAAGACATCCCAAAGAGCATTCCTCTTCTTCGTGGCATGTATACTTTGTGTTGGCGTTAACGCCCGCAAACTAGAGTACAAGGCAGTAGATTTTGGTATTACTCCCAATACAGGTAAGTCTCAGTCAGCCTTGATGCAAAAGGCTATAGATGCCATTCGCACAGAGATGAAGAAGGGCGATCAAGCAGTACTTCTATTCGAAGAGGGTCGTTATGATTTTCATCCAGGTGATGCCGTTAAGCGTAATTATTATGTTTCCAATCACGATCAGCCCCAACCTCGTCCTGTAGGTGTGGCTTTGGAGGATTTGCACGACTTTGTTCTTGATGGTCAGGGTGCAGAACTGGTGTTTCACGGACGTATGATGCCCATGTCGTTGGTACGTTCAGAGAATTGCACGTTAAAGAATTTCAGCATCGACTTTGCCAATCCCCAAATATCTCAGATAACAATTGTTGAAAGTAGTGCAGAGAAAGGTATCACTTTCAAACCAGCGCCTTGGGTCAAGTATCGTATTAACGAGAATGGTGATTTCATAACATATGGTGATGACTGGTCTTTCCGTCATCAGTATGCCATTGCTTTTGAGGGCGATACACGCCACATTGTATATAATACTGCCGACCTCTATTGTCCTATTGCCAATGTAAAGGAAGTTGGTGAAGTATTGCTCAATGCACCTGGTTGGAAGGATGCGCGCTTAAAGCCTGGTACTGTTCTTGCATTGAGAAGTTGGGAACGTCCCTCGCCTGGTCTTTTCGTTACTCATTGTACCGATACCAAGTTGCACAACATTAAGATGCACTATGCCGAGGGTATGGGATTGTTGGCGCAGATGAGCGAGGACATCGAACTTGATGGATTCTCTGTTTGTTTGAAGGGTGACAACGATGCCCGCTATTTTACCACACAAGCTGATGCTACACATTTCTCTGGATGCAAGGGTAAGATAACTTCTGTCAACGGACTTTATGAAGGTATGATGGACGATGCCATCAATGTTCATGGTACTTATCTAAAGGTAGTACGTCGTGTAGACGACTATACCCTTGAGGGCAGATATATGCATTCACAGGCCTGGGGCTTTGATTGGGGATATGTTGGCGACAAGGTTCAGTTTGTTCGTTCTGCCACTATGGAACTTGTCGAGGGCGGCAACGAAGTAGCTGAGATCACTCCCATAGATGCTGTCGCCAAGGAGCAAGGTAAGGGAATGGATGGTGCCAAGACTTTCCGTATCCGCTTTAAAAAGCCAGTTCCTGACGAGGTGTCTGAGAAGGCTGGATATGGTATCGAGAACTTGACTTGGACTCCAGAGGTTTATTTTGCCAACAACACTATACGTAACAATCGTGCTCGTGGCACCTTGTTCAGCACCCCACAGAAGGTTGTTGTAGAGAACAATCTTTTTGATCACACATCTGGTTGTGCCATTTTGCTTTGTGGTGATTGTAACGGTTGGTACGAGACTGGCGCATGTCGCAATGTTCTTATTCGCAACAATCGTTTCATCAATGCTCTCACCAGTCAGTTCCAGTTTACCAATGCCGTCATTTCCATCTACCCAGAGATTCCTAATCTTGATGGTCAGAAGTTGCTCTTCCATGGAGGTAAAAAGGCAGCAATCCGTATTGTTGACAATGTCTTCGAAACTTTCGATGCTCCCATCCTTTATGCCAAGAGTATTGATGGACTCTTGTTCCACAACAACAAGATAGTCAAGAACAATGACTTTAAGCCAATGCATTGGAATAAGGATCAATTCTGGTTGCAACGTGTTAACAATGTTGAAATCGAGGATTTCTTCCACTATCGTGAAAAGCATATTGCCAAAGAAGTTAAGTTGTCGGTACAGAAATAAGTATAAAAGTTCAATATATTAGAACTACATCTCATCTTTCCTCCTGATTGTAAGCTTTGAGTGACTTATGGTCAGGAGGATTTTCTTTTCTCTCAATTCCTTATGAGCATGTGTTTTTGTTGTACTATCAACAAGGTCTTGCTGTTAGTGCAACAAAGTTTTGTTGATGGTACAACAAAGCCTTAACGCCACTATAACGATTATCCCAAATCTTAGTTGTGAAGCCTAATGCTCTATTTGAGTTTATTGCTGTCCGGTAAAACTTTTTTACGATATTTAAATTAAGGGCTGACACTTCTCACGAGGTATCAGCCCTTTTGGTTACCTTTGTCTTTGCACAAACATAATTGTAACCATGGGCAAAGATAGTTATTTTACCGGAC
>JAFYMW010000084.1 GCA_017548165.1 Bacteroidaceae bacterium
CAGGCTGTTGTTTACCATGGTGGAATCGTAGAGGAAGTTCTCCATATTCTTCTTGATGGCATCCCTGGTGAGGTCTGTCGAGAAGGACTGGTGCTCTATGTCGTTCCAGATACAGTGGGTGATGAGAAAACAGTCGGTAAGGCTGATTTCCTTTCTGTCGTTGAGATAGGCGGATGTTCGGAGCAGACGTACTATCTTCTTCCACCTGCGGTCGGAGACATAGAGCGGAGTGTGGGTGATGTCGGCATTATCGTTCCTGCTGTTGTACGATGTGATGTCTTGCTTGAGGGTGTGGATGACATCAAAGATGATGGGGGGAATACTGACATCGGATATGGAGGACTTTATCTGGGTGTATTCCTCGTGGGTGATGGAAAGGTTGTCATCTACCTGCGGTTCGTCCTCGTCGGTGTCGGATATCATGCGCTCGAACTCTTCCCTTCCATTGATACCCGAGACATACAGGCGTATGATGAATCTGTCCCAAAGGGCTTCGAGTCCTTGGTCGGAGGCAGGAAGCTCGTTGGAGGCAGCGATGAGTCCCTTCAGGGGAATCTGCACGGAGAACTGTCCGTTGCGATAGATCTTCTCGTTGATAACGGTGAGAAGAGAGTTTTGTATGGCAGGACCGGCCTTCCATATCTCGTCGAGGAAAACGATGTCGGCCGTGGGGAGGTAGCCCTCGGTCATGCGCTCGTAGGTGTCCTGGTCCTTGAGCTTGGAGATGGAGACAGGGCCAAAGATTTCGTCGGGGGTGCTGAAGCGAGACATAAGATACTCGAAGTTGGTGGCATCCTTGAATGCCAACTTCAATCTTCGTGCCACCATACTCTTGGCAACACCCGGAGGACCCAGCAGGAAGATGCTCTCGCCGGCTATTGCCGAGAGGAGCGAGAGGGCGATGGTGTGCTCCTTCTCGTAAACATGATGGCTGATTTGTTCAAGTAGTCTGGATATGCGCTTTTTAAGGTTCTTCATCGATGCAGGGAATGAGGTTCTTGTATTATGAGTGCAATTATATGAATTCTTGCTCTACTGGAAAAACTTTTTTGACTTGCAAGCCTTGCAAAAGGTCGAAATAAAACCTCATGCATACCCTTCATTGTACTTGATTACTTATCTTTATAATTTCCAAAATCATCAATCTCCCAACTCATAGAATCAAAGAAACCATATGCAAAGTCATCTTCATTTCCTTCAATACTCATACCACCAACACCGTTTTGGTAACATTCATCATCTTTTTTGTGATTATTGACACCAGCCCAAAAATGCCAAGAAGTTTCTTCTAAATCTCACCACACATGGGGGAAGTGCATTTGATGGTGTATTGTTACTATAAGAAACGCCTGTGGACAGTAGTACCACAATCAGTCCCATCATAATGATAGCCGGCAGACACCGAATATTTCTGCTCTTGGCGCCTTGTCTCTTTTGTAAAAAAAACACCCTACACCGTGGCGGAGCACTATGTGCATAAATGCCTCAGTCATGTAGGGTGCAACCATCAGCAAGGTTCCACAGCGCATAATTCGCTGCTAAATGCTTCAGGTTTGAAGAACTCTAAAGTGTGATTAGAAGACACTCTTTTCCTCAGCGTCATACATTTATCAGCAGGAAACAAGAGTGATTGGAAAATATTCCGTAAACCAATCTCGCGGACTCTATCTTCCTTAATCACAAGAACACAAGAAAATCACAAGGTTCCACAGCGCATAATTCGCTGCTAAATGCTATCTTCTGTATCAAGACTTCAGAGTTCCGTACTCCTTCATATATACACCTCCCTGCACCAATCGCAGGAGCCTTATATAATATTAGGAGTAATTAATGTCATCTCAATCCTTTCAAAGAGCGCTAATCTGATTTCGTTTGCAAATGTACGCCACCCCTGCGCAATCTTTTTGCGTAGAGAGAAAAAATCTGCATGTTGCAAGCCTTGCAATCAGATTTTGCTTGGAGGGTAAGAAAGAATTAAGTAGTTTTGCGAACAAAATATGCAATAATGACGATAACACTACCATTCGAAACTAAAACACACAAACAGATTATTATATTCATGGGTATTCAGGCCAGTGGTAAATCTACATTCTACAAAAGTGTGTTGGCACCACTGGGCTATGGACACATCAATCTGGACTCGTTGCATACAAGAAACAAGGAGCGTATTGCCATAAGTCGTTTCTACGAACAGGAAAAATCCTTTGTGATAGACAATACGAATCCTGAGATAACGGACAGGCAAAGATACATACCCGATGCAAGAACCAATGGTTATGAGATAATTGGTATATTTTTCCAAAGTATTGCAAAGGACTGTATCGTAAGAAATAGGATGAGAGAAAAATCTGTGCCGGAAAAGGCTATACCTTGTACACAGAACAAATTGCAATTGCCATCGTTAGATGAAGGATTTGACGGACTGTTTTTTGTAAAAATAGCAGATAACGGTTTTGAAATATCCAAATGGAAGGAATAATTATGGACTTTAACACTCTTGACAAAAGAATGAGGGCCTTTGAGCTCGCAATGGATAGAAATCTGCCTGAAAGCACCTACCTTGTGGCAAGGCTGGATGGGCATGGATTTACACGGCTAACAAAACAATTGTGGGACCTAGCCAAACCTTTCGACATTAGATTCAACAATGCAATGAGGCATACGGTAAAACATCTAATGGATTGTGGGTTCAGGACAATATATGGATACACACAGAGCGATGAGATTTCTCTGTTGTTTCATCCTCTCGACACAACCTTTGGACATAGAGAACGCAAACTGCTATCTATTCTCTCTGCCGAAGCATCCGTATGCTTTTCTTCTGAAGCAAAACATTCTGGGGTATTTGATTGCAGGCTAATCCCTCTGCCTGATGAAGAAACCGTCATCGACTATTTCAGGTGGAGGATGGAAGATTCGGTGCGCAATTCGCTAAACAGCCATTGCTATTGGTTGATGAGGAAGAAGGACCTTACACCTTCTGAGGCACATAATAAAATATTGGGTATATCCAAAGATGAGAAGCTCAAGCTACTGGAAACTAACAATATCATATTCGACGAACTACCATCATGGCAAAAATATGGTGTTGGTGCTTATTTCAAGAAGATCCAAAAGAGTGGTCAGAATCCCATTACTGGAGAAACGGATGTTTATGAACGCAGAACAATATTCATTAATGATACCCTACCCTATGGTGATGAGTACTCTACATTCCTCGCAGACATTATCCAGAAAGCATAAATACGAAGAAAGATTCTGCACTCGAGGAAGGAATAATCTAATAATTACGGAATTATATTAAGGTATCGCTACGAGATTAAAGGCTTATTGCGGGTACATCTATATGTATGACTGATGAGGGAATCGCCACCCCTCAGCGATACCTTTTAATAATTTGATATCTCGAATTCATAGTCAAACGTAGAAAAAGTACAAAACAACAGTTGTTTGTTAAGAATGGGGATTCCTAAGTGGATGAAGCATCTGGGGCGAGACTGTTGGAAGTAAAAAAATAAGTTTAGATATTCTTATTTTCAGAGGTTGGATTAGTCCGTGCATTGCTCGCTGAAGAGCCACATACGACTATTTGACCTCTGTTTTTTAGACAAAAAGGAAGGAATACCCTTCAAACCGCAGCGTCTAAGCCTCACGGAGGTATTCCTTCCAGAAATCCATCAAAAGTCCCTGTAGGCAAGGCAAATCTCACCACGCATGGGGGAAGTGCATTTGATGGTGTATTGTTACTATAAGAAACGCCTGTGGACGGTAGTACCACAATCAGTCCCATCATAATGATAGCCGGCAGACACCGAATATTTCTGCTCTTGGCGTTTCTATAACACTAATTACTATTAAATGCCATATCGTATAATATCTTATCAAGAACATCGAATGTAGTCTTCTCAAAATCAGGTCGGTAAGAATCCACTATTTTGTTGTAATAATCTGACCAATACATAGCGAATTCTTTTACTTGAGAATCGACAACGTCCATATCACATTCTTTCTTGCCTCGCTTTAGTTCTATAAGAGTTTTTATCTTACTTACTATCCCTGCGTCATCAATAGTTTTATTTACCAGTTCCTCGAAACTTACAGGTGGTAGTGTGTTGTTTCGCTCCAACCATTTGCATGCGAGGATTCCTCGTAAGTAATACAGGAAACGTTTCAGTTCACATTGTGTTTGTTGAAGATATCGTTCATTGTGTTTGTTGTAAATATGGTTGTAGTGATACATATTTTTGACTGGGTTAAAGAATGATTTCTCTACCGCTCTAAGTCGTGCCTCAAACTCTTTATCCATATAGTACACTTGTGGTGAATTCAGCCATTCAAAAACAGATGGGTTGCTTCGGCCAAAAAGTCCCAAGGCTTTTCTTAGTTCCCATCCTGCCAAATCCACACCATCATCGTAAATGTGTTCTATCACATCCCTTTGCGAATTTATTTTCAAATACCACTCTGGTTTGTGTACATAAATGAAGCGTACATCCCAATCACTATTTGCAGATTCAAATCCCCATGCTCTGCTACCTGACTCTACGGCAAGGAGTATCTTGACATCGTACTCTCTTTCAATGTTTTTTAAATGTTTGTGTATATATGTCTTCATTGTAGTTGTCATTTTATCCAATCTCCATATCGTACCTTTGTGAGGCTTTCAGCAGCATGCTGATAATCTCTAATATTGATGCTTCCTCCATGTTCAAGCAAGCTAATAACTGAACTAACTTATCTCGGACTATTTTCGATAGTTCTTCGTAATTTAGATCCTCTTATTTCACACTTCCTTCATCCTTTGAATCAAGAATTCATACTCATTAGCAATATCGCTATAGAATTCATTCTCCACTCGTTTGGCTTCATATCCCATGATGTTCAAGAGAGCCCCTAATGGAAATGTATCTGGTCCATCGATCCAATTTTCATTAAATCCAGTTAGGCCATAGGTCTTTAATGCTCGGAGAGCACACTTGATAATGGAGTCCTTGTACATTTGATATGGAACGACATAAAAGTATTTCCTTACCTCATCCAAATATGTACCATCAATTCTGTCTGTCTCTATATCAAGATACAGAAGGCCGGTTGATATTATCCTGTTCATATAAATCTTGAAATATCCAGGCTCGCTCTGCCACTCCAAATCCCATGTTTCTTCGCCAACATTTACTGGATAGCGGTCTAATTCATAAACTGATACAATTAACGAGCAAAGGGGTTCTACACCCATATATGTTGCATCAAAGGTAATAGTTTTGTCATCAAACGTCAGAGAGATGTCTGTACTGCCATAGCAGAAGTTGCTTATGCCAACCTCAAAATTCTTAATTTCCTTGTATCCGCTGAGTTCCATAGCTATTAAATTTTCGGTTGTTACCTATGTGATTACTTAAAAGTGCAATACAAGAACACGAACCATTCATCCGATGTGAATGCAGTTGGTATTCCTGTTGGCACTTGGAATTCAGATTTAACCCAAATCGGTCATTAGCTATTCTATTGTTGTTTTGACAAATTGCGCAATGAGCAAGGAAAGAATCCTATGGTATCTAATCATCTTGAAGTAGCTCTCCTCATAACGGTAGCAATCTGTCTGTATGGTGTTTACATCTCAATCCTCATAATCTCTTCCACCAGAGTCTGCCCCTTATCAATGGAAGCAAGCATATCGAAGATGCGGTCGCTCCATCCAGCTATCAGGGTGACATCCTTGCGAGGGATTTCTATAGGAGTAAAAGCATATCCGGCAAGGTTGAAGATATAGAGTCGGGCATCGGGAGAAATCTTGTTATACTTGTCCCACAAGTCGGTGAAATAGCGTCCGAAGTCCGTCTCACCCCAGAACTGGCAATCAGTAAAGATCATCACCTTGTCCATCACAACCTTCTCGTCAATTAGCCACTCTATGGGCTTGCCACCATAAGTTCCATATCCCACTTCGCCAATGCGCTTGGAGATAGAATCTGTATTGTTCAGAATGCCCTTCTGTGGCAGATTCACCACCTTCCATTCGTCGGCAAAGATACCGGATATCACCTTGGGCAGACGGTGCTGAAGTAGCATGGCAAGCATATTGCCCACTTCGTAGTATTGTACAGAGCCATTGCGACTTAATGCACATCGCATAGAACCACTCATGTCACAAGCCAACATCACACGATCGCTCGCCTGGAAACCCTGAACATGCTGAGAGCTGGCTTCTGCCGCCTCTTCCAAAGCATTGAGTATCAACGGAACATTGACAGAGGGCACATCGCGCAATTCCTTGTAAGCAGACAGATAACGGAAAGGGAACTGACGAGCCTTGCGGACCTCGTGAACATCAGAAATGCGGTCTGCCACATGCTGTATTACATCCTCTCCAACTTCGGCATTGAGTATGTTTCGCAGATTGCGCAACAGGGCCATGTAGCCCAACTTGCCACTATTGATGAGTTCCTCCCACTTCTGACGGAATGCCATCTGCCTGGATTCCGGAGTTTCATGCTTTTGCTGACCAAGCATAGACAACTCCGTTTCCCAGGTGTAGGGAATCTGCAATTCGTCGTTGACTATTTTGTTGAACAATTCCTGCTGAGCTTCGTCCTTGGGTTTGGGATGCGCGATGAAGAGAGCATCACGAAGCTTTACATTGAGCTGGCGATTGTCGTACTTGGCAAACTGATACTCGTCGAAACGATTGAAAGCCCTCTGCAATCCAATGCGGATCTGGTTGGACAGATGTCCCAATTTCTTCATACCTTCCTGTGGATTGCGCCACTGATAGCACATGAGCAGTTCCATAATCTCGTCTGCTCGCATTACCACCTTGTCAATGAGGCGGCTTACCAGGCTGTTGCCACTATGCAAGCGTGCCAATTCCACCACAATAAGTAGGGGGACAGAACGCAAACCCATCTCTCTGCGTGCATAAATAGCCAACCTTGCGGCATACTCGGCATCAACATTGCGCAACAGGAAAGCAAGTCGGTCTACCTGTTGCTGGGGAGTCTCGTAGAATTTGGGTTGCATGGCCATGGAACACACCAGAATGTATAGTTCCATCTCAGGAGACATTTTATATGCCTCGGCACCCTCATGGTTAAGGATCTTCTTCTGGTCTTTAAGAATTTCGTTGTAAGTCATGGTACATTATACATTATATTATTTTACATAGAAAATGAGGCAACTCTCGTCGTGGCTCTTTTGATGTTCCAACACCTAATTAAAGGCACGAGTTATATTCCATGAATATATCATCTCACTCGTTATGGATGAAGAACTCCACGCCTACGGCACTCATTCTATTATTTTTAGAAAAGACCTGATGGAACAATCGCAAGCGGCTTATGCACAAGGCATCGCTGGTAACAGCTTCAAGGTTGTCTCGAAGGCAACACAATGAAGTAATCTGCCCCTCGGCGGATTACAACTCGAAGTAACGCTTTACTACGCCAACCAGGTCAGTTCTATGGTCACGGGGGCAGGAATCGAACCTGCACCTAAAAGAATGATACCATTTCACCACCCCGTGATGTAATACAGAAGCAACAGGCGAGGACGGATTGGGGGTGGTGCGAGATAATTCCCCCTAATAGGTGCACGATGTATCCGTCACTCTACGGCATTATGTATTTTGGATCTATACAGAAGCAACAGGCGAGGACGGAACCGTGGGACGCCAAAAAATTCCCACACTAATAGAGGCCTTGCTGAAGTATCCGTCACTCTACGGCATTCTGTCTTTATATATAAGTACTGGTGTAACAGGCTCAATAGGTGCGGTATTACTGTACTAATTCACGAAGAAACCCATCAATACGACAACCAGTATTTATTTTCGATTTTCAATATTCAAAGAGCACTGTTTTGTTTTCGTTTGCAAAGGTCCGGCAATGGTATGCAGTCTTTTTGCGCAACAGAAAAAAAGTAAAGAAAAAGTTGAAAAATAATTAGTTTTTATTCATTTTCCACCTCAAATTACATGAATACATATACAAGGCCGAAGCTATGGGTTGGAGTCTTAGCAAAGAATATTCTCCATTGGTCTTTACTCCCAATTTATGCAATTCTTCAATATATTTAGGATGTATTCCTCTGAACTTAAACTGAAACACCTGCCTGTCCATCTTGATGTCTATCAACAAAGTATATTCCCTGCATCCAAGAACATTGCCCAAAGAAACCTTCAGATGCGGACTTTTTCTTTTTAATAGCATTAAGACTGTTTCCATAACCTGATCCTTAAAGCGATACATGACATGAACTCTACCATTCAGAGAAACCTTTTCCATACGTCCAACCTTAGTATGCTTTCTCTTTTCCCTGAGTGCCTGTTTCTTACTATCCTTATATCTGTTGGTATAAGTGTTTATCAGATTGGCGGCACAAAGCAGATGAAATATATCCTTCGGATTGTCATAATCTTCTACAAGGACATTCAACGCATCCTCTACAAGTATTTTCGGTATATCAAGCCATAATATCTTCTTGTCTGTCAACCGTGGAGCTCTGGATATCAGGGACAGAAGTTTATTTTCGTTCCAGTCAAGACGATTATCATAAAGCATCTCCATTAGAAAGAAGATTTGCTTCTCTATAACCATACGCTCTTTCATTCCAAGATTCATGGCACGATAATATTCCTTGATTGAAATAATTCTCACATTGGGAAACGTATAGTTGTGATTCCAGTATTCGTACTCAAAGTTCTGGTTAATGAAATATACCACTGTTAGCTTTCTGCACATGTCCTTGTAGTGCATTGCCAATTCATTAGCCTCACGCTTGCTAAAGGCATACATAGTCCATTCCACATTCTCCACTCCAGCCAGAACAGGAACATTCTCTCCCTTGTGCTTAACAGAATACAGCAATGACCAATGGGGCTTATATCTATGTATCAGTTTGAGCAGGATATATCGGGCCAAAAGATTCTTGATGTACTTGTTCTTCAACTTATATAATTCTGCATATCTCTGATTTTCAAACAATCTTATCACATTTTCAAAGAAATCTTCCTGAAATGGATAGATTGTAACTATCTCCCCGCAGAATGTTATAACCTTAAAACAAGTATACCCCAATAGCACATCCTCCCATTCATTGATAAGGCTAACCCTGCTCATCTCAAACAGAAGAACATTTCTGTCATTGACTACTGATTTTGACAACAATCTGTGGCTATAGGTATTGTTATTGTAAGTCACTTCATGCTGTTCTCCGACTTGGATCTGTTCAAGATTTATAGACGAGAATATCTGGAAGGGAACAAGGCTCCTCTCCAGTTTCTCCATTATAGTCTTTTTCTTGGCGTGCGTTGACAACCAGTCTTCATATCCAAAATCCTGCATATTCAAAATCCGTTTAATACTTTATCGCCTACAAAGGTACCCCACCCCTGCGCAATCTTTTTGCGTAGTCTACAAAAATCAACTTTTGCAAGGTTTGCAACTCAATTTTATTTGGATTATATCAGTATAAGAAAGTATATTTGCACTGGAAAACACCATAATACAAAACAATACACACAAAACGTCCAAATGCTATGCCAGTAAACAAAAACGCACTGATCAGATACAAGACCATTGACAACTGTCTGAACAATCCCTATCGCCGTTGGACCCTCGAAGACCTGGTGGAGGCTTGTAGCGATGCTCTCTACGATTGCGAGGGTATCAGGAAGGGAGTCAGTGTGCGCACCGTGCAGGCTGATATACAGATGATGCGCTCTGACAAACTCGGATACAATGCACCCATCGAGGTGTACGATCAGAAATACTATAGATACTCCAAGCGCAACTTCAGCATCACCAACATGCCCCTGTCCAGAAACGAAATCAGTGTGATGCAGGAGGCCGTAGACCTATTACAGCAACTTCAGGATTTTGACCAGTTTGCCGAAGTGGCAGATGTTGTTGGCAAGCTACAGGACAAACTTGCCATCTCTCGAGGCAATCGCAAGAGAATAATACACTTTGATCATGTTCCCGACCTCAAAGGTCTTAAATTTCTCTCTCCGCTATACGATTACATCTCCCGAAAGCAGACCGTGAGGATTATGTACCAATCCTTCAATTGCGAAGAACCTCATGAATTCATTCTGTGCCCATATCTGCTCAAGGAATTCCGCAATCGCTGGTTTCTGTTTGGAAGCAAGGTCACAGATCTCTTGCTCTACAACCTGGCACTTGACAGAATTGTAAGCATAGAACCTTTGGACATATCATACAGAGAGAATCCCGACTTCGACACAGAGCACTTCTTCGACGATGTCATTGGCGTGAGCAAAAACATAAAGACCACTCCAAGGAAGATAAAATTCTGGGCCAGTGCCAAGCAATGCCAGTACATCACCACCAAACCCATTCATCCATCTCAGAAACTCGTCAAGGAAAACGAGGATGGCAGCTGTATCTTCAAGATAGAAGTGGTGATCAATTTCGAGATGTACTCCATCTTCATGAGCTATGGTCCTGGCATAAAAATCATATACCCACGACCAGCAGCATGCTACATGCGCGATATGCTCCGCAAGGCAGCAAAGATGTACGAAGACTTATCCGAGCAATATCCAGAAGCCGAATAGCCACCTCATACCATTGAGCAGATACATAGGTATAGTCTCGCTATCCTACCCTTCTTTTCAATCATTCTCTCTATATGGCCCTCTGTCCGCTAACCGCTCACCATTCACTCCTAACCGCTAACCTCTCACCGCTAACCCCTAACCGCTCATCCGCTCACCCCCTCACCGCTCCTCTTACGTTGAGCAAGAGGGGGGGAGACTGAGTGGTTTACTTTTTAGGTTCTTCGCGGCGATAGTTTTCGCGGAAGTCGTAGTAGTAGATGTTGCGTGTGTCGAGGTACTTGTACTCGTTGGTCAGGCGATCAAGGAAGTTGTCATAGTTGAGTCCTTCATTTCGTGTCCATGCTTTCTCGGCCAATGCTATGATGCGTGGAAATACCATGTACTCGAGGCGCTTGGTGGTGATGACCTGCTCCGTCCAGATGTTTGACTGAACTCCGACCACCTTGGGATTGTCGAGCATATCATATTCATATATCTCCCTCATCTCATTTACCCATTGTCGTTCTACAAGATGCCCCACCTTGTCTCTGATGTCCTGTACATAATCGAGATAGAAGGGACCGTCGGGACATACAATCATATCGAAGCCCTTATCGGCTCCATCTTGCAAGAGCTGGGGTTGCTCGCAACGCCACCACATCATCACCTTGCCCTGGGGCGAGGTGCCACTATCAACGAGGTCGTCCCATGCCACCACGTTCTTGCCCGTAGAGGTGATGATGTCTGAGAGGCGGCGGCCAAAATACTCCTCCACCTCATTCATCGTCTGGAGGTTCTCCCTTGCCATGAGTTCCTTCATGCCAGGGAGGTCGTTCCAACCGCCCTTATACACCTCGTCGCCACCGATGTGCAGGTAGTTGCCTGGGAACAGGTCGGCAAGTTCCTTGTAGATGATAGCGAGCACTTCGTATAGTTTCTCATTGGCAGGGTTGACCGTACGATGCTTGCCACTGAACTCGGGGAACACCTTCACGAAGGCCGAAGCATGGCCCGGCATGTCTATCTCGGGGATAATCATAATGTTGCGCTCGGCAGCATAAGCAACTATCTCTCTAATCTCCTCCTGTGTGTAGAACCTGGCAGGTGCATTGCCATTGGTGTGGCATCCCACTCCACCTACCTTGGTGAGGTTGGGATAAGCCTTGATCTCGATGCGCCAACCCTGGTCGTCAGAGAGATGCCAATGGAAGCGGTTGAGCTTGTAGCGACCCATAAGGTCGAGGAACTTGAGTACCTGTTCCTTGCCAAAGAAGTGGCGCGATTCATCAAGCATGAGACCTCTCCAGGCATAGCGGGGCTCGTCCTTTATGGTGCCACAATACATCACATCGTCATCGGCCAGTTGTGCCAAAGTCTGCTCGGCATAGAAGCGACCGGCAGATGTGGAATACCTGATAACGACAGCATTTTTCCTGATCTGAAGTTCGTAGCCCTCTGGGGCAATCTTCTTGTCCTTCCTATACTTTACTTTCTCAAGGTTGGCCTTATCAAAAACAACCTGCGTCAGTTCTACCGACTGGGGACAGGGAATGACATCCAAAGCCCTGCAAGGGACAACACCTATTGCCACAAACAGCATCAGCAACGCAACCAAGTTTCTTAATTTCATATATCAATATGCATTTATTTTAAGGCAAAAATATAAAGAATAAGTCTTATATGCAAACCAAGCGGAGTTAAGAGTAATATCACTCAATTCAACCATAAGGCCACTTTGCATAAAGAGTTATCTGACCACAAATTTAGCGAAATTGGGCGAGATATATGAAGAATAAATAGAAATATATGAAGTTTTTATTCTTGCATGAGATTATATAGTATATTTGCAAAGGAAAGGAAGCACCCTGGTAGCATTTAACCCAAATCGCAATTTGGGATAAAATGATTTGACTATGTGTATGAATAAACGACTGATCTATATCTATTGTATGCCTTTGATGTTGTTTGGTGGATTGTCGTGCCAAGCAGATTCTGCGACGAAAGAATTAACGGACGACAAGAATCCCGAGAACGAACTTGTTGAGGGCGAGACTATCAAGAATGAGGTGTTGGTGGAAAGGGTTGACACATTGTCCCTGAAAATCCTGTATCCCCGCTTTGGCAAGGTGGATTTTGTCTGTGGCACAATGCCTTCGCAAAAGGACACCAATGTTCTACTTTGTGCTGCTGGAAGTTACACTGGCGAACTACAGGAAACCTTTAATCATAGTAACATTGCTGGTGACCATGTTTCAGGTGGTAAAAGGTACAATGGATACAGATGCGAACGCAATACAGGAGCATTCGTTTACTACAACGGCAAATGGAAATTTCTCTACCAAGACTATAGCGCAGAACTAAATGAAGCTGCCTCACATGGAGGATGCGGCTTTGCACAGGAGATGATAATACATCAGGGCAAACCAGTAACTACAGTTAGAAGAGATTCCAATAGAAACATCTTTAGGGCTCTGTGCCAATTGGATGGCAGGTTGTGTGTCATAGAATCGTCTTCTGCAATGACATTCGGCACATTCAAGTCCAAACTCATGGCATTGAAAGTCAGCGAAGCCTTGTACACAGACATGGGCTCTGGTTGGAACCATGCATGGTATAGAGTTAGCAACGATTCGGTAAACATCCTGCACCCCAAGATACATAACTATTGCACCAACTGGATTACCTTCTACCGAGAATGAAATTTTCATTGGGCAATCAATTCGTCAATACATCATACTACTCACGACAACACGGAAACACCAGACAAACACAATCCGCAGACACTTGCCATCCCGGAGTGCCTGCGGATTGTGGGGTTATTGTTGGTGTTTGCCGTGTCTTGCGTGCGTTCAGCCGGCGATGTCCTTGAGGAGCTGGTCGACGTTCTCGGGCTTTGTGGCCCAACTGGTGCAGATGCGCACGGCGGTGTGGTGAGCATCGACCTTCTGCCAAATGGAGAAGAGGTATTTCTGACTGAGGCGTTCCAATTGGGTGTTGCTGAAGATGGGGAACTGCTGATTGGTGGGGCTATCGATGAGGAATGGTATGCCCTGTGCCTGAAGAGCTTGCTTGATACGCATGGCCTGAGTGATGGCATGCTGGGCTATCTGCATATACAGACCATCGGTGAAGAGTGTGGCGAATTGTATGCCCAGGAGTCTACCTTTGGCCAACATGCCTCCGTGGCGTTTGATGCTATAGCGGAAGTCGCACTTCAAACTCTCATTTACTATCACCAATGCTTCGCCAAACAGAGCACCCACCTTTGTTCCTCCAATATAAAAGACATCTGCCAATTGTGCCAACATAGGCAAAGTGATGTCGCTCTGGGGCGAACAGAGTCCATAACCCATGCGTGCTCCATCGACAAAGAGAGGGAGATTATATCGTCGACATACTGTGCTGATAGCTTGTAGTTCGCTGAGTGTATATATAGTGCCCACTTCTGTTGGGAAAGAGATGTAAACCATTCCTGGCTGAACCATATGTTCGGGCCCATCCTCGTGCAAGTGAGATAGCACAGCATCTTCTATCTGCTGGGCGGTGAGTTTGCCATCGGCAGAGTCTATTGCCAGGACTTTGTGCCCCGTGGCCTCGATGGCTCCAGTTTCATGCACATTGATATGTCCAGTAATAGCACTGATCACTCCTTGGTAGGGTCGAAGTGTATGTGCTATGACGGTGGTATTGGTTTGTGTACCTCCAACAAGGAAATGTACATCAACATTCTCATTCTCACATGCCTGGCGAATCAGTTTTTTGGCCTCGGCACAGAAGTCATCCTCTCCATATCCTACGGTCTGCTCCATGTTCGTTTCGAGCAAACGTTGCAATATCTGTGGATGTGCTCCCTCGTTATAGTCGCATTGAAATTGTATCATAGTTAATGTAAGTGTTAAGATGAAATGTTCTACGATTGCAAAGTTACACATAAATCGCTGAATAATGAAATTTGATGGAAGCGAAATCTCTCAGACTTTCATTTCATACAAATAATTTGGGAGTTCATACAACAACAGAAAAATTTCTTGGTAGAGTAGATATTTTTGTCGTAGTTTGCATGTAGAAAACAACAAAGGAAATATTATGATGAAGAAATTTTTAATCACATTGGGTGTTGTACTAATGGCATTGACCTTTTGGCCTGCGGTGATTTTGCTGATAGTTGCTCGAGCCAAGGGGTGGAAAAAGTACGGCGATATTGCTGAGTGTGCCGTGTGGTGGCACACTTTCTCATTCATGTTGCCATACAAAGCAAAGAAGATGGGGGTGATCTCCAATAAAATTTGGGCATGGCTACTGGTGCTGATTTCTCCTTTAGCATGGATTGTTTATACTATAATATTCCTGTGTATCTTGGCGGTGAATCTGAATAAACCTTTGGAGAATGACGAACTGCCCTTCAAGACAAAAGAAGATATGTGTGCGCTTACAGGGTTTGGGAAGTTCCCAGAGTTTGAGTATATGGGCAATAGCAAGGATGGATGGGATGGCATTGTGTGGACAGAGTTCCGCTTTAGCGACGAGAAGAGTGCCGAAGTGTTGATGCAACAGATAGAGGCCGAACTAAAGAATGAGGACAACATCTTCTGGAGTAAGGATAGTCTTCGGAAAGAGGAGGACAAGAAGTTCTTCGGTTGCGAGGTGGTTTATGTGATGGAGCGCGGATGGGATTCCATATATATAGAAGGTGCGCAGGAGATGAAGGAGAAATTCACTCAAGTAAGGATGTGCATTGGCGAGAAGGGTTTGGCATTAAGACACATGCGCAATTGGGGTGGGAACCTTGATTACTATTCCAACGCCGATAGCCTGAGCGCTCTGACTGGTGTGGCATTCCCTGAATACAAGATGGTAAACCTGATATACAATGATTATTTCGTTGATTCTGGTTGGTCTGCCACATTGAAACTTGCCAGCAAGCCCGGCAGAGCATTCATCAGTGCCATAAGGAAAAACTCCCAGTGGGAACGGACAGCCGAGGGCACTTACCACTTCCGCATGAGTGGCAGAGGCGGAAGGGACTTGTGGGAGGACATCTATGTTGACCCCAACAGCAGGCTGGTGAAGGTGAACGTGAGCACATACTGATTGCACACCGAGGTAAAAGAGAATCACAAACAGAAATCTATATATCACAATACTTAAATACATTAAACATGAAAAAGGCTTTAATCTGGATAGCAGGCGCACTTGTTCTTGTCCTCCTTAGCCAAATGCTATTCATATCCAAGATAGACAAGACCATCGTAGAAGAGACGTATCAGTATTGCAAGAAAAACGGCTATAGTACCGACTACTGCATCTTTGTTGACTTCTCGAAACCATCTGGCATAAACCGTTTCTTCATTTACAGTTTCAAGGAGAAGAAAATCATACACCGAAGTTTGTGCGCACAGGGACTGGGACCAAATAATAACATCTTCACGTCCAAGTTTAGCAATAAGATAGGAAGCAACTATTCGAGTCTGGGCAAATACAGAGTGGGGGCATTGAGAAAGATGTACTCCGCACAATGGTGCGACCCAAAGGGGTATAACCTGTATGGACTGGATAGCACCAATTCAAATGCCCTGGCAAGAGGTATTCTGATTCATAATGGCAATCCTGAGATACAAACCTTTCCCCTACCCTGCCTGCCCGTGAGCCACGGCTGCTTCGCCGTTTCCAATTCCATGATGGAACACATCAAAAACACCAAGAAGAGAACCCAGAAACCCATTCTGCTTTACGCTTACAAATAAGGAAACATGAAAAAGTACATAGTCCCTGCCATCACCACCATTATTGTCCTGGTTGCCTTGACGGGAACATATCTGCACCTCTCGCATGTGCCGCAACTGAACGGCATGGACATCTCGCACCACAACAAGGTGGATTGGGCCAAGATAGAGAATAGCGATATCGAGTTCTGCTACATCAAGGCCACCGAGGGCAAGTCCTTCCGCGACCCCATGTGCAGGAGGCACTTCAAGAAAGCGAAACAGTTGGGCTTGCATACAGGTCTGTATCACTATTTCCGTACCGATGTTCCTGCAGAGCAGCAGTTCCGCAATTTCCAGAGTGTTGCAAAGGGCATGGACTTCAACCTGGTTCCTGCCATCGATGTGGAGCAACAAGGCAACGACTTCAGCGACACAGAGGAAGTGAACAGAAACCTGCGGGAACTGATTGGGTTGTTTGAGAACGAGTATGGCAGAAAGCCTCTGATATACGCCGGAAGCTGGTGCTGCATGAAAACCATCCCCGTAATATACGATTGTCAGATTTGGCTTAGCATACTTGACAAGGAAAAGGCCAACTATGTCCCCAACACCACCATAAAGCAGGTAGCCATCATAGACAATCTGGACATGAACTACTGCAAGGACATAGGAAGTCTGATTATGGAGCAAGAGAAATGAGAAATCTGCGAGTAAGCGAGAGCAATCAAACTTGTTTGAATTGCCGAGCGTGAGCAGATTCAAGACCGCAAAGCGGGATTAAAGGAGAAATGAGACTTGCGAAGCTTGATGAGTATTAACGAATAACTTTGCGAGAGCAGAAGCAAAGTTCACTTTGATTATGCCGAGTGAGAGCAAAGTCAAGACCGCAAAGCGGGATTAAATCAGAAATAAGAAATCAGGAATAGAATAAATCATGAAAAAGGCCATCATTTTTTTAGGAGTATTGGTATTGCTATACATAGGCACTCCTTTTCTGGTAACGAACTACCCTCTTGACATGAAAAGAGCGGCAAGATTTGCCACCAAGAATGCCGCGCCAAGGTCCAAAACCTGTTGTGCATGGTATGTTATGCGTGCCTTGCAGGAGGGTGGATGCCCCATAAGCATATATCCGGCATGGGCATACAGGTATGTGCTACCCCTTCATGGATTTGAAGAAGTTTCGAAAAAGAACTATTCGCCCAAAACTGGCGACATAGTGGTTATAGAATGCAGCAAAAAGCATATCTGGGGACACATAGCCATATTTAACGGCAGGATATGGGTATCGGACTTCAAACAAAGGAGCATGAACGTCTATAAAAAGAGGTATCCATATAAGATTTATAGGCATAAGAAATTATAATCCTCACCTATCCTTGTATCTGTTTCTACGTTCTATCCTCATATTTAAAAAAATATGTTATATAGCATAAGAGGCTGATTTTCTGTTATTTTATTCTTCTTCATCATTTTTTTCAATACCTTTACAACACAAAAAAAATGAAGATACACATACTTACTATACTCCTTACCACAACAATTGCCATATCGGCATGCCATCAAAACAAGGAACATAGTCTTTACAACGGACAAGAATTAAGAGCAGGAGATATAGTGCTACGTTGCGGTAGTGGTTTGACAAGCAGAGCGGTGCTTGTTGCAGACAACGGAGGGTGTTACTCTCATGTAGGAATTGTAGTTGATTCATCAGGAGTGATGATGATAGTGCATGCTGTTCCTGGGGAACACGATTTCCCCAATGACTTTGACAGAGTGAAAATGGACGAAGCAAAAACATTCTTCCTAACAACAAGAACCAAAAACGGAAGGATTTTGAGATATTCCGATAGTATAGTTGCACAAAAAGCAGCACAAGCGGCATATAGACTTTACAAGTCAGGCATCATCTTCGACCACGAATACGACATATCCGACACTACCACCTTATACTGTAGCGAATTGGTTGAGTATGCGTATAAACAAGCTGGCATATTATCCATTACAGATGGCATTAGGCATGATGTCAAGTTGCCAGTCTTTAATTATGAACAGGTAATTCTCCCCTCTGACTTTGTACATTCAAGTCAATTAACAACAATATTAGAATTCTAAACTTATACCTTAATTTATTAACCATTAAAAACTAAAGCTTATGAAAAAGACATTCTTTAGCCTGTTTGCTGTTATGGCAATGACCCTCATGATGTTTAGTTGTGGCGGTGGTGGTAATACCCCAACCAAGGTTGTAGAAAAATCAATCAAGTACATTCAGGATAAGGATTACGCGGCCTATGTTGACCTTATCGAATTCAAGGAAGAACAAAACTCTAAGGAAGACAAAGAACAATTTGTTGAATTTCTTGAAGGAATGTTTGAAATGACTCTCGAAAAAAAGCAAGGTTTGGCATCTTATGAAATCATAAGCGAGGAGATTTCTGAAGATGGCAACTCTGCCGTTGTCGTTGCAAACATCACCTATGGCGATGGATCTAGCGATGAAGACAAAATGAAACTCATCAAAAATGCTGAGGGTGAGTGGAAAATCAGTATGAATAAATAAAAGCAACGAAAATCCCCAAGTTGACAAGACACACATTGTTTTCAAATAACTAACTGAATCACAATACCATTATAATACCTAAATATCCGCATCCAAATATGTTCCCACAACTTTGCGAATAAAAAAGTTTGCATTTTCTTTGCAAAACATTTGGTAGTTTCGAAAAAACGTCATACCTTTGCACTCGCAAAACAACAAGAACAACAAACTTTGGTGCGGTAGTTCAGTTGGTTAGAATACTAGCCTGTCACGCTAGGGGTCGCGGGTTCGAGCCCCGTCCGCACCGCAAAGAGGAGAATCAGAAATGGTTCTCCTCTTTTATTTCTAAACCAGTCTGCGAACATCCCCCCACTCCATCACAGACTACAAACAAACAAAATATGAAAAGCCAAAAGAAATTTTATCTGGAAGAACCCATAAAGGTAAACACCTACGATACCGACTACATGGGCATAGTGAGCAACACGGTGTATCCAAAATATTTTGAAAACTTGCGTAATGCCATTCTCGACAAGTTCTTTCCCCTCGAGGAAATGTTGAAGGAGAAGAACACCCCCATTCTGGCAGAGACACACATATGGTACAAGCGACCCCTGACATTGCAAAGCAAGCCTATTGGAAAAATCAATATTACACTGACTGGTGCCAGTCGTTGGGAAGCAGAAATAGAAATCTCCGAGGGAGAACGCACCTACTGCATCGGACACCAAGTGGGATATTATTATAATATGGAAAGCAACAGACCAGTGCGATTCCCCAAGGATTTCCTTGATTACTACGAAAGTATTTAAAGCATTTAAAGCAATTATAAATCATTTTCGGCAAATTTGCACTCTTTAACAAGAGTAAAAATTGTAATCTCAACAATTTTGTATATCTTCGCACCGAATAAACCTAAACACCAATAATATATGAAAAAAAACTACTACATCCCTGCATTGATTTTGGCATCAGGCATTTTTGCAAGTTGCAGCAGTGAACTTACCGAAGACATCATCCCCGAAACAAACATCGAAGTGAGCACAATCATCGCTACACGCTCGTTCCCCGAAGATGACGGTGCGAAGAAACTGACTGGCCAGCCCGCCCAGAAGTTCTGGTCACTGTTGCAGGGTGCAGACACCACCATGGCCACAACCTTTGCTCTCTATAGCCTAAGTTCAGGCCAGCTAGAGGAGATAAAGGAGTTCACCGACGAATTGGTTGCCAATCGCACAACAGAGGTCCAGAAGTACAGAGCAATCTACAACTGGGTTACAGCAAACGTAAAATATGCAGACGGCCAAAGCAACGAGCCATACGACGTATTTATAAATAAGAAGTGCGTGTGCCAGGGATTTGCCAACCTGCTGAATGTAATGCTCCGCACACAGGGCATCCACGTGGTCAACGTAAACGGCTGGCTGAACTATAACGGTTTCTATGGCCATGCATGGAACTATGTCAAGACTGGTGACAAATGGTGGATGAGCGACCCAACGAACAAGATTGAAAAGACTGCATCGGAACTTAGCCAGTATCAAGACATGTTCCTTCCCCTCTCTGCCGACGGCAACATCATCGAGAACGACTTGTATGCATTCAACTATGAGGGCGAGAAGCTGAACCTCAACACCGTGAAGAGCGCCGACAACGCATTCGTTGTTCCATTCAGCGTTACCCTAAACAACGGCGAGAAGTACCAGATTTCTGCCTTCAGTCCAACACAGCCCCTTCCCGAGAACATCACCGAGGTGTACATCGGCAAGAACATCGAGTCATTGGGCCATGACAACCTCTACGGCTTGCGCGAATATGGCCCAAATGTAGAGGCCGCCTTCGTTGACCCCAAAAATATCTATCTCGAGAGCCATTGCGGCATCGTGTACCAGACAGAGAGCTTCGAGCCCATGTACATCCCCACTGGAATGAGAAGAGTGGAGCTCAAGCCTTGTGAGATCATCAACAAGAACTTTGTCTACAACCATGCTAATGTCGAGGAGCTCTACATTGCAGACGGCACCAAGTTGGTGGAGAACTGGGCTGTCGAGAACTGTCCCAACCTGAAGGTGGCTTACCTGCCCATGGATGCAGAATACAATGATGACCCATCAACCGGTTCATTCGTTGGCGTACATCCCGACTTCCAGGTTATCCGCCGCGACCCAACTGGCATCAAGGACGTAATTGCTGATTAATCAGAATAATATACATAATAAATTCTAAAAGAGGAGGAGTCTAACAAGACTCTTCCTCTTTGTTTTATCACGCCCTCCAAGTACAGGCAAAAAACAAGAAGTCCTCCAACTTCTATTTACGAAGCGGAGGAACTTCTCGGACCTAACCATCTTTACCTTTTCAATTCCTAAAGAATGGTATAGAAACCTAAAACCAAAACAATCTATATAATCTTAAACCTAATTCTTTTCTATCTTCTTGAACGTATCTGACGAAAATCAGTACCAGTGCTTATGCGTGCATCCTCTACTGGAGTGATGATGGTGATAACAGTTTCGCGACTTGTAGCCGAAAGCATATCGTCGAAATTGGAACTGATATAAAGCACACCATCCTTAACCTTGTAGTCCAACTTGGACGAATCCACTTCCATGGCAGTCTGCGTCAGTACACCATAATCCTGACCCTGTACCACCCTGATACGAGCAGGAACACTAACATTCACCTCTGTGAAAGGTTCCATTCTATTGGGAAGCTTATCAACCTGTTCAACAATCTTATTACTTGCATTTGCGGAGGCAGTCAACATGATGGCTGCAACCATAGTCATAATCTTTTTCATAATTTCAATCTTTTTACCTTAAAGTGTTTTTCTATCTTTTATTTCAACTCGGGACATTGCCGTTGTTCAATGTGTTCTTCTATTTCCTTTTTTAGAGTTCTTAGGTCAGGTCTCTTACCTTTTCTGGTGCAAAGATATAGCCATATTTTGAGTAAATACAGGGGTAAATCTCTAAACCGAATAGGAAATTCCCCTTTTGTTATCAAAAACCCCTATCAACGAAGCCATGCAGAGGTATAAATAAAAGGCATTATCACAAATTATAGTTTAATATATATAATATATAAGGTATAGAGCAGGGAGAAAAAAGATAAATGAAGTTTTTTTGAACATTTATTCACATTTTCCCATCTGTATATTTGGTGGGTAACAAAAAAAGCCATACCTTTGCACTCGCAAAACAGAGATAAGTTCTAGCGAAAACTTAAAAACGTCTCTAAAACGCAATTGGGTGATTAGCTCAGCTGGTTCAGAGCATCTGCCTTACAAGCAGAGGGTCGGCGGTTCGAATCCGTCATCACCCACTCAACACAATGGATGGCTCCTTAGCTCAACTGAATAGAGCATTTGACTACGGATCAAAAGGTTGCAGGTTTGAATCCTGCAGGAGTCACACCGAACAAGAAATTGGGTAGGTAGGTAAGTGGTTAAAACGGGCAGACTGTAAATCTGTTGGCTTGCGCCTTCGGCGGTTCGAATCCGTCCCTGCCCACTCACACAAACCAAAGTGTGAAGAAACAAAGAATGCGGAAATAGCTCAGTTGGTAGAGCACAACCTTGCCAAGGTTGGGGTCGCGAGTTCGAGCCTCGTTTTCCGCTCAAAACAACAAACCAACATTGGTGCGGTAGTTCAGTTGGTTAGAATACTAGCCTGTCACGCTAGGGGTCGCGGGTTCGAGCCCCGTCCGCACCGCCAAAGAAAATAATGAGAATCGAGCGGAACATTCTCCTCTTATTATTAATAAGGTAAACAAACCTTATTGACACGAAAAAGTCTCAAGAAGACAACTTCCGCAATTGGGTGATTAGCTCAGCTGGTTCAGAGCATCTGCCTTACAAGCAGAGGGTCGGCGGTTCGAATCCGTCATCACCCACTCAACACAAGGATGGCTCCTTAGCTCAACTGAATAGAGCATTTGACTACGGATCAAAAGGTTGCAGGTTTGAATCCTGCAGGAGTCACAAGGAAATGGTGGATAATCCCTAAAAGATTGTTCACCTTTTTTTGTTTTTATTATGTTTTGCTAAGTAGAGAAGACAATAGAGCATTATTAGCAAAAAATATGACGTGCGTAAAACATCCTATTATCCTTTTTGTTAATTTTGTTACAAGAAAAGCGAATAAACCCCTAATACCTACGCTTATGAAGAAGACATTATTTCTCTCAGTTGCGTTACTTATGGCAGCCATCACAGGTATGGCTCAGCCCAAGTGTGGTTTGTATAAGCAAACCAAGTTTCAAACACCAGAAGGCAAGATGGAAGAATGCACCAAGGACATGTACCTGATGGTAAAGGAAGGAAAGACATACGAGATACAAACATACGTGGTAGAGGGAGTTAGGAGGGTTTACGTTGTAGAGAAAGATATGAAGGGACTAAAGACCGTTGGCGAAGAACTAAACTACACCTGGACATACGACCCAAGCGGTTATCCTGGTGGACAGAACACCGTAAAGGTAACAAATGTCTATCTCCCCGCAAAGAAAATCATGTCTAAGGATATGTCCGAGTTTCTGGCACTGATGGACAAGGTTGACAAAAAGGGCGTAAAGAAGAACAAACTGCTTGGTGTATGGCACGAAGCCGACGAAAGTTCTTCCTTATATTATAAGTGCTACGACAAGGATGTGCGAATGACTGTTCGTATTGCTAAGGTAAACAACAATAGTTCCATGATATTCACCATGGAAGACGTAGAGTACACCAAGGATGGCAATACCACAGAGGGAGGCAACCCATGTACTATCAAATGGCAGGGCACCAACACCCACACACTGTCCTATGTGTACAATGGTTACACCAACACCGAGAAATGGAGCCGCACCACCCTACCCGGTTATGTGACCGAAATTTTCAAGTAATAGAGTAAAGATAAGAACGGGGGGCAGAGAATCATCTGGCAAGACACACATTCATATATTAAATATCAACCAGGCATCTTCGAAGATGCCTGGTTCTTTATTATTTCATGCATAGCCATGTTGTACCACCTGTTCTCTCCCACTTTCTCGTTAGAAGTCTTGCCTATGAAAGTAGAGGCTTTTGTTCCGTTTATTTTAGCTGGAAACAACAGATATTAAAAAAAGGAGCAGGATCACTAAGGCACCGAAGAATAGCCAACCTCGAATTTCCGATTCCTTTTCTTCCTTGACTATCTGGTTTGCTTCTTCCTTCGTAAAAATGGGAGGACCACCGGCCTGCCCCATACGGACGCTCTTAGGAAAATGCTTGTTAACCAGAGAGCATACGTTTGACAAGTCCAGCATCTTAAAAAAGTAAGCTTTGTTGTCATCTTGATTCATGGCACATAAGACCTCCCCAAGTTTCATGGAGAATGGCTCTGCCTTCGGCCATTGGGTAAATGGAATATTCTTTTTATTCTGCTTGTGAAATACGACAGAAGCATATTTGTCAGACACCCTTTGCAGAATGAATTTCCTTTCTGCCGACGGCGCGTTCTGCCTTTGATACATCGTAGTAGAAGCCAACATTGCCCTTACAATAGTATCATACATACCACCTACATCAGAAGCAGGAATTTTCCATTCAATCTTCTTTCCGCTACTTTCTACTACAGTTGTCTCGATTTCGTAGACAAGGCCAGCCTTACCCTTACTCCAGGACAAGCAGACAGACTCTATATCATTTAATGAAATCGTTCCTTTACAAGGGAAATACACGTAGCGATATCCCCTGAAGGTAATCCTATCACTATATACTTTAGTAGAACCAGTAAGGCAACAATAGGACCAAGCCAAACAAAAGACTGCCATTGCCGCCATACCCCAAAAGAGAGGAAGTTCTATTTCTTTTCCATGAAAGTGTTCATACGACATGATAAAAAAGGGCGACACGAACACCAACATGAAAAAACATGATGCGAGCCTCTGAACAAGACATGAAGATATTGATGCCAACAAAACATCCACACTATCACCTTTCTGCATAATGAGATGACTATCGTCATCCTCTCTTTCCATTCTCTCTACCTCTTCTTCAGGAAAGAGAGTTTCTGAGCCATGGTTCTTTTCAGCGCTGACCCTTGCTTTCTTACTTTTTCCTTTAGCACACATCGTGTTATCTACAATATATTCAATGTCCTATGCAAAGATACACTGATTTTCGCTAACGAACAAGCCTGACACATATTAATATAACGTATAAACAAGATAATGTAGTAATACGACACCCCTTCCCTCTTCAATCACCTTCTTATAACAGTGTTTTAACAAAATTAAAGACCGATTATTTGCCTGATTGGAGACGATTCTGTAAATTTGATGCACAAAACACCATAAAAAGGCACATAAACAGCACCTTAAATTCTAATCTCACACCACAAAAAACACATGACTAAGCCGCTCTTCCCTGCCACTTTTGTCGCTCTTCCTCAGGGTTATGAGGAGGAAAGGGCACCTTTTTATCTGGCAACGGAAGAGTATCTGGCAATGCATTTCCCAGAAGGCAACTACCTGTTCACCTGGCAACTGTCGCCCACCGTGGTGATGGGCAGACATCAGGATGCGCAATTGGAGATAGACCAGAACTTCTGCCGTGCCGAGGGAATCGACATCATCCGAAGGAAAAGCGGAGGAGGCAGCGTATATGCCGACAAGGGCAATATCATGACCAGCCTCATCACCGGAGAAGGCAGCGTGGAGCAACTTTTCAAGGAATATGCCCAAGGTATGGCATCGTGCCTCAATGCCCTGGGTGCAAGGGTGGAGGTATCTGGGCGCAATGACATCGTACTCGCTGGTGGAGGAAAGATATGCGGAAATGCCTTCTATCATCTTGCCAACCGTAACATAGTACATGGCACTATGCTCTATGACACCGACACCCGACTGATGAGCGGAGCACTTACCCCCGAACGCGCCAAACTGCTTTCCAAGGGTGTAAAGAGCGTGCAAAGCAGAGTGTCGTTGCTGAAGGACACACTGACCGGCATTGGCATTGAAGAACTTCGTCATCACATACGCACATATCTCACAGACAACACTCTCGTCCTCAACGAGACAGACATCCGTGCCATCAGAGAAATAGAGGCAACATACTACGATGAGCAGTTCCTCCGCGGCAAGTCCACTTGCCACACCTCTGCCCCTATGTGCCAAGCAAGGATAGAGGGATGCGGCACACTGACATTGAGATTCGAACTGGAAGGTGGCACGATAAAACAGGTGATGCTCAATGGCGACTACTTCGAACTGGACGATGCATCCGCCCTTTTCAACAATGCCCTTGCAGGCTGCCCGTTCACTAAAGAAGCCCTGAGAAGGCATATCACAGAACACACTCCCTACAGGGCCATTAGAGGACTGAATGCTAATGCACTCTGCTCGCTATTGGAAAAACTTTTTGAATAAACAAACCTTAAATAAATACACACACTACTATGACTGATAAAAGAACGTGTCTTTACGACAAGCACATTGCTCTGGGTGCCAAGATGGTGCCCTTTGGAGGTTTTGAGATGCCCATCCAGTACACCGACATCGTGGACGAGCACAATGCCGTGCGCAAGGCATGCGGCGTGTTCGACGTGAGCCACATGGGCGAAGTGCTGGTAAGCGGCACGGAGGCAGAGAAGTTCGTGCAATACATCTTCACCAACGACATTGCCGGTGCTCCCATTGGCAAGATATACTATGGTATGATGCTGCATGAGAATGGTGGCACCGTAGACGACCTGCTTGTCTACAAGATGACCGACGATAAGTTCTTCCTCGTTATCAATGCCGCCAATATCGACAAGGACTATGCCTGGATAGAGGCTCAGGCAAAGGCTTTCAATGTGGAAACAGTGAACCAGAGCGACATCTACGGACAGATTGCCGTGCAGGGTCCCGACTCTGAGAAGGTGGTGGCAGAATGCCTGGGACTGGCTTGTGAGGAACTTGCCTTCTACACTTTCAAGACCATCGACACAGAGGGCGAAAACCTTATAGTGAGCCGCACAGGCTATACCGGCGAGGATGGTTTCGAGATATACGGTAGTCATGCCTACATACAGAATGCATGGGACAAACTCATTGCCAATGGTGTGAAACCTTGTGCCCTTGGATGCCGCGACACCTTGAGATTTGAGGTTGGTCTGCCTCTCTATGGCGACGAACTGACCGACGAGATTACTCCTCTGGAGGCTGGCCTTGGCATGTTCGTAAAACTGGACAAGGAAAACTTCATCGGCAAGGAGGCTCTCGCCAAGCAGAAGGCAGAGGGACTGACACGCAAGATTGTAGGCATAGAACTGGCTGGTCGTGCCATTCCACGCCACGGATATGATGTGGTGGTAGAGGACAAGGTGGTGGGTACCGTCACCACAGGTTACAACTCCATCTCCACAGGCAAGAGCGTGTGCATGGCAATGGTGGACATTGAGTACACCAAGCTCGACACCCCTGTACAGATCCGCATCCACAAGAAGTTGCAGGATGGCGTAGTGTGCAAGAAGCGCTTCTACGAGAAGAATTATAAGAAGTGAAAACTTTAACGACCACAAAGCCCTAATATATATCTTATATGGCAGACATACATATCATAGATTCAATTAGGTTAAATCATAAAGGGTTATGTACCCTTGATGAAAAGCATAAATGGGTAAAACTTCATAAACAGCAAGGCGACCTTGATGGTGCATGCGCTATTTATTCGCTTGTAATGGCTATGTTGTGCAAAGGATTGCTTACTGATGATGAAACACAGGTATACAATCGACCAGACAGAAGGACTGACAAAGGAAAATTTCTATATCAGTTTTTCAACGAAAGAGGCATGATAAGAGATGGCTATTCGTACGTAACATTAGCAAAGGAAATAAATGAGTCTTCTTTCGGTGTTAAAGCGACAAGAAAAAATCCTAGAACAAACAACGGTCGAGTTGAATTGATATCCGATTACATCTATGACAATATACCTGTTATCATATCAGTAGTATTTGAAAATGAAACAGCACATGCCCTCCTAGCCGTTGGTATAGAAGTAGACTCTAATGAAGAAATAACAAAAATATATTGCCTAGATCCAGGCTATCCTTCTCCAAGGTATTCTTCATGGAATTGTTTCATTGATGTGTCAAAAGAAACAAAATCTGATTATCCTTTTTACTGCGTCTGTGAAGACGGATACAGCAAAGTTAGTTTAGATGATATGCTAATAATAGATAAAGAATAATAATGCTATGTTATAGCAACAACACAAAACAAACAAACAAATCATTAACCTACCCTATCCCTATACACTTTACTCCCCTCCCCTGTGGAGGGGCAAGGGGGAGGGTCCAAACTAATATCATTATGGCAAAAGTTATTGAAGGTCTCTACTACAGTGAGAGCCACGAGTATGTGAAAGTTGAAGGCGAGTACGGTTATGTTGGTATCACCGACTATGCTCAGGAGCAGTTGGGCAACGTGGTATATGTGGATATGCCAGAGGTGGACGACGAGGTAACAGCAGGTGAGGACTTCGGCGCTGTAGAGAGTGTGAAAGCAGCCAGCGATCTCATATCTCCCGTTAGCGGTGTGGTTGTAGAAATCAACGAGGAACTAGAAGACCAACCCGAACTCATCAACCAGGATGCTTTCGGCACATGGATCATGAAGGTAAAACTCTCCGACCCCTCCGAGGTGGACAACCTGCTCAGCGCTGCTGATTACGAGAACTGTTGCAAGTAATTATTGAACGGAAAAGTGAAAACGGAAAGCGGAAAACTGATTTGCGAAAATTTCTGTTATTGAGACAAAGTTTTCACCTTTGACTTGACACCTAACGTCGACCTTTGGTCCAGTTCTCCGTTTTCACTTTTCCGTTTTCTGTTTTTTTTAAGCCTATGAAATACTTCCCACATACCGCCGATGACCTTCAGGAGATGCTGAAGGTTGTCGGCGTGAGTTCTTTAGAGGAACTATATTCCGAAATTCCCGAAGAACTGAAGTTCAACAAGGAACTTGCCCTGCCCTCTGCCATGTCGGAAATAGAGGTGAGAAGGGTTATAGGTGCTCTGGAGCAAACCAATGAGCAACTCATCTCCTTTGCCGGTGCCGGTGTCTATGACCACTACACTCCCAGTGTGGTGCCATATATCGCATCGCGTTCGGAGTTCTCCACCTCGTACACTCCCTATCAGGCAGAGATTTCGCAAGGTACATTACAATACATCTTTGAGTACCAAAGCATGATGGCCGACCTTACCGGTATGGACATCTCCAATGCTTCGATGTATGACGGTTCCACCGCTACCGCCGAGGCAATGATGATGTGCGTGGCTGCCGCAAAGAAGCGCAACCGTGTGCTCATCTCCGAGACATTCAACCCAGCCGTGATGCGAGTGGTGGAGACGTATGCCAAGTTCCATGGCGTGGACCTCGTTAAGGTTCCTGCCAAGGATGGCGTTACAGACATGTGTGCCATACAGACATTGCTCGAGGCCGACAATGTGGCTGGAGTGCTGGTGGCACAGCCCAACTACTACGGCATCATTGAGGACTTCACCGGACTTGCCGACATGTGCCATGCCCACAAGGCTCTGCTGGCCATCAACACTATGGCATCTGCCCTTGGTGTGCTGAAGTCGCCAGGTCAGTGGGGTGCCGACATCGCTTGTGGCGAGGCACAGAGTCTGGGCATACCCATGTGCTATGGCGGTCCATATATCGGTTACCTCTGTACCACCAATGCCTTGGTAAGAAAGATGCCAGGCCGACTGGTTGGCGCCACCACCGATGCCGATGGCAAGCGTTGCTTCGTATTGACCATGCAGGCACGCGAACAGCACATCCGCCGCGAGAAGGCAACCTCCAACATCTGCACCGCCCAGGGCATCATGTGCCTGTATGTGGCTTCATACCTTGCACTGATGGGTAAGAAAGGTCTGCGCGAGGTTAACGAGCAGTCCTATGGTGCCGCACACGAGTTGCACAAACGTCTGCTTGCCCTGCCATGCTTCTCCGAGGCATACCCCGGAAAACCCTTCCTCAACGAGTTCACACTGAAATGCTCTCTGGACATCACCGCACTTCGAGACTATGCCTACATTGAAAGTTTCATCGCTGGTGTGAAGGCCGAAGGAAAGGAAGACGAGATTATCTTTGCCGCCACCGAGCAGCGTTCACCTGAAGAAGTAGAGGCCCTGGTGGAAACCATAGCTGCCTTCTGCGAAGAGAATGGAATATAACATTAACCAATACCGAAACAAATTATGAACAACACATATTACGGAAAACTCATATTCGAACTTTCCACCCCCGGATGTATTGGTTATTCTCTGCCCGAGAACCAGTGGAGCGGTCACACATTGGAGGACCTTCCTGCAAACCTTCTCCGCGAGGGTGATACGATATTGCCCGAGGTGGACGAACTTACCGCCGTGCGCCATTATACCAACATGTCCAACAACAACTTCGGCGTGGACACTGGTTTCTATCCACTTGGTAGTTGTACCATGAAGTACAACCCAAAGATCAACGAGGAGATGGCAGCCCTGCCAGGTTTCACGACCTTGCATCCCCACCAGCCAGAGTACACCACACAAGGTGCATTGGAACTATATTATAACGTACAGAAATCGCTCTCCGAGATAGCCGGTCTTCACGAGTTCACCCTGAATCCCTTTGCCGGTGCTCATGGAGAATTGACCGGTCTGATGGTAATCCGCACCTATCACGAGAAGCGTGGCGACCTGAAGCGTACCAAGATTATCGTTCCCGACTCTGCCCACGGCACTAATCCAGCTTCGGCTGCGGTGTGCGGTTTGCAGATTGTGGAGGTGAAGAGTACTGCCGATGGTACGGTGGATGTTGAGGACCTGAAACCATTGCTTGGCGATGATATTGCCGGCATGATGATGACCAACCCCAATACCCTGGGTATCTTCGAAACCAAGATTCCAGAGATAGCACGACTGGTGCACGATTGTGGCGGTCTGATGTACTACGACGGAGCCAACCTCAACCCCATGCTCGGCGTGTGCCGTCCTGGCGACATGGGCTTCGATGTCATGCACATCAATCTGCACAAGACCTTCTCCACACCTCATGGCGGTGGAGGTCCTGGA
>JAFYMW010000085.1 GCA_017548165.1 Bacteroidaceae bacterium
ATTCCTTGAGGCACAGGTGGAAGCCATTGAGGAGGAAATGACTCAAACAATAGAATGTGATGAGAAGTTGAATAAGAACTACCGCCTGCTATTGTCCGTCGATGGCATAGGCATAGTCAATGCGATCAATACAATCATTGCAACACATAACTTTGAGATGTTTGATAATGCCAGACAATATGCCAGCTATATCGGTGTTGCTCCGTTTGAACATTCTTCAGGTACCAGTGTCAAGGGCAGGACACATGTCGAACCTGGTGCTAAAATGCTTAAGGCAGATCTGACAGGTGCTGTGAGAACATGCATAAACCATGACAAGGAAATTAAAAAATACTATGAAAGAAAGATGGCCGAGGGCAAAGCATATGGTGTAGTGGCAAATGCCATAAAGTTTAAACTTCTGTTGAGAATGTTTGCCGTTATCAAGCGTCAAACTCCCTTCGTAAGGAAACCTGACTTCATTTTTAACTAAATAACAGAAAAAAGTCGCAAATTTATTTGGTCAAGTCCTATATTTCCATGTGGTGTTATTATCCTTGCATCTTCCTACTGCAAGTCCAAATAGTATTATAAGCATAACTGTCAGTATGGCAAGAATCCATTCCTTGACATTGTTTCTTTCTTCTTCTGTTTTCATAGTATAGGTGTTTGTAATGTTTTCCTCCTGCAAATATAGCATTTTTTTCTTTGATTCTGAAAATGGTGCTGGTATTTGTTTTCGTTCCATATATTTATGCCAAATGTTTTGGACGGAAGCTGTTTTTTTGTAACTTTGAGGCAGGAAAAAGAAAAAAACACATTATGGAAAGGCCTTAAAGAGGTTCTGACTATTCGCGAATGATTAATTGAATTTATAGAATCTCCCTAAATTGTTTTTGTTCTATGGAAGAAAATCGTTTAAATAAGGATTCGGAGAAACGAAACAATGCTCAGGCTAGATCCGATGACTATACCAATAATACCATTTTAAAATGGCAAATTTGTAAGATTCTATTATGTATTTTGCTGTTTTTCGGAATGGTTTTGGGCCTGTCTATATGGTTGGCTTCGGCGCTGGGATAAAAAGGGATGGAATCGGATAGAGAGACCACATACTTATTAGGTTTGCCTGAAAGATGTGTGCGAGGTGTTAGATTTACGTACTCAGAAGGTAGTACAGCGATTGGAGGATGATGTACTTTCAAAGTACCCCATCGTCGATAGCTTGGGAAGAACCCAACAGGCAACCTTCGTTAACGAGGACGGACTTTATGACACCATCCTTGAAAGTAGAAAGCTAGGTTATTTAGTAAGGATTTGCACTTTTTTGCCTGTGTCGTGGGGGGTGATGGTGATTGTGGGTGGACCTTGTGGGAGGAAGTGAACCTGCAGGGAGGCGCTGGTGAGCCAGTCTGTCCAATGGAGCTGGATGTTGAGGGTGGTGGCGTCTGTCCAGCCGTAGGAACCCGACACGTGCCAGGTGGTGGGGAGGTTGCTGAAGTTGCCCTGAAAGGGTGGGTTGTAGTAGGGCAGGGCATTGAGCTCGCTTTCTATCCATTGGCCATGGCCCAGGGCGATGGTGTATGTCTTTTCCTTAGTGTCCTGGATGTGCACGAAGAGGGTGTCGGCATTGTTGCTGAGGCTGAGGCGTTGCCAGTTCAGTGGGTTCTTGCCGAGGGTGTGCCATGTACCATACGGATGTGTGGATGGTGCCTTCTCTCCATTGGCAAGGGGTAGGGTATAGTCGCTGAAGGAGGTTACAAGGTTGCTTGATGGCAGAGTATCAGCCTTACAATTGTCAACAAGCATAGTCTTTATCCACTCTTTCACGGGGGCAGATTTACCTGTGCATTGCATCAGGCTGACCACCATGTCTGCCTCGGGGATGATGAAGATGTACTGACCATTGGCACCATTGGCCTCGGCCCAACCGGGGTATTGCGTTTGCCAGATGTGGTAACTATAGCGTCCGTTGGAGGTTTGTGGTTTCATCATTTCCTCCACCCACCACGAGGGTACGATTTCCTTGCCCATCCATGTGCCTTTGTTCAAGAGCAATTGTCCGAGTATGGGCATGGTCTCGGGACGGATGTATAGTCCCCAACCGCCGCAGGTGATGCCTTCGGGGCTCTCTTCCCATAGAGCATCGGTGATGCCGAGGGGGTGGAAGAGTCTTTCCTGGAGGAGGTCCATGAGAGTTTGTCCGGTGACTTTTTGTACTATGGCAGAAAGCAGGTAGGACATGATGCTGTCGTATGCCCATCGTGTGCCGGGGGCTGAGGTGGGTTTCTTGGAAAGGTAGGCATGGAGCCATTGGGTTTCGTGAATCCTCATCTTGGTGTCCACGGGGATGCCGCTCTGCATGGTGAGCAGGTCGCGCACGGTGATGGTGCGTATGCCCTGGGAGGCATGGGGTGGGATGCTGAGGAACTTGCCAATGGTATCATTGAGGGCGATGAGGCTGTCTGCCAGGCACATGCCCACGGCCAGAGAGGTGAAGGTCTTGGAGATGGAGTAGGTGGTGTGGCGGTAGTCCTTGCGCCAGGGGTGGGGGTACATCTCGGCAACCACATGGCCGTGCCTCATGACGATGCACGAATGCACCTCGGTGCGAGAGTCTTGCATCAGGGTGTCGAAGAACTCCTGTATGTGCAAACTGCTCAATCCCTGTGTCTCGGGGGTGGAGCGAGGCAGGAGGTCTTGTGCTCTGGTGCCATGAAAAAACGCACTACCGATGAGCAGTGCGATTATAAGTGGGATGATGTGATGGGTGCGGAGCATAGAGTACGTAGTTTTTCGTTGGGGGACTGGAGTCTTCTTGAGATTCTAGAAGTTCTAGATTTTCTAGAGAAGCTGTTTTCACTGCTCACCTTTCAACTTCCATTGGTTCTGATTCGTTGCCAAAGTTGTCCAATTGGGTGATGGCAAGGTGTTTGCCAAAGAGGTGCGCCAAGAGCTTGTTGTACTGAGGCTTGCCCCAGAAGATACGCACTATGTTCTCGGGGTTGTTGATGTCCACGGGATAGGTGTCCGAGGCATAGAGAACGTATCGTGGTGTGCGCTTGAGGTTGGTGGAATACTCCCTGGCATTCTTCAGCGGAGGCAAGAGGGCAGGGGAGGTGTAGTAGTGGTTGCGCACCCATGTTTCCAGTCCCTTGACATTGTCGAGGAGGAACTGAGCACGGAAATATGCCGCACCGCCCATATTCATCTGGCGGATGAACTGGAGTTCGCGTGTAACCTCGTCAAGGTCCCAATCCTTTTCGTTGGGGTCGAGGAAGTAGATGCCAAGACCAGGAGCAACGACCTTGCCCGAGCAACGCTCCTGCCAGTCGGCGGCGAAGGGGAAGAAGTTGTCGCCCTTGAAGTACATCATGGGTGAAATCATGTCCATGATGCCCTCCTTCATCCATAGTACGGGGTCCTGAAACACAGCATTGTAGGCATTCCATCCCTTGGCTGAATAGCGACTGACATCGCGGTACTTGCCCACAGGACTACAGGAGACACGAACCCATGGTTTCTCTTGCTTGATGGCATTATATAGTTGGCGCACGATGCGTGTGATATTGTCGCGTCGCCATTCCTGCTTGGTCTTCTCCGTCTTCTCGGGATAGCGGATATAGTCGAAGTGGATGCCGTCGATGTCGTATCGGCTGACAATCTCTCGGCAGAGACGCTCAAGGTAGTCGGCAGTGCCCTGCATGGAGGGGTCCATGTAGTAGGAACCGTTCTTCTTGTAGAGGAGTTTGGGGTGGGTGTAGATGAGTGACTTCTTGCCAAGAGCCTTGGCATCGGGAATCTTGAAGGCAGGAATCGTTACCAACCATGCATGGCACTCCATGCCACGGCGGTGGCACTCTTCGATGGCAAAGGCCAGAGGGTCGTAGCCCGGATCGCGGTCGTAGCGACCAGTGAGGGCACCATCCCATGGTTCGATGCTTGAGGGATAGATGACGGCACCGCGTGTGCGAGTTTGCAGATAGATGGTGTTGATGCCATCCTTCTGCAAGCGGTCAAGAATCTTGCACAACTCCTCCTGTTGTGCCTTTCTGCTCTGATCGGACACAGCCCTTGTCTTGGGCCAGTCAAGTCCCATAATTGTTGTCAGCCACACGGCACGAACCTCGTGTTTGGGTATTGCACCGGCGCATAGACACCATAAAAATATAAAGAATGTGAAAAAATATTTCATGTGTGCAAAGATAAGAAAAAATTATTGTAATTTTGTGATACGAAAGTAGAAATGTCCGCTCGGTGCAGATATATGAACATAATAAAAATGAACTCTACAATGAAAAAGATTTTATTGTTTTTGTTGGTGTCGGTAATGACACTTGGTGCAAATGCTCAGTTTGAGAAGGGTACCCACTATGTTAATGCCAGTGTTTCGGGCTTTGGTATCGGATTCTCTAATGGTAATTTCAATATGGGATTGACTGGAGAATATGGATATTTTGTGAAGCAAGGATGGATGCTGGGTGGTTCGGTAGGTGTTAAGTATAACGGCACAGGTTCTTTCCAGTTGAAGCCCAGTTTCCGTTATTCTTTCGTGGAGAATGGTTTGAACTTGGGTTGCGGTGTACAGTTTGAGCATGCAGGTAAGGATGCCAACTATATCCAGCTTTGTCCTCAGGTGGGATACACATTCTTCCTGAACAAATATATCAGTATAGAGCCTGCCTTGTATGCAGATTTTGCACTGAGTGATTTCAAGAATGGCACTAGCGCTGGTTTGAAGATAGGTATTGGTCTTTACGGCAAGAAATAAGTTATCGTAAGATAGCACTCCCCAAAAAGAAACTATAAAACATATAAACAGCATCCCTGGAGGTTATGCACTCGTGGGGATGCTGTTTTTCTTGTTATGCGTGTGTGAGCCTTTGTAATATAAGCTTAGTCTTGAGGGAAAAACTTGGCAAGCTACATAGATGTGGTGTTTTTTTTTAGATTTCTTCGTTCTCGTCTTCGTTGATGTCCTCGTATTCGTTCTCGTTGTCGTCATCAAAGTCGAAATCGAAATCGCCGAAGAATTCGGGTACATCGCTGGTGAAGGAGTCCAGGCTGCGTCGGTCTTTCTTTGTGGGTCGTCCCATACCTTTGGCTCTGCCAATGAAGCCCGATATCTTTGCCATTTCCAGCATCTCGTATTGTTCGGGAGCGGTGACATTCTCGAAGATTTCGGGTAGCAACTTGGCACCCACACGTTTCTCTATGGCTTGAAGCACTCGGAAACTATAGGTGATGGGCGGTTTGCGTACATCAATAGTGTCGCCCACGCGTATGGTGCGCGAGGGTTTGAGTTGTGCTCCCTTCATGCTCACTTGTCCCTTCTTACAAGCAGCAGCAGCTATGGTGCGAGTCTTGAAGATGCGCGCAGCCCAAAGCCATTTGTCCAATCTTGCTTCGTCCTTCATTTACTTGTTGTTATAATGACACATAGCGAACTGCATCCCACTCAGGGCGAATGCCTTGATGGCATCGCATGCCACGGTGACTTTTTCGTCGATGACCTTGTTGTCCTCGGGCGAGAACTTGCCAAGGACAAAGTCTACCTGTCCACCACGAGGGAAATCGTTGCCTATGCCGAACTTTAGACGGTTGTAGTTCTGTGTGCTGAGCATCTGTGCTATGTGTTTCAAACCATTATGCCCGGCATCGGAACCATTCTGCTTCATGCGTATGGCACCAACAGGTAGCGAGAGGTCGTCCACGATGATTAGCACATTTTCAATGGCAATCTTTTCCTGTTGCATCCAATAGCGCACGGCATTGCCAGAGAGGTTCATGTATGTGCTGGGTTTCAGGAGCAGAAGTTCTGCATTCTTCACTCGAGTCTTGCACACGAAACCATAGCGCTTGTCCTGGAATGTGGCACCCTGTGCCTGTGCCAGAGCATCTACCACGCGGAAACCTATGTTGTGGCGTGTGCCATCGTATTCGTTGCCTATATTGCCAAGTCCTACAATCAGGTATTTCATAGTTGTGCTTTCCTTCTCTTCCGTATCGTGCTGTGTGCCAGACAGAAAGGATAGGAATCTTTGTAGTATGTTCATATAAAGTAAAATACGGGTAGCGGTTGTTTGAAGACCGTCACCCGTACTTAAATGTTTAAGTGTCTCAGTTCTTTACTTCTTCTTACCAGTAGTCTTACCTGCAGCAGCAGCCATTGCGCTCATTGCGCTACGTGTCATCTTAACCTGACAAACTACTACGCTGGGGCTGGTAACGAGTTCCAAACCTTCGAAGCTCAACTCAGCAACCTTGATGGTCTTGCCGAGGCCCAAGTGGGTAACGTCGATGTTCAACTTCTCGGGAATCTGAGAGTAGGGAGCGCGAACCTTAAGGTTACGTACGCTAGCAGCCAACTTACCACCGGCCTTAACACCCTCTGCCAAACCATTGAGCTTGATGGGTACTTCCATAACGATGGGCTTCTCCTCGGTGATCTCGTAGAAGTCGATGTGCAACAACTGGTCAGTTACGGGGTGGAACTGAAGCTCCTTCATGATAGCCTTGTACTCCTGACCGTCGATAGTCAAGTTTACGCTATAAATGTCGGGAGAATAAACGAGGTTACGAACCTCAGCAGCGGTTACAGAGAAACCGAGAGCTACGGGCAAACCGTTCTCGCCACGCTTTTCACCATACAGGTTGCAAGGAATAGAACCGCTCTTGCGGATTTCACGAGTGGCCTTCTTGCCAGTGCTGGTGCGGGCTGTGCCCTTTACGTCGATACTTTTCATTTGTTTGTTTTTGTTAGTTGTGTTACTCTAAATTAAGTGTTTTTGCCTAATTCGCCATCACACGGGCTCTAATAAGCGGGTGCAAAGGTATGAAAAAAAAGCGAAAACGATGCTCTTGCTCTTATGCTTTTTGATAAAATAGACATAAAAAGTATGATTTTGCCCTTTGCCATACTACTACATCATATAAAATAAGTATCTTTGTGCGCTTTATAAATCGTTCTTATGATAAATCGTAAACTTATCCGACTCAAGACTGTACAGGTGGCATACTCCTACAGTCTGAATAATGAGGGCCGCAGACCCGAGAATGGCGAAAACGAACTGTTGAACAGCTTGGGCACAGCATATGACCTTTACAACACGATGTTGAATCTGATGGTAGAGATTTCTCGTCTTGCATTGCGTGCTCATGATGCACAAGCCAATAGGGCAAGACGACTGGGATTGACAGAGCCAAGCAGAAAGTTTGTGGACAATCGTTTTATGCTCCAATTGGAGAGTAATGCCCAGTTGCAGGAAAATCGCAAGACTCAGCGCTTGGATTGGACAAACGAAGAGGAGTTTGTGCGTACACTTTTCAACAGGGTGATGGATAGTGATTTCTATCGTGAGTATATGGATAGCGGTGTGAGTTCGTACGAGGAGGATCGCGAATTGTGGCGTAAGATATATCGCTATGTCATCGTGGATAATGACAAGATTGACGACTTGCTGGAGGATGTGAACATATATTGGAACGACGATCGTCACATCATAGACACCTTCGTGTTGAAGACCATCAATCGCTTTACCGCCGAGAGCAAGGACGATCATCCTCTGTTGCCCGAATTTCGTGACGAAGAGGACTTGGAGTTTGCCAAGAAACTCATTTATCAGAGTCTTAACGCTGCCGACTATTACAAGAATCTTGTGGCACAGAACACTCGCAACTGGGACGTGGAGCGTGTGCCATTGATGGATAGAGTGATAATGCAGGTGGCATTGGCCGAGATAACATCATTCCCCTCAATCCCCTTGTCGGTTTCGATTAACGAGTATATCGAGATAGCAAAGAGCTATAGCACTCCAAATAGCGCACGATATATCAACGCTACTTTGGACAATATCAGCAAGAAGCTCATTGCCGAGCATAAGCTGATGAAGAATGCATAGGGTACAATAAGCCTATGTGTCTTGCCATTTTGTTTGGCTAAATACAAAAACGCATATTAATAATAAAAAATAATTTAGAAAAAAATGATTCAGACAATTACTGCTTCAGCAGCACAGGGTTCACCACTGCCCATGATTATGATGTGGGTGGTTATAGGTGTTATTTTCTGGTTTTTCATCTTGCGTCCTCAGAAGAAGCGTCAGCAGGAGATTCAGAATTTCCGTAATTCTATAGCCATAGGTTCAAGAGTTGTTACCTCTGGTGGTATCTATGGTATGGTTCGTGCTATTGAAGAAGCGGACAATATTCTCGTTATAGAGGTGGCCAAGGATGTAAATATCCGTGTGGACCGCAATAGTGTCTATGCAACTGCGCAAACAGATCAAGTCAAGTAAAAAGAAAGCTGTAGATGGCTTGTCATCCCTGTTTCGTTACAAGGGCAGGGATATGCTAGTCTTTTGCTTTTTCCTGGGCATCAGTTTCGGTTTCTGGATTCTACAAAAACTGGACGACACGTTCGAGACCGATATAGTGGTGCCTTTGGAATTGGTGGGTGTGCCCAAGGGTACAATCATCACGTCCCCATTGCCTTCGGAGGTTATTGTGACGGTGTACGACCGTGGTGCAAACCTCTTTAATTACTGGCGCAGAAACCAGGAGATAGAACCTATCAAACTGGACTTCTCTGTCTACGACAATGGTGCGGCGGCAAGTAAGATTACTATTCCTCCATCAGATGTGCAGAGAATATTCCAACAACAAATTCTCTCGTCAACACAGGTGATGCGTACGCAACCGGCAGCCTTCGAGTTTCATTACAATCGTGGTGTGTCGCGACGCGTGCCTGTAAGGCTTAATGGCAGGGTGTCGACACGTCAGCAGAACTATCTGCAAAATCTCACATTCTCGCCCGATAGTGTTACTATTTATGCACCAGCAACAATACTCGACACTATACGCTATGCATACACCGAACCTCAGGAGATAGCAAATCTGGACAGGACAACTACCTTTAACCTTGAATTTCCCAAGATTTCAGGTGTAAAGATAATTCCCGAACAGGTCAAGTTGACAGCTTATGTAGATTACTACACAGAGCAGACGATAAAGGTGCCCATTGTGGGACTTAATTTCCCTGCTGGCATCTCGTTGAAAACTTTCCCTGCCACGGTGACGGTGAAATATAGAGTGGGGGCTGCTAATGCACGAAATATCAAAGCGAGTGATTTTGTCTTGAGTGCAACATACGAGGAATTGTTGAACAATGGACATCAGAAGCTGAGATTGAAACTGAAATCCACCCCCGTGGGTGTAAATCATGTGCGCATATCCCCTAATGAAGTAGACTATCTTCTTGAGCAGGATGGGCCTTCGACAACGATAGAGCAGAACGCCAGATGATAAAGATAGCCATAACAGGAGGCATAGGTAGTGGCAAAAGTTATATTGCCAGACAGATGACCCAACTTCTGGGGATACCAGTCTACGATTCGGATGCAAATGCCAAACGATTGAACGAGGAATCGGAGACAATACGCCAGGGACTGCTTGATATGCTTGGCAAGGATGTCTATGATGCACAAGGACATTTGAACAAGGCAATGCTGGCATCTTACCTTTTTGCCAGTGAAGAGAATGCTCAAAAGGTGAATGCCCTGATACATCCTGTTGTGAAGGCAGACTTCCTAAGATGGGCCGAAGAGCAACATACCGAGGTGGTGGCGATAGAAACGGCATTGCTTGCCGAAAGCGGTCTGGACAAACTGGTAGACAAGGTGGTGCGTGTGGATGCTCCTTTGGAAACACGCATACAGAGGGCGATGCAAAGGGATGGTGTCGGCCGTGAAAAGATAGAGGAACGAATAGCCAGACAGAAGGAATATCCCTGTCCGGATATAATAATAAATAATGTGTAGTGGTCGGGGGATGATAGTAAATAGAGAATCATTCTCCACAAAGACCCAAGAAAATAATTAGTACTAACAAATTTTCTTTATGAGTAGTAGTCTGTTACACTCATAGGAAAAGTAACCTAAGAACAAAAAATATGCTCGAAACAATTCTTGCTATTTCCGGTAAGCCCGGACTATACCGCTTGATAAACCGCGGTAATCGTAGTCTCATCGTAGAGACCCTTGACGCACAGAAGAAGCGTATGCCTGCCTTTGGCGCAGACAAAATCATCTCTTTGGCAGATATCGCCATGTATACAGATGAGGAAGAGGTGCCTTTGCGCAAGGTGTTCAAGAATATCTATGATATGGAGGGTGGCAAGGTCACTGCTATTGACTATCGTAAGGCATCTAAGGAAGAGCTTGCTGATTTCATGGCCAAGGCTCTGCCCAACTATGACCGCGACCATGTTTATCCCAGCGATATGAAGAAACTGATCCAGTGGTACAACATCCTTGTGGAGAATGGTGTGACCGATTTTGAGGAACCTCAGCAGGAAGAGGCCGAGAGTGCAGAATAATGGATTTATAAGGCAAGTTATATATGGCAAAAGAATTGGATTTCCTTACAAAAAGAAGTGAGGATTACTCTAAATGGTATAACGAACTGGTAGTAAAGGCCGACCTTGCTGAGCAGAGCGATGTGCGTGGTTGTATGGTGATTAAGCCTTATGGCTATGCTATCTGGGAGAAGATGCAGCGAGTGCTGGACGATATGTTCAAGGAGACTGGTGTGCAGAATGCCTACTTCCCCTTGCTTATCCCCAAGAGTTTCCTTTCTAGGGAGGCTGAGCATGTGGAGGGTTTTGCCAAGGAGTGTGCCGTGGTGACACACTATCGTTTGAAGACCAACGATGCTGGTGATGGTGTGGTGGTAGACCCTTCTGCCAAGCTGGAGGAGGAACTTATCATCCGTCCCACATCTGAGACCATAATTTGGAATACATTCAAGAACTGGATCCAGTCTTATCGCGATCTGCCTCTGCTGGTGAACCAGTGGTGCAATGTGATGCGTTGGGAGATGCGTACTCGTTTGTTCTTGCGTACAGCAGAGTTCTTGTGGCAGGAGGGCCACACGGCCCATGCCACACGCGAGGAGGCTGAGGAGCGTGCCAAGCAGATGCTGAAGGTATATGCCGACTTTGCCGAGAACTACATGGCTGTGCCTGTGGTACAGGGTGTGAAGAGCGAGACAGAGCGCTTTGCCGGTGCTCTTGATACCTACACCATCGAGGCTATGATGCAGGATGGCAAGGCTTTGCAGAGTGGTACAAGTCACTTCCTGGGTCAGAACTTCGGTAAGGCTTTCGATGTACAGTTCCTCAATAAGGAGAATAAGCCCGAGTATGCATGGGCTACCAGTTGGGGTGTGAGCACACGTTTGATGGGTGCATTGATTATGACTCACTCAGACGACAATGGTTTGGTGCTTCCTCCTGCATTGGCACCCATCCAGGTGGTTATCATTCCTATCGGCAAGCCTGCACAGATGGAGCAACTTGATGCCAAGGCCATAGAGATAATGAACAATCTCAAGGCTATGGGCGTGAGCGTGAAGTATGACAATGCCGACAACAAGCGTCCTGGATTTAAGTTTGCCGATTATGAGTTGAAGGGTGTGCCTGTGCGTCTTGTATTGGGTGCTCGCGACCTGGAACAGGGATTGGTTGAGGTTATGCGCCGTGATACCTTGGAGAAGGAGAATGTTGCCGTTGAGGGTATTGAGGAATATATCAAGAACCTTCTAGATGAGATTCAGAAGAACATCTTCAAGAAGGCCAAGGATGCGCGCGATGCTCGTATCTACGAATGCGACGACTATGAGGAGTTCAAGACTCGCGTCAAGGATGGTGGTTTCTTCCTTTGTCATTGGGATGGCACCGTTGAGACTGAGGCTAAAATCAAGGAGGAAACTCAGGCAACTATCCGTTGCGTGCCTTTCGGCGTAGAGCAGACTCCAGGTGTGGACATGGTAAGCGGCAAGCCTTCCGTGGCACGTGTGCTGATAGCAAGATCTTATTAAGGAATGAGAAAAAGCGAAGGTGGATTGTGGACTGCCACTCTCTTTGCCGCCAACGAGATTCCTTCGGTGGTGGTTACCTTCGTGGCTATGATAATTTTCCTGCAAATGAAAATGGGGGTGGCTTTGTCCACCCTCTTTGCTTCCGTACTATTGCTTCCGTGGGTGATGCAACCGTTTGTGCGCAGAGCATTGCCATCGAGAGGGGGTATACGGATTTATATTCATCTTATAGAATTGCTGCTGACAATATCGTTGGGTGTTTTTGCTCTTACGATGAATGGTGGCAAGTGGTGGACCTTGGGGATGCTCATGGTAATAAGTCTGCTCAGCACTTGGCACGACTTGCTGGCACGGAGGTATTATAAGTGCAGAGTGATGTGTAGCAATGACAATATACACTCTACTATAAGAACCCTCTCCTCACAGACGGCAACGG
>JAFYMW010000086.1 GCA_017548165.1 Bacteroidaceae bacterium
CTCCAGTATGCCAAGAACCGCGACCTTCGTCGTCAGGTGTACGAGATGTACAACAACCGTTGCAACCACGGCGACAAGTACGACAACAAGGCCATCTCGGCTCAAATCGTAGAGTTGCGTCTGGAGTTGGCAAAGATTAAGGGTTTCAACACCTTTGCCGACATGCAATTGGAGACTCGCATGGCCAAGAAGCCCGAGAATGTCTACAACCTGCTCGACCAGATATGGACACCTGCCGTGGAGGCTGCTGAGCGCGAACTGGACGACATCCGCCAGATGATGCGCAAGGATGGAATCAAGGGCGAGCCCAAGCCTTGGGACTATATGTACTATCTGGACAAGGCAAAGCAGGAGAAGTTCAACATCAGCGAGGCAGAGGTGAGCGAATACCTTGAGATTAACAATGTGATGCAGGGTATCTTCTGGACAGCCACAAAGCTCTATGGCATCACCTTCCGCGAGCGCACCCAGGACTATCCCCAGTATCACAAGCAACAGCAGAGCTGGGATGTCATCGACGAGAAGGGCAACCTCATTGCCATCTTCTATAGCGATATGTTCCCTCGCGATGGAAAGGGTGCCGGTGCATGGTGCGGACGCTTCCGTGCACAGTCCTATGATGGCACCATGCGCGTGCAACCCATCGTAACCAATGTGTGCAACATGACTCTGCCTGCCAAGGAAGGTGGACCTGCCCTGCAAACCGTTGACAATGTGCTCACCATGTTCCACGAGTTCGGCCATGCTCTTCATTCTTTCTTCCGCGATGTTCAGTACCAGGGCGTTGGCGGTGTTGAGCGCGACTTTGTAGAGTTGCCCTCACAGATCAACGAGCACTGGGCTTTCGAACCCGAGGTATTGCAACAGTATGCACGCCACTACAAGACAGGAGAGATAATCCCAGAACAGCTTGTTCAGAAGATAGATGCCAGCAGCAAGTATGGTCAGGGATTTGCCACCGTGGAATACCTTGCCGCATCCTATGTGGACCTTGACCTGCATGTTCTCACCGAGATGCCCAAGAAACTGGACGTAATGAAGTTCCAGGCAGAGAAGATGAAGAAGCGCGGCATGCCCTCGCAGATATTGCCTCGCTATAGCGTAACAAACTTCTCTCACACCATGGGTGGAGGTTATAGTGCCGGTTACTACAGCTACATCTGGGCTGAGGTGCTGGATGCTGATGCATTCGAGGCATTCAAGGAGACTGGCAACATCTTCAACCAGGAGGTAGCAGCCAAGTTCCGCAAGGAAGTGCTCACACCTGGTGGCATATTGCCCGGTGACGAGATGTATCGTCGCTTCCGTGGACGCGATCCCAAGATTGATGGCCTGCTCAAGAACCGCGGTTTCCTTCAGGCTCAACCTGGCCAGAAGGTTTCCACCGAGAACAAGGCAGGAAGGTAAGACAAACTGAAATCGGAAAACGGAAAACTGAAAACTGCGGACGCTGAGCGTCCTTACCGCTCACCGCTCATCCGTTAATCGTTGCCATGCGCACATACATAGCCATAGACTTGAAGTCGTTTTACGCCTCCGTAGAGTGTGTTGAGCGTGGACTTGATCCGCTCAACACACTTTTGGTGGTGGCGGACGAAAGCCGCACTGACAAGACCATTTGTCTGGCCGTGACCCCTGCACTTAAGGCCTATGGTATCTCGGGGCGTGCCCGTCTGTGGGAAGTACGCCAACGTGCCAGCCATCTCGACTATATTGTCACTCCACCACGCATGGGTCTCTATCTGGAGTACAGCAAGAGAGTGACGGACGTGTACCTGAAATACGTTGCCCCCGAGGATCTTCATCGCTACTCCGTGGACGAGGTGTTCATGGACGTGACCAACTACATGTTCCTATATAAGGTATCTGCCCACGAACTAGCCATCCGTATCATCCGCGACGTGCTTCGTACCACCGGCATTACCGCCACGGTTGGTATAGGCGAAAATATGTATCTGGCCAAGGTGGCCATGGACATCGTGGCAAAGCACATGCCTGCCGACAAGGATGGAGTGCGCATAGCGGAACTCACGGAAAGCGAATACCGCAGACAACTTTGGCACCACCGCCCCCTTACCGACTTCTGGCGCGTGGGACGCAGGACAGCAGAGAAACTGGCCAAATACGGAATCACCTCTATGGGCCAATTGGCACGCATGTCGTTAACGAGCGAAGCACTCCTGTACAAACTCTTCGGCGTGAATGCCGAACTCCTAATCGACCATGCTTGGGGATGGGAACCATGCCGCATCAGCGACATCAAAGCATATCGTCCCAAGTCTTCATCCATTTCCAGCGGACAAGTGCTCAACTATCCATACTCCACCGACAAGGCACGCGTGGTAGTACGCGAGATGGCCGAGGCTCTGGCTCTCGACCTTCTTTCCAAACACCTACTCACACCGCAGATTGTACTTACCATAGGCTACGATACGGAATGCCTTGTGCGCGAGGACATCCGAAGTCTGTACAAGGGTCCCATCACCACCGACCACTATGGCCGACAGGTTCCTGTCCATGCCCACGGAAGCCATAATCTGCCACTTACCACCAGTTCTGCCCACCACATCACCGAGGCTGCCATGCAACTCTATGAGCGCATCATCGACCCCATCCTGCTCGTCCGCCGCATAAACATCACCGCAGCAAATGTTGTTTCGCAGTATGCACCATCCATCAACAAGAAAAGAGATGCCATACAATTAGACCTTTTTAACGATATAGATTTGTCTGAAAACCAATCCACACAAAACGCAGAACGGGCTGAAAAGGAGAAAAGACTGATGCAAGCCTCTCTGGACATACACAAACGCTTTGGCAAAAATGCATTGTTGAAAGGAATAAATTTTGACTCGGTATCAACAGGCAGGGAACGAAACGAACAAATAGGAGGTCATAAGAAATGAACCAATACGAAGATATCATAGACCTTCCACACTGGGAACCACGAGGTCGCAAGCGCATGAGCATGCAATCGCGAGCAGCACAATTTGCACCATTTGCCGCTCTAAAGGAAAGCGAAACTAATGCTGAGGAATAGTAAGGACATCCTTCTATAAAATATAAATTAAAAGATGAGAATAAATACTCTAACATTTTCACCTACAGGTACTTCACGCAAAATAGCGCAAGCCATTTTAGCGGGTATCTCTTTACCCGAAGGAATAATCACAGACGTCACGCACGTTGAGGCATGTGATGTACTTTTTGCAGAAGACGAACTATTACTAGTCAGTGTGCCTGTGTATGGAGGTCATGTTGCCCCCTTGGCCTTGAAACGCATGGAGAGAATCAAGGGCAATGGCACACCAGCCATAGCAGTGGTGGTGTATGGCAATCGTCACTATGAAAAAGCCTTGACAGAACTGTTCGATTTTCTTAACTCTCACGGATTTAATGTTATAGGTGCCGGAACCTTCATAGGTGAACACTCCTACTCTACTCCCCAAACACCGATTGCACCTGGTAGACCGAATTCTGAGGATTTGGCTTTTGCTAAAAACTTTGGTTCAAGAATTAGAGCTAAGGTTTTGAATGCCACACACCCCACCTCTGTTGATGTGACAAACATAGAACAACCACAACAAGATGCCGATGTGATGCTACGATTCAAACAGACTGTAGCAGGATGGATGAATGAAGGTAAATCTATGCCCAAATGCCCCACAACAGATATGGCACTTTGCACAGAGTGCGGCATATGCGCCAAGCTGTGTCCTACAGGTGCCATAAGTCCAAGCTCCCCTTCAAGCACCGATGCCAACAAGTGCATCAAATGTTGTGCCTGCATCAAGGGTTGTTATCAAGGCGCACGCCAGATGAATACGCCTTTTGCACAATTGATAACCGCGAATTTCTCTGTACAAAAAGAAAATAAGATTTTGCTATAAATCATCATCGTTTTAGGCAATAGCAAAATGTTATCCACGAAAATAGAAAAATGGCGACACCCTAAACCAACCTATGTATACGAGTTGTGTTTAGGGTGTCGTTAATATTAACTATGAAATCTATCTCTTTATCTACTTAAAAAGGAAGATCCTCTTCGCTCTCCGAAGAAACAAATGGAGCAGCAGGAGCAGGTGCGTTGTTTTGAACAGGAACTTGAGGTGCTGCTGAATCAAAAGGAGTTGTATCCAAAGTTCCGAAAGGAGGAACCTGAGGAGCCATGGGGTCACCCAAATTGCGATCCACATTCCATGCACGGATACTATTGTACCATCGACCCTGATATTCTCTTGCATCGATGTCGAAACTTACACGCAACATCTCGCCAACCTGAATATTGAATTGCTGAATCTTGTCGCTACCGAAAACTTCAAACAACATCTTACGAGGGAAGCGATCTGTTGTTGTTTCCAAAAGATAAGAACCCATACGCCATTCACTACCAGTACGAGCTGAAGTGCCACTACGCTCAGGCATAACCTGAATAATCTTTCCTATGATTTCCATATATCGTTTATATTTTTGCACAAAGTTAGCACAAATTAAGTATATGGGCAAAAAAATGAGGTGCCATTTTAAGAGAATCCAAAAAAAAACTGTAAATTTGCATGTGAATATAATAATAAAAAATACATCCATATTATGATTTTTAAAGTATCTAGTTCTGCACTTAATAGTCGGCTGACAAGTGCCAGCAAAGTGTTGGCAAGTAAGAATTCTATGCCCATTTTGGATTGTTTCCTTATAGATATTGCCGAAGACGGCCAAATGACCATAACAGCCAGCGACACCGAGAAATGCTACATATCATATCTCCCTACTTTGGAACATGAGGGACCCGTACGTTTCTGTGTTTTGGCCAAGACTTTGATGGAGAGTCTCAAGGAAATACCAGAACAGCCTCTGACCATCGATATCAACACCAATACCTACGAATTGTGTTGCAAGCACAGTAGTGGCCAGTTCTCTCTCATCACACAAAGTGCCGATTCATATCCCGCACCTCGTCCTGTAACAGAAGGCAATGTGCTGACCATTCCTGCAGAAACACTGATTTCTGGTATCAACCGTTCACTTTTTGCTACAGCCAACGATGAAGTTCGTCTTGTAATGAATGGTATCTTCTTTGACATCAACCCCGACTGTATCATCTTTGCTGGTACAGACGGCAGAAAGTTGGTCAAGGACATCGTACGCAATGTGGCACCAGGTTATAAAGGCAGCTTCATCCTTCCCAAGAAGGTTGCACACATCCTCAAGAATGTCATTAGCAAGGACGAGAATACCATCAGCATCATGTACACCAACGACCGTGCCACCATTTCCACCGAGGACATGACCATGCATTTCCGTCTCATCGAGGGCAACTATCCCAACTACAATGCTGTTATTCCCGTCAGCAACCCCTATCACGCCATCATCGACCGCCAAGCCTTCTCTAGTGCATTGAAGCGCGTCAGTGTATGTTGCAATAAGAGTAGTGGTCTTGTTAAGTTGGAACTTAAGAACAATAGCATCAGATTAGCAGGTCAGGACAACGAATACTCTACCAGTGCAGAAGAGAATCTTACTTGCGAATACAACAACAATCCCATCAGCATCGGTTTTTCATGTCAGTTCCTCATAGAGATATGTGGCATTCTGGATAGCGAGAACATTATCCTCGAACTTGCCGACCCCAGTCGTCCTGGTTTGGTACGCCCTGCCAATGAGGATGAGAACGAGGAATTGCTCATGCTCCTTATGCCCATGCGAGTGGATGAATAACAACATTTGTTTTCAGACAAAACATAGCAATGAAACTCAATCTCACAAAACCTATTGTATTTCTTGATCTGGAAACGACAGGTATTGATGTGGCCACAGATCGCATCGTGGAACTCTGTCTCATACGTCTTGAACCCAATGGCAATCGTCAGTCCTTGACCATGCGTATCAATCCCGAGAGACATATTCCCGAGGAAGCCAGTGCCATACATGGTATCTATGACAAGGATGTGGCAGACTGCCCCACTTTCCGTGAAAAGGCGCAAGAACTGAAAAACATATTCGAGGGATGCGACTTGGCTGGATTCAATAGCAATAGATTTGACATACCTCTCTTGGCCGAAGAATTTATTCGTGCTGGTGTGAATATAGATCTTAACTCATGCCGTCGTGTGGATGTGCAAAACATTTATCACAAACTTGAGCGTCGCACATTGGTAGCAGCCTATAAATTCTATTGCGACAAGGACCTTGAGAATGCCCACTCTGCCCTGGCAGATACAGAGGCTACCTTGGAGGTTCTCGAAGCACAACTCGACCATTATCCCGAAGTTTTGGAAAACGATATTGATTTCCTGGCCGAATATAGCAGCCGTGACAATTTCGTGGACTTTGCTGGTCGATTTGCCTACAATGAGAAAGGCGAAGAGATTGTCAACTTTGGCAAACACAAGGGACGCCTTGTTAAGGATGTTCTCAGAATAGAACCTAGTTATTACAACTGGATGATGCAGAGCGACTTCACCATGAACACCAAGCAGGTGTTGACACGTTTGAAGTACAAATACACCAATATGTAAAAACATCGGAAATAAATATGTGACGCGGGAATGAAACAATATGTTCTTCTTGCCGTCACATATTTTTTACCACATCATCCCATTTCATTTAAGCACCACCCACTATTTTAATCTATTGATACAAGAAATGTTGAAAGGTAAAAAGATAGTCCTAGGCATCACAGGCAGTATTGCTGCCTACAAGGCATGCTTGCTCATACGCCTGCTCATCAAGCAAGGAGCAGAAGTACAGGTGGTTATCACTCCGGCAGGCAAGGAGTTCATCACTCCTATCACCTTGAGTGCACTGACACACAAACCCGTTATTTCCGAATTCTTCAACCAACGCGATGGTTCGTGGCATAGTCATGTCGACCTTGGTTTATGGGCAGATGCCATGCTCATAGCACCATGTACGGCCAGCACTATAGGCAAGATGGCACATGGCATTGCCGACAACATGCTCATCACCACCTATCTCAGCATGAAGGCACCTGTACTGGTGGCACCTGCCATGGATCTCGATATGTACGCACATGTATCCACTCAGGAGAATCTTAAGTTGCTTCAACAGAGAGGGGTGCACATTGTCGAACCAGGTAGTGGTTTCCTTGCCTCCACACTCGAGGGTAAGGGACGCATGCAAGAGCCAGAAATCATCGTTGAAGAACTTATCGAATTCTTTGCACGTCGCGAGGGCAGACTTCGTGGCAATCGCATTCTCATTACTGCTGGTCCTACTTACGAGAAGTTAGATCCCGTTCGATTTATTGGCAACTATTCAAGTGGCAAGATGGGATTGGCCTTGGCACAAGAATGCATAATGCAGGGAGCTGAGGTGGAACTGGTTCTCGGTCCATGTTCTTTACCACTGCCCCATTCCTCTTTATTACATGTCACACGAGTGGAGAGTGCCCAACAGATGTACGATGCCGCCACATCTCTTTTCCCTGCATGTAACGCAGGAATTATGTGTGCAGCAGTTGCCGACTTCACCCCCGACACTTGTGCCGATGAGAAAATTAAGCGCGAGGGAGACCAGTTGGTTCTTCGTCTCAATCCCACCAAAGACATAGCCGCCGCTATCGGACAAATGAAGCTGGACAACCAAAAGCTTTGTGGCTTTGCTCTAGAGACACACGATGCCATGCAGCATGCTCAGGAAAAGCTCTGCAGAAAGAATCTAGATATGATTATCATGAATAGCCTTCAGGATGCAGGAGCTGGTTTTCAGCACGATACCAACAAGGTCACAATCATCACCAAAGGTCAGTCGCATTCATTGCCACTACAGAGCAAGAAGGATGTGGCACGCGAAATAATCAACACATTCATTCCATGATTAGAAGGTATACCATAGCCACTCTGTTTCTCCTTGCCAATGCTTTTCTTGCCTCGGCACAGGAACTTAATGCCAAGGTGGTTATAAACACGGCTCAGCTGGTCAACACTAACACCGAGGCGTGCGAGACCTTCCGCGAAAAGGCGGAAGAGTTTCTCAACTCCAAACAGTGGACAACGGTTAAATACGACGAAGTAGAGCGCATCACCTGCACCTTCAACATCACGGTAAACAAATACTCGGCTCAGGACGGTGCCTTCGAATGCACATTGCTTCTCAATACCAGTCGTCCAGTATGGGGCAGTTCCTACACTACACCTCTATACAACACTCGCGACCAGCATTTTCATTTCAAGTTCGACCCTGCTGACCAGTTGGAATACAACCCGGAGAACCTTGACAACCAACTCATTGCCCTTTTGGCATACTATGCCCATATCATCATAGGTATGGACATGGACACCTTTGCACCACTGGGAGGAACAACTGTTTTGCAAACAGCTGAGGATATCGTCAACAAGGCACAAAATCTTGGTTATAGCGGATGGAGTGCTTTCAACGAGAGCAACAATCGCTTCGCCTTGCTTAACGATTATATGGACGGAAGTATGGAAGCCATACGCCAGATGAATTACACCTACCATCGTCAAGGTTTGGACAATCTGTGCGATAGTACCGAAAAGGCACACAAAGCCTTGGTGGAAAGCATCGAACTCCTCGATCAGGCACGTCAGGCTCGTAGCATGAGCAATGTACCACAGCTTTTCACTGAGTACAAGAAAGAAGAACTTGTCAACATCTTCAGCAAACACGAAAACCAAGAAGAGCGCGAGCGTGTATACAGCATTCTCTTTGCCATAAATCCCAGTCAGAACAATAGTTGGGAGAAGATTAAGAAATAACTTTTTACAGAACCTATCTGCATGCTTAAACATCTACATATTGAGAACTATGCCCTCATAGAAAGTCTCGACATAGATTTCGACAAAGGCTTTTCTGTCATCACCGGCGAGACTGGTGCTGGCAAAAGTATTCTGCTCGGTGCCATAGGTTTGCTCACAGGCGACAGAGCAGACATGAGTGCCATACAAACAGGCAAGCAGCGTTGTGTGCTTGAGGCAACCTTTGTTCCCGACCAATATGGACTTGAATCTTTCTTTGAAGATAACGACCTGGATTACGACCCTACCGAGTGCATAGTGCGTCGCGAACTCACCGCCAATGGCAAAAGTCGTGCCTTCATCAACGACACTCCCACAACAATCTCTGCCCTCAAACGACTCGGAGCCAGCCTTATAGACATACATTCGCAACACCAGAACCTCCTTCTTGGACAAGAGGATTTTCAATTCTCCGTTCTCGACACCGTAAGCGGTGAAGGCACACTATTACAAAAATACACCGAGGCTTACCGTAAGTGGCGACAAACCACCAAGGCACTTGCCGATGCACAAGACAGTTTGGCCAACGGCAGGAAGGATGAGGACTATCTGCGTTTTCAACTCAACGAATTACAATCCTTCCAACCACAACCTGGCGAGGACGATGAACTAAAGCAACAGTGCGACATTCTGGAGCATGCCCAAGACATCAAGGTGGCACTGAGTCAAGGATATTGTCTGCTTTCCGAGGGCGAGACTCCTGTGTTGGAATCATTGCGTCAGGTGCGCAACCAGATATCATCACTTCAGAAATTCTTTCCTCAGGCCGAGGAACTTACAGAGCGTCTCGAGAGTTGCCGTCTGGAACTGCAAGACATTTCATCCACTCTCGAAAGCGAAGCTGAGAGCATAGAATACGACCCTCATCGCCTCGAACAGATGCAGATGCGTCAAGACACGCTCTTCTCTCTGGAGCAGAAACATCGTGTGGATTCCAGCGACCAGCTCATCAGCATCATGCAACAGTTGGAGCAACAACTCGACCAGATAGACAATAGCGACGAGCACATCCGCCAATTACAGGAACAGGAGAAGAAGGCACTTCAGGAGCTACACACCTTGGCAGAGAAACTAACCAAGGTGAGACATAAAGCAGCAAAGACTGTCGAGAAAGAAATCGTCTCCAGTCTTAAACATCTTGGCATGCCCAATGTACGCTTCCAGGTAGGTTTCACTCCCACCGATTCTCCCACCCCCAATGGTATGGACAAGGTTGCCTTCCTTTTCTCTGCCAATTTGGGTTCCGACATGCAAAACATCTCCCAGGTAGCCAGTGGTGGAGAAACGGCGCGTGTCATGCTATCCCTTAAGGCATTACTCTCTGGTGTGGTATCCCTTCCCACCATAATCTTTGACGAGATAGACACTGGTGTCTCTGGTCACATTGCCGAAGCCATGGCACATATCATGCACAACATGGGGCAGCAGGGCCGACAGGTCATCAGCATAACACATCTGCCACAGATAGCCGCTCTGGGACAGAATCATTATAAAGTGTGGAAAGAGGATTCCGAGAGCTACACACGAAGTCACATCTCTGCCCTCACTCAAGAACAGCGTGTCACAGAGATTGCCAACATGCTTTCTGGTAGCAATGTATCTGCCGAGGCCATCAACAACGCTCGTGCCCTACTGGGAATCAAGGAATGAATATCAAACACCTCTCTCCCAACAAATTGTATCTCATCGCCCTCAGTGGCGGAGCCGATTCCATTGCCCTTGCTCTTATGATGAAGAGAGAGGGCCTACGTATTATGGCTCTGCATTGCAACTTCCATCTGCGTGGCAAAGAATCGGACAGAGATGAAGAATTTGTTAGGCTCTTCTGTCAGGAACAAGACATTCCTCTCGAGATAAAACATTTCGACACTCTCACCTCTGCTCGTCAGCATGGCGTGAGTATTGAAATGGAGGCACGCGAACTTAGATACACATGGTTTGCCGAGATGTCTCAAAAGCTGCATGCCGAGGCCATCTGTGTTGCACATCATCAAGACGACCAGGCCGAAACTCTACTGCTCAATCTCATCCGTGGCACAGGCCTTCGTGGACTTTCTGCCATGTACCCCGACCGCACCATCAATGGTTTGCGCATCCTTCGTCCTCTGTTGTCTTATTCCAAAGACTATATACTCGACTATCTCAAAAGTCGGGGACAGGAGTATGTTACCGATAGCACCAATCTTGAGCGCGAAGCACTGCGCAACTGCATTCGCCTCGATGTCATCCCCATGCTCCGAAAACTCAATCCCAATATCTCCGAATGCCTTGCCAGAACTGCCGAGAACGTGCGCATGGAACTTGACAAGGATTCTTCCGAGGCATACTACCACTCATGGCTTTCGCCTTGTGGTTTCACACGTCAGCAGATTCTAGACATTCATGCACATGTACAAGAAGAGGAAGGCAACGAAACTCCTGCCCACACCGGCAAGACATGGCAAAGCCCCACGCACATACTGCTCCTCGACAGAAAGCAATGCATACTCAGGGAACTTACTACCATCACCAACACTCCTTCTATGCCAACGCTTTGCGTAGAGCGTATGCCTGACGATTTTGTTCCCACACGCAAAGATTTTCTCAACAAGAATCAGGTCTTCGTCGATGCCTCTCAAATTCAGGGCACTCTCATACTTCGTCCCATTGCCAATGGCGACAGATTCCGTCCTTTTGGCATGAAACATGGCACAAAACTTGTCAGCGATTATCTTACCGACCGTAAGGTCAACCTCTTTGACAAGCAATCGCAACTTGTTGTCACCGACTCACATACCGACAACATCGTTTGGCTTTGCGACAGAGAGATAGACCATCGTTATAGCATCACACCGCATACCACCACTATCCTTCGTCTCACCCTCTCATCGGCAGACGCACGGTAAAGCGTGCTCCCTCTTCCTTTTCTCCGCTCAGCACCTCAGCACCTATCAGGCCACCGTGGTTGCTCACTATCTGTCGGCATAAGGCAAGACCTATTCCCTGTCCCCCTTGCTTTGTGGTGAAGAACGGAGTGAACATATCCTCCTTGGCATCGGCATGGAAACCGCCACCATTGTCCTCCACGCTTATTATCAGCCAACGGTCGTCTTCCGAAACAGAGGCACTCAGCACTATGCGTGTTGCACTTGTCTCCGAGGCATTCTTCAGCAGATTTATCAGCACCTGCTCTATCTGCCCTCTGTCCATGGCAACAAACCTGTCGCCACATTCAACCTCAAATTCCACCCTTCTGCCATTACCCTGTGCCAAGGCAGGCAAGGCCTTCAAGGCGTGTATCAGTTCGCCCACCTTCACCATCTCCAGCACAGGTTTCGGTATGCCAGAGAGTTCACGATACCTTTCCACAAATTGTATCAGTCCGTTAGCTCTGCGACTTATCGCCTTCAGTGCCATTGTAGCATCGTCCGAGGTCAGTGCCGATTCTTTATTATCAGTGAGGTTGTCGGTCAATGTCTCCGACAAGGAAACTATGGGCGTGAGCGAATTCATTATCTCATGTGTCAGCACACGTATCAATCTCTGCTCTGCCATTATCTCGCCCTGCTTCAGTATGGTTGCCACACTCTGCATGCTATACAGGCGGTACGATATGCCCTTCACCACCATTTCGGACATTGTTGTGGCATACTGCCTTTCCTCGCCCTTTGTTGTGGTGAATGTCAGCAATTGGTTTCTGCCTCTCTTCAGTTCCCTCAACTTCTTTGGCAACGACGGACTTAGGGCAGACAAGTTATCCAGATTGTCGATACGGAAACCGCACAACCCCATGATTGCCGCCTTGTTCATCCAGCACACATGCCCCTTATAGTCAACGGCCATTTGCAGGGTATCCACCTCCGAGAGTATAGCCTCGTAGAAGTGCGATTGCCCCACCCTGTTGCGTTCCATCTCGCGAAACTCCTGTATCACGGCATTTATCTCCTCTGCCATGCGTCGCTCCTCGCCGGAGAGTTCCTTCACCGAGAAGCGCAGAGAGAAGTCGCCCATTCTCACCGCCTCCAGCATCAGCCTCAATCGCCTGATGCTCTTGTTATAAAACAAATTCTGCCAAATACTCATATTTATTGAACGGAAAACTGAAAACGGAAATCGGAAAACTGTTACTAACAGAAATGTGAAAAGTGAAATTGGAAAACTAGTAAAACAGATAGTACGATTATAAGTTATTCTCTGCTCGCTTAACTGTTCTTATACTTGATGTTATCATTGCTATGATTTCTTTCAAATCCTCGTTGAGAGAAGTAAAAGCAGAATCGTCTATTATATCGCTATTGAGAAGAAGTTCAAGCCAATATTGTGTTTCATCAGCCTCCTTAAGGGCAATTGAAAGTTTGTGAACAAAATCAAGTTTACTTTGTGCGTTTCGTCTTTCTCTTGCGTTAGCACCTATACTTGTACCACTACGTAGCATCTGCTTTGAGATAACAGTCTCCTTCTTATCATGAACCAAAAACTTATAAAAGCGTACTATACGTACAGCAAATGCCATACATTTACTATCAAGTATATTGTCCATAGTTTTATAGATTTGGGCTTACCAACTTATACAAATTACTTTTTTAGATTTCAGCTTTAACCCTTCAAATGTCACCTTTCCGTTCTCCGTTTTCAGATTTCAGTTAGTAACAGTTCTCCGTTTTCACCTTTCCGTTTTCACCTTTCCGTTTTCACCTTTCCGTTTTCCGTTCTCAGATTTCAGTTAGTAACAGTTCTCCGTTTTCCGTTTTCCGTTTTCCGTTTTCTTAAATCCCATGCTTGTCTATCTTCCTATACAACGCATAGCGTGTTATGCCCAGTAGTTCGGCGGCCAGAGACATGTTGCCATTGCTTTGCTCCAGTGCACGACGAATGGCTATGCGCTCCAGTTCTTCGAGGTTCAAGGAGTTTGCCATGGGGTCAGTTTCCTTTTCCTTCACGGTACTGTCCACCAATGGCATACTGGGGTCTATGACCCAGCGCTCCACACTATGTTGCATCTGACGGACATTGCCTGGCCATTGATATTTCAGTAGCATCGTCTCCTCCTCGTGCGTGAAGTCAGTCTTTTCCGACTTGTACTTCTGTGCATACACCTTCAGGAAATGGCGTGCCAGTAGCATCACATCCTCGCCCCTCTCCCTCAATGGTGGCACATTCAGCTCTATAGTGTTTAGTCGGTACAACAGGTCCTCGCGGAAGGTACCCTCTGCCACCCTCTCCTTCAGGTTGGCATTCGTTGCCGCCACTATGCGCACATCTATCTTCTTCGGTTGCGAAGCACCCACGCGCAATGTCTCGCGCTTCTCTATCACCGTGAGCAACTTCTGTTGCATGGCCAGGGACAGGTTGCCTATCTCGTCCAGGAAGAGTGTTCCTCCATCGGCCTCCTCTATCCTGCCCACCTTCTGCCCGGTAGCACCGGTGAAGGCACCTTTAACATAACCGAACAATTCGCTTTCAAACAACGCCTCAGGTATGCATCCCAGGTCTATGGACACCATCTTCTTGCCACTTCTGGCCGAGAGGCGATGCAGTTCGTGCGCCACAACATCCTTGCCCGAACCATTCTCGCCCGTTATCAGCACATTGGCATCTGTCATTGCCACACGCCCTATGCTCTCCTTCAGTTGGCGCATCTTCTCCGACTCGCCGATGAATTCCCTTGCCTGGGCTTTAGGCTGCTCCTTGGGCTCTTCCACTATGGGTGTTGCCTCCTTCTTGCGATTCTTTTCCAGGAGTTCCTGCATCTTGTCGCGCTTCAGGTCAACGGCCGAATGTACCACCTCCAGCACCTTCTTGTTGTCCCAAGGCTTGGGTATGAAGTCCACGGCACCTGCCTTGATGGCACGCACCGCCTTCTCCGTATTCACATAAGCCGTCATAAACACCACCACGCTGGTGGGGTCGAACTTCAGCACCCTGTCCAGCCACATGTATCCTTCCTCGCCACTAACGGCATCCCGGCGGAAGTTCATGTCCAGCAATATCACATCGGGCTTGAAATGCTCCACAAACTCCAGTATGCGTTCAGGGTCGCGAATCACGCGTATGGCTTTCACCCATGGGCGAAGAAGCATGTTCAGCGACAAGAGCACATCTTCGTTGTCGTCAACTATCAGTATATTTCCTTTGGTTTCCATTTATATTTTGGAAAAACAGTTTTGCGCCAAAGATAAGCAAAATAAATGAACTTCCTATCACTTCACCCACACTTTCCGCTCTGCCTTCATCACTTTTCTTACTTTCCTCTCTGTCTGCCTTTGTGCGCATGTGCGATATCGCACATTCAGTGTGCGAAAACGAACACAACAAGGCTTCATACCAAACACCCTAATCACTGATTATCAACAACTTCCAACTTTGGCACGGAATTTGCAATATATATAATGAGCGCCCTCGGCACAAGACCACGCCAAATACATGAAAACGGGCATAAAAACTCGTCGTATTGTCAAGGCTCGGTCGTCGTATTGTCTAAGCTCGGTCGTCGTATTGTCTAAGGCAAGACACCGTATTGTCTAAAACGGGCTGCTACAACATAATGATATATATATATAATGTACGCGATATGATAACATCTCTTCATCCTCTCCCCTCCCTACGGAGACTTGCCACGGTGGCATTTTCCGCGCTATGCCTTGCATGTCCGTTGCATGGCATTGCCCAAGAGGCTCAGGACACCTTGGTGCTCGACCTTCAGCAAGCCATCTCCCTGGCTCTCGAGCAATCGCCCACGGCACGTAGCGCACGCCATTCGTTCCTCTCCCAGCATTGGAACTATCGCAATTTCCGTGCCAACTATCTGCCCAGCGTCACGCTGAGTTCCTCTCCGTATATCAACAATCAGATAAACAAGATTACCCAGAGCGATGGTAGTTCGCTCTACCTGCGCCAGAGCCAGCTGGGTGCCGACCTCAACCTGAGCATCAACCAGAACATCAGTTGGACGGGTGGTACATTCTTCGTAAAGAGCACCGCCAACTATCATCGCGAGCTCAGCAACCACACCAACATGTTCAGCACCGTGCCCATAAGCATAGGTTATAGCCAGAGTCTCTTCGGCTACAACTCGCTCAAGTGGGACAAGCGCATCGAACCCTTGCGCTACACCGAGGCAAAGAAAAGCTATGCCGAGACCATCGAACTCGTCTCTGCCAGCACCTGCTCCTATTTCTTCAACCTCGCCACGGCACAGAGCGACCTGGAAATGGCGCGAAGCAACTTCGCCAGTGCCGACACTCTCTATCGCATGGCACAGGGCAGATACAAGATAGGTACCATCACCGAGAACGAGATGCTTCAGCTCGAGATTCGTCGCCTCAGCGAGGAAACCTCTGCCATGGATGCCGAGATATCCCTTGAGGAACAGATGCAGAGCTTCCGCTCCTTCCTCGGCATTGCTCAGGACACCCCCATTCGTCTCGTCATGCCCGACACCGTGCCCGAGTTTGAAGTGCCTTACACACAAGCCCTCGACCTGGCCATGGAAAACAGCCCCGACCCTGTCTACTACGAGCGCATACGCCGCGAAGCGCAGAGTTCCCTCTCCCGTGCCAAGGCAAATGCAGGTCTCAAGGCCGACATATACCTTCAGTTCGGCCTCTCCCAGACGGGCAGCACCATAGCATCTGCCTATCAGCGTCCTCTCACCCAGGAGTATGGCAGCATCTCCCTCTCTCTGCCCATCCTCGACTGGGGGCGTGGCAAGGGCCAGGTGCGTGTGGCACGCTCACAACAGGAACTCACCGAGATTACGGCAGAGCAAGGCATGGAGGACTTCCGCCAGAATGTGCAGAAACTCGTTTCCCAGTTCAACATGCAAGCACGCAAGGTACACATAGCCCAACTCACCGGTCGTCGTGCCGAGCACCGCCACACCGTGGCCATGCGCCTCTACATCATGGGCGAAAGTTCCCTTCTCGACCTCAACGATGCCATCTCCGAGCGCAACAATGCCCGCCGTTCCTATCTCTCTGCCATGAGCACCTTCTGGCGCCTATACTACACCCTCCGCTCAATGACAGGGTATGATTTTCAGCATAATATTCCAATAACAGAACAAATCCAGACCCTCCCCTAAACCCTCCACAAGTGGCGAGCGAGGCCTTTAGAAGAAGCACTGAAACAACGTTCGATGCCCGAACCGAAGGTCGACGCCCGAAGGGGCTGAAGTCAAGGGGCTGAAGTCAATGTGCTTCTGTGCCTCGGGAGCAGGCTCGACAATGTCAAAATGGAAAACTATAACATACCCCCTCCGCGCTTCGCGCTCGTCCCCCTGACTCAGAGGGACAGTCAGTTACAACAGAGTATCAACGCGCTAGCCAACTGTCCCTCTAAGTTAGGGGGACGAGGAGCAAAGCTCCGGAGGGGGTATGCCAACCATCAACTCTATCAACCAACCAAACTCATCAACCAACCCAATTAACCCTAACCTCTAACAAAATCCTACCCCCCGTTCTATATACTCCCCTCCCTTGTGGAGGGGCAAGGGGGTGGGTCTTCATCACCTATGGACATTCAACTCCCTCCCCGACCCTGGTATGTTAAATACCGCATGCACATCCTTGGATGCCTTGTACTTGCCGGCATCGTTGTCTACACCATCTATGTGGCACTCTCGCCTCGCCGTCAGAGCATTAAGTCGGAGAGTGTCAAGATTGCCTCCGTTCAGGAAGCCCCCTTCATGGAGTTCCTCGAAACCGAAGGCATCGTGCACCCCATCATGACCATACAGATCAATGCCCTCGAGAGTGGCTTTGTCGAAGAGATTGTCCGCGAAGAGGGTGCCATGGTACACCGTGGCGACACCATCCTCGTGCTCAACAATCCCGAACTCATGCGCACCATACAGGAAGAGCGCGAGCAATGGGAAAAGACCCAGCGCAACCTCCGCGAACAG
>JAFYMW010000087.1 GCA_017548165.1 Bacteroidaceae bacterium
CCGGTAAAATAACTATCTTTGCCCATGGTTACAATTATGTTTGTGCAAAGACAAAGGTAACCAAAAGGGCTGATACCTCGTGAGAAGTGTCAGCCCTTAATTTAAATATCGTAAAAAAGTTTTACCGGACAGCAATAATTGGAAAGCATAATCCCCTATGCTCTTCACACTATTGGGGATAGTAACCGATGTCAAACCAGAGCAATAACTGAAAGCGGTATACCCTATGCTCGTCACACTATTGGGGATAGTAACCGAAGTCAAACCAGAGCAATCATAGAAAGCATATTCCCCTATGCTCGTCACGCTATTAGGGATAGTCACCGAGGTCAAACCAGAGCAATTATAGAAAGTAGCATACCCTATGCTCGTCACACTATTGGGAATAGTCACCGAGGTCAAACCATAACAATAAGAGAAAGCCGACTCCCCTATGCCCGTCACACTATTGGGGATAGTAACCGAGGTCAAACCAGAGCAACCATAGAAAGCATAATCCCCTATGCTCGTCACGCTATTGGGAATAATCGTTGATTTACACCCGAAAAGTAGAGTATTTGTCACTGTTTCAATTATAGCGTTGCAATTGTTCCGAGAATCATAAACAGAATTCTCACTTTCAACGGTAATTGAAGTCAAACCAGAGCAATCAGAGAAAGCGTAATCCCCTATGCTCGTCACACTATTGGGTATAGTAACCGAGGTCAAACCAGAGCAATTACAGAAAGCATAATCCCCTATGCTCTTCACACTATTGGGTATAGTAACCGATGTCAAACCAGAGCATTTGCGGAAAGCCCCCCCCCCTATGCTCGTCACACTATATTCCTTTCCATAGTATGTGACTGTAGAAGGAATTATAATATCACCCGAATATTCGTCATAACTGTAATAATAACTTCCTCTAAAAGTAACCTCGACAGTTGCATCGGAGGTAATGTTGTAATAAATGCTACCCACATAAATTTTTTGGGCGTAAGCCGAGATGCTGCCCAATAGTGCTGCTACTGTGAGTAGCCATGTTTTGATAGATTTCATAAGTTATATTATTTTAGATTGTAATTGTTTCAATACCACCCTTTTCATTAAGGTCATTCCGCATCATCGCAGAACAAGGATGCAAACTTACTAAAATTTCCCCACCCCACCAAATATGGTGCTACAAATTGTATGTTCGCACTGAAAGATGCCTAGGTCGATAGTGCTAATCCCCCCCTTTAGGGAGTAAGGGGGCTGGGGGCGGTGGAGAGGATGGCGGTGAGGTCGGTGGGGGTGATGAGGTAGACCTTGAGGGTGAGGGAGCGGCGGTAGCGGTTGAGGATGGGATGGGTGGAGGTGTACCATTGGTGGCTCTGTATCTCGGGGACGCGGTTGATGGCTATGGCGATGTGGCGGATGCGTGTCTTGGCGGCAACGGTGATGCCAAGGCGGCCGTCGGCAAAGCGGGAGATGCAGAAATAGTGCTGGTATATGGTGGTGTCGCTCGAGGAATGGGCTTCGGGCGAGGTGCGGTGCGAGATGGTGATGTTGCGCTGGAAGCGGGTGTTGATGTCGTTCATCATCTGGCGGAAGATGCGGCCATGGCTGGAGGTGTCCTTGAGATTGTTGCTGAGGATGTGGTAGTGTATCATCTCGTGGATGATAGTGTCGTCGAGGAGTTGGGGTGTGGTGGCAGCATGGCGGCTGATGACCAGAAGGAAGTCGCTATAGCGTGTCTTGCCCCAAAAGCTGCGTTGGCGGTGGTAGCGCAATTGCCCCAGGAAGGTGCGGGCATTGGAGAGCCTGATGGGGAGGGGATGGAGGCTGGAACCGAAGATGAGTTGGTTGAAGTGCTGAAACCGTTGCTGGATGTGTTCGATGGTAAGGTCCATGGTATGGTTTTGTGGGGGATGAAGCGGGTGGTTGCGAGTGTGTGTGTATAGAAAAAATGATGTGCCATAGTAATTATGACACATCATCGATGACTTATCTTCTTGACAAGATTACTTCAAAGAGAGGGTGATCTCCTTGCCTTCCTCTACTACGTTGAGCTTGTCCTCGCGGAGCAACCAGCCCATAGCCAAATACAAATCCTTGTCAGTCTTAATCTTACAAACCTTCTTGAGGTCCTTGGCGTTCATTGCGCCATTCTCGCTGAGAGCTGTCCAAACAGCACCTGCAACAGTACCAATCTTCTCGATCATTTTCTTTTTACCTTGATTATTATTTACTTATAAACCGTGAAAGTAATATTTCACGGTGCAAAGATAAGCTTATTTAGTTAAATATCCAAAAAAACAAGAACAAAAACATGTTTTACAGCATATTTTTAGGGGTGTAATTGCTATGTTTTAACTAAAAACGCGTGTAATAACTCTATTTGTTATAATCAGAAGGAGTGAAGTTGAAACGCATATATTCCTTGCCTGTGGTAGATGAGGTATAGATATATTGGAAGCTGACATGATGCTGACGCAATTCATGCAGTCCTGTATTTTGCTGAAGGTTGTTAAGCAGCATTTCGTGAAATGCATTGTATGTGATGGTATTATGTGTGCTATCTGTATCCATAACTCCAGAAAGGCTATAATGATAGCTCATGATCTTGCCATCGATATGATATACCATACTGTCAAGCATGGTGTACTGATCCATGCGCAAGGGGCAGTTTTCCTGAGTATATTTGCGTGTCTGCATACAGATGCGTTCATCGTTGCTAATGCGGTTGCATGCAGAAAAGAGTATAACCAGAAAAAGCAACAGGAGTGTGAAAAAGGACTTGTTCATAGGTTTTTCAAAGGATAAAGAAAAAGAATTACGGCCTGGCAGATGCGATTCAGAAAATGCTGCCATGAGCCGTAATTCCTTGATAAATTGATTTATAGAAGCATGAAGTAGGATTTTATTCCTCGGGCTTCATATTGGTGTATACAGTTTGAACATCGTCAAACTCTTCCATCTTCTCTACCATCTTGTTGATTACTTCGCGTTGTTCGGGAGTAACCTCCTTGAGGTCATTGGGGAAGTATGAGAATTCACCACCAACATCTTCAAAACCTCTGGCCTCGAGAGCCTTCTGTATTTCACTGTAGCTTGTGGGCTCGCCATAGATGGTGATAGTGGTCTCGTCCTTGTCCTCGTCGTATTCCTCGTCGTACTCCTCCTCTACTCCGAAGTCGATCATCTCCAGGATGAAGTCATCCATGTCCATATCGGCACTCTTCTTGAAGGTGAAAACGCATTTGTGGTCAAACAGGAATGACAAAGAACCTGTAGTTCCCATGTTGCCACTGAATTTGTTGAAGATAGAACGTACATCGGCAACGGTACGTGTGGTGTTGTCGGTAAGTGTGTCTACGAAGATTGCCACACCGTGAGGACCATATCCCTCGTATGTAACACTCTTATATTCACTCTGATCCTTACCCATTGCATTCTTGATAGCACGCTCGATGTTGTCCTTAGGCATGTTCTCACGCTTACATACGGCGATGACAGAACGAAGTGTTGGGTTGTTTTCTGGTTCGGGACCACCTGCCTTTACTGCAATGGCAATCTGCTTGCCCAAACGGGTAAAGGTCTTGGCCATATGGCCCCATCTCTTCATTTTTGCTGCTTTGCGATATTCAAATGCGCGTCCCATAGTAGGTTTTTATATTTTATTGTTATTTGTTTTACTATAATTTAACGTAGTTCGGCACCGAGCTGTTTGGTGAGCTGCTGAATCAGTTTCTGCATGATAGCATCAATAGCCTTCTCGCTCATAGTCTTATCTGTATCCTGGAGGATGAAGTTTACAGCATATGACTTCTTGCCAGCAGGGAGGTTCTTGCCCTCGTATACGTCGAAGAGGCTTACAGCCTTGAGCAGTTTCTTATCTGTTTGATATGCAATTTGCTCGATGCGTGCAAATTCGATATCTTGATCGATAAGCAAGGCCAGGTCGCGGCTAACGGCAGGGAACTTGCTGATCTCGCTGTACTTAACACTTTGGTTGCGTATAGTCTTCATGAGCAACTGCCAGTTAAGGTCGGCGAAGAATACCTGATTCTCAATATCAAAGCTCTTCAGCACCTTGTGAGCTACAATGCCCATCTTTACCAATACCTTGCCACCGCGGTTTCTGATCTCCAGGCTCTTGTCAAAGATATCTTCTGTTCCGTTGGCAAATACCAACATGCCCATAGGTACACCAAGACGAGCAAGGATGTTTATGACATATGCCTTGAGTTCGGCAAAACTGCTGTCTTCATTGGCGTGTGCCCAACTGCCACTTACACGCTTGCCAGTAACCCAAAGAGCCATGTGCATCTCCTCGGAATATGCATCAAGGACATGCTTGATAACCTCTGGATCACGACTGCTGGAAACACCAGGGATAATATCTGCACACTTACGACTCTGGTCGAAATGGTAACAATTACCAAATTCAAACATACGTTGGTCGGGCATACGGTATGCTGTGTTGCGTGCAATACTTTCAAGACCACCGAACAACAGACTTTGACGCAATACGCTCAAGTCCTGTGAGAGAGGGTTGAGAAGGCGTACACAAGATTCTGCCTTGTATGTCTGCTGTGCCTCGCCCTGATAGTAGCTGCTCTTCTGCAGACTGTTGTTCAGAATCTCGTGGAATCCACAACCTACCAACTGCTCGGCAACAAGGTTCTGCAACTTGTGGCTCTTATCGGCCTCGCCCTTAACAGAAAGACTTGACTTGACGGTAGTGGGTATTTCTATGTTGTTATATCCATATATGCGGAGAATATCCTCGACAACATCGCAAGGACGCTGTACATCAACACGATATGGAGGTATTGCAAGAGTGATACCCTCTGAGTCCTCGCCAGTGATCTGCATCTCAAGACTTGTGACGATATTCTTGACCACCTGTACAGGTATTTCCTTGCCAATGAGGGTGTTGACGTATGAATACTTGAGTTCTACTACAAAAGGCTTAGCTTCTGCAGCACAAACATCCACAACCTCCATGCTCACTTTGGCTCCTGCCAATTCCTTGGCCATAATTGCAGCCTGCTTCAATGCATATATCTGTCCATTGGGATCTATGCCGCGCTCGAAGCGGAAACTGGCATCTGTCTGCAATCCATGGCGACGCGAACTTTTACGTATCCATGTTGGATTGAAATATGCACTCTCAAGAAGTACATTGCAAGTATTATCGTAAGTACCACTGCCCTTACCGCCAAAAACTCCGGCTATACACATAGGTTCTTCGGCATTGCAAATGGCAAGATCGCGTTCGCTCAATTTGTGTTCTACACCATCAAGAGTAACAAAAGGAGTTCCCTCGGGCATTGTTTTAACGATAACCTCACCACCATTTATCATATCTGCATCAAAACAGTGCAAGGGCTGTCCGTATGCCATCATAATATAATTGGTGATATCAACAATATTATTGATGGGACGCACACCGATGATACGAAGGCGATCTTGCAACCATTCGGGACTTTCCTTTACCTCGCAATCTGTCAGGGTAAGAGCGCAATAACGAGGACAAGCCTCCACGGCTTCTACTGTAACAGGAATATGCAGGTTGGTGTTGTCAACCTTGAAATCATCACAAGATGGGCGATGGAGCGAAGTGCTGTAACCATTTTGGCACAACCATGCATAAAGGTCGCGTGCCACACCCCAATGACTGCATGCGTCTGCTCTGTTGGGGGTGATATCCACTTCGATCAGATAATCACTCTCGAGATTGTAATACTCCTTGGCAGGAATACCAACAGGGGTGTCTTCGGGCAAAACAATGATGCCGTCGTGACTGGTGCCAACACCTATCTCGTCCTCTGCGCAAATCATGCCAAGACTCTCAACGCCACGCAATTTGCTACGCTTGATTGTGAACTCCTCGTCACCATCATAGAGTTTGGTGCCGACAACTGCAACAATCACCTTCTGTCCTGCAGCCACATTTGGAGCACCACAAACTATCTGAAGCGGAGCATCCTGACCAACATCAACAGTACAAACATGCATGTGGTCACTATTAGGATGAATTTCACATGTAAGAACATGACCTGTCCACAATCCTTCAAGGCCTCCCTTGATGCTCTGTACCTCTTCTACACTGCCTACTTCCAATCCAATGCTTGTAAGTGCAGCGGCCACCTCTTCGGCTGTGAGGTCAAAGTCAACATATTCACGAAGCCATTTGTATGATATATTCATAATATATAAATAATGTATTGCTGTAAATTCAACGTGCAAAAGTATAAAAAAAAATGCATTAAATAAGGGAAATGCGCAAATAAAATGCATTTCCCTTAAATTATCGCTTAAAACGGAGGTTCGTTCATTGGTGGTGGAGGCACATTGTCGGCAAAAGGATTTTGCGACATCATCTGCGCATGTTCTTCTGGCGAGAGGCCTCTGGACTCTATTACCCCACCCTGTTCTCCGGGTATAGGAATATATCTGTTCTCGTCGGGATCGGAGAAGCGCGCAAACTCGCCACGGAATTCAAGCAAAACATCGCCTACAGCACCATTACGGTGCTTGGCAATGATGATCTCTGCTTTGCCATGCAGGTCACGACCTTTCTCATCCTGATATATCTTGTAGTATTCGGGGCGATGTATAAAGCATACCATATCGGCATCCTGCTCGATGGCACCAGATTCACGAAGATCGGAAAGTTGGGGACGCTTGCCTTCGGGGCCCTCACGCGATTCCACACCACGGTTCAACTGTGAAAGCGCTATGATGGGAATGTTCAATTCCTTTGCCAATTGCTTAAGACTTCGACTGATTGTTGACACCTCTTCTTGTCGACTGCCATAACTCATACCCGAAGCATTCATAAGTTGCAGATAGTCAATCATGATAATCTTGACACCATGTTCGCGGACAAGTCGTCGTGCTTTCGTGCGAAGTTCAAAGACACTCAACGAGGGTGTGTCATCAACATAAATTGGAGCATCGTACAATTGGGTGATACGTGTGTCCAACTGACTCCATTCGTATGGAGCAAGCTGACCGCTTTTAATCTTCTCGCCAGTGATTTCGCATACATTGACAATAAGACGGTTTACCAACTGCACGTTCGCCATTTCCAAAGAGAACATTGCACAGGGAATCTTCATATCAACAGCCATCTTCCTTATCATGGATATCACAAAGGCAGTCTTACCCATGGCAGGACGAGCAGCAATGATGATAAGATCTGAATTCTGCCAGCCAGAGGTCATCTTGTCCAGACGTTCAAAACCTGAAGACAATCCAGAGAGACCATCAGTGCGGGCTGCGGCTCTTTGAAGCATATCATACGCCTCCTTGATAACAGGATTGATCTGCGTATAATCTTTCTTCATGTTACTCTGCGAAAGTTCGAAGAGTTTACCCTCTGCCTCCTGCATCAAATCGTCTACATCAGTTCCCGGATCAAAAGCAGACTGTTGTATACGACTTGCATAAGTAATGAGCTGACGAGCCAGAAATTTCTGTTGAATAATGCGAGCATGGTATTCTACATGGGCACTGCTGATGACAGCATCCGATATAGAAGCAACGTAAGGCATACCACCCACATCGTCAAGATGGCCCTTCTGGTCCAATTGTTCTACAACAGTGATAACATCTACAGGTTTCTGCTGAGCTGCCAAATCACGTATAGATTCGTATATCAACTGGTTGCGATGATCATAGAAACTCTCTGGGCGCAGTATCTCTGCTACTTGCCCAAAGGCATCTTGTTCGTTCATCAATGCACCCAGAACAGCAGTTTCCATATCCAGATTCTGCGGTTGGCGATGTCCTAAGGCGTCCATACTGGGCACCTCAACAACCTTGGGGGATGTCTTGCGTCTTGCTTCTGCCATGTGTAAGTATTTGTTTTTGGTTTTCGGGTCAGCAAAGGTAATGAATTTATATGAGTTGAGCGAAAATCGTGCCACATTTATTAAGGACATTCAAAAAAAAAGAGTTAACTTTGCCTTGTATAAGCTTAATAAAAATGGTACAGACAAATTCTCTCAAAGCGTGGTTGCTTGCCAGCAGACCCAAGACTCTAACTGGAGCTGCAGCACCTATATTGGTTGCACTATCCGCTGCATATAATATTTATGAGAAAATAGATTGGCCAGCAGCAATTCTGTGCCTTGCCTTTGCCCTATTGATGCAGATTGATGCTAACTTCATAAACGACTATTTCGACTGTATCAAGGGAGTTGATAATGAGTGCAGGTTGGGTCCCAAAAGAGCATGTTCACAGGGATGGATCAGTTTGCGTGCCATGCGTTGGGGAATTGGTATTATCACTACACTTGCATGCCTTGTGGGTTTGCCACTTGTTGCATGGGGAGGCTTGGAATGTATTATAGTAGGAATATCCTGCGTGATTTTTTGTTTCCTTTACACCACCCTTTTCTCACGCATAGCAATGGGCGATGTACTTGTACTTCTATTCTTTGGTATCATACCCATAACCTATACATTCTATTTCCAGACACCATTGGACTCTATATTTGACATCCCACATGGAGTATGGATTCTTGCCTTGGCACAAGGACTGGTTACTGATTGCCTTCTGTTGGTAAACAATTTTCGCGATCGCGACACAGATGCTCAGGTGGGCAAGACAACACTTGTAACCATCATCGGCAGCAGAAACACCTTAATCTTGTATTTACTCATAGGATTTGCTGCTACAGCAATGGCATGCTATGGTATTGCACACATTTCTGCGCATAACACGTTTACAAACTATATTCCAGTCATTTTCATCCCTATCCACCTCCATGTATTTCTGCAAATGCTCAAGATAAAACATGGCAGCAAACTGAATAAAGTACTGGGAATGACGGCCTTGTCAATATTTATCTTTGCACTAATCGTTAGTCTGGTCTTGATTATACGCTAACTAATTATATCAAAAGCAATTGTACAAGTTTTAAACTTTACTGAAAATAAGGAATACGATGACTATTTGTAAGATTAATATCAATGGTATTCCCCAGACAAATTTCTTGTGCAGTGTTTTGTGATGCCATAGTTTCATTCCGCAATATGAACCTATACCACCTCCTGCTATAGCAAATGCTAATAAAGTATTTTCGGGTATGCGCCATTTTCCTTTCTTTGCTTTGAACTTGTCTACGCCAAATAGTATAAAGGCGACGATGTTTACAAGAACAATATAAAGGAAAAGCATTATATATACTTTGCTCATAAGTCTATTTTATCCCTCGTCTGTTCAAAGCTTTGGAATAGCGTCTTGCATTGGCAAGGTGTTCTGAGTAGGTACAGGCAAAGTTGTGCGAACCTGAGAAGTCTTCCTTGGCACACATATAAAGATACCCATGTTGCTCATGGTTTAGCACAGCATCTATAGCTTTGATTGACGGAATGCAGATGGGACCTGGGGGCAGGCCTTTATTCTTATATGTATTATATGGACTTTCTACCTCAAGATGGGCAAAATATATGCGACGCAGGGCAAAATCGCCAAGAGCGAACTTAACTGTAGGGTCGGCTTGAAGTGGCATGCCTATCTGCAAACGACGGATGTACATGCCTGCCACCTTGGGCATCTCGGGAACATAAGCTGTTTCTTCTGACACGATACTTGCAAGAGTAACCACCTCCACTGGCGACAGACCTATCTTGCGTGCCTTCTCCATGCGAGCCTCTGTCCAAAAGGCCTTATTCTCCCTCTGCATGCGTTGCATAAACTTGTCTATCGAGGTATTCCACCACATCTCATAGGTGTTGGGAATGAAAAGTGCAGGCAATGTTTGCCAGTTGTATCCCACCTGGTTGCAGAAGGATGTGTCACGAAAAGCAGAGGAAATAGTGGCACTGTCCAACATCAACTGCTTTGCAAGACGAGCGGCAAGCATGTCGAGTGTACGTACCTGAGGTACTGTAACACGAACTGGTGATTGTGTGCCGTTGCGGAACTTGCGATACACGTCAAGCATCTTCTCGCCGGGTTGTATCAAATAATGTCCTGTACGTGGTTTGGTTTCAAAATACCATTGTAAAACTTCCCAACGTTTGGGACTTCCAACCTTAATTCGTATAGAATCCATGGTATCATCCTCGTCAACATAGACACTGATGGGAGTATCACCACTATTCATGTTATTAAATACTGGCCATACATACCATGCCAAAGCAATAGAAACAACTACTATAAGTGAAAGTATTGTTGCGGCTATACTGAGAGATAACTTACGACGATTCATGGATTAAATCAAGAATGTTTAAGGATTGATTCAGAAGAAGTTGGGTTTATTGAGTCGTGCCTCCTCGAGTGAGACAATGGGTTGGGGTTGATAAGACTTACGTAGCGAATCTTGCTCTTGATATAACTTAATGATGGCTGCGTCTTTGGTTTCGGGGTTGATGAATGGTACTAATTGTGGACAATTCTGTGAAGCGTCCTTGAGCCACAAAACGGGGCCGGCATAAGCTGGAGCAATCTTTAATGCAGTGTGTAAGGCACTGGTGGTTGCACCGCCTATCATAACGGGTACGGATATACCTACTTGGGAAAGTTTGCTTACAACCTCAACCATTTCTGAAAGTGAAGGTGTAATGAGCCCCGACAAGCCTATGGCATCAGGCTTATGCTCAAGAGCAGCACTGACTATTTGCTCGGCAGATACCATCACTCCAAGGTCGATAATTTCATATCCATTGCATGCCATCACAACAGAGACGATATTCTTGCCAATGTCGTGCACATCGCCTTTTACCGTAGCAAGCAGAACTTTGCCTGCCGAAGCACTTCCCTCAAGTTTTTGTGCCTCGATATAAGGTTGGAGTATACTAACTGCATGCTTCATGGTGCGAGCCGTTTTCACTACTTGTGGCAGGAACATCTTGCCTTCGCCAAAGAGTTGTCCAACTTTGTTCATTCCAACCATCAATGGTCCCTCGATAATGTCAACTGCTCTTGGATATTTCTGGAGAGCTTCTTCGATGTCGGCCTCAAGTCCTTCGATTGTTCCTTGCTGGAGTTTTTGTGCCAAACGCTCTTCCAAAGGGATAGAAGAATCAGTGTCGGACGATGCCAAGGATGCGGTCTCTTTAGTCTTTAAATCTGTTTGATTAAGCTCTGTAGCAAGCATGATGAGTGCCTCGCTTGCCTGTGCCGAGGGACGAAGAAGCACCTCTTCTATAACTTGAAGATGATGTTTAGGTATATCTGCATAAGTCACTTTTGCCGAAGGGTTTACTATAGCAAAATCCATGCCACGTTTAATACCTTCGTAGAGGAATACTGCATGCATTGCCTCGCGTATGTAGTTGTTGCCTCGGAATGAGAATGATAGGTTGCTGATACCACCAGAGATATGTGCTCCTGGGAGATTATTCTTTATCCATTCTACGGTGCGAAGGAAGTCCCATGCATAGCTATCGTGCTCGGCAATACCTGTAGCAACGGAGAGCACATTGGGATCAAAGATAATATCCTCGGGATGAATTCCAACTCTGTCTACCAATAGTTTGTAGGCGCGCTCACAGATCTCGATGCGACGCTCGTAGGTGGTGGCCTGACCCTGTTCGTCAAATGCCATCACTACCATGGCTGCACCCATGCGTTGTATTTCTTTGGCATGAGCTAGGAAGATGTTCTCACCCTCCTTGAGAGAGATGCTATTAACGATACTCTTTCCCTGTACACATTTCAAAGCATCGGAGATGACCTGCCAATCGCTGGAGTCAATCATCATGGGGACTCGGCAGATGTCGGGTTCGGATGCTATGAGTTTAAGGAAATGCACCATCTCCTTACGAGCATTCAAAAGTCCGTCGTCCATATTGATATCTATCACCATGGCGTCATCCCGCACCTGCTGGCGTGCTATCTGAAGAGCCTCGTCGTAGTTACCTTCAGAAATCAAACGAAGGAACTTGCGGCTACCTGCCACATTGCACCTCTCTCCCACTCCAACGAATGAAGCATTTTGGTCGAGAGGTTCAAGACCACATAGATTTATCTGCATAATTAAGAATTGACTTTTATGTGATTGGAAAGTGCCATGATGTGTTCGGGTGTGGTGCCGCAACATCCGCCAATGATATCAACCAATCCCTCTTGGATCATTGGTTTTACGCTTTGTGCAAACTGCTCGGGACTGACATCGTACATGCCCATGGAGTTAGGCAAACCCGCATTGGGATGGCATGAGACAAAGCATTGTCCTCGTTCGTTGAACATAGAGTCTACGGCACGACGAAGTGTTCTCAATACGGGTAGCATATCATCGGCTCCGAACGAGCAATTCAGTCCCACGCTGAGTAGATTTCGTGCATGCGAAACGGAGATGAGGAAAGCCTCGATGGTTTGTCCGGATAGCAATCGTCCCATTGTGTCGTTCACAGTGGCCGAGAGCATCAATGGCAACTCCTTGCCAGTTAGCTCCATAGCCTCTTGATGGGCATAGATGCCAGCTTTGGCATTAAGGGTATCGAAGATGGTTTCCAGCATTATGGCATCGGCACCAGCTTCGATTAGTACACGCATCTGTTGGGTGTATGATTCGGCCAACTGATCAAAACTAATGGCTCTGCAGGCAGGATCGTTAATGTCGGGGGAGATGCTCAGTGACTTGTTTGTGGGACCTACTGTGGCAACAACAAAGCCCTCTACACCAAATTTCAGAAAAGCTTCTTTGGCCAGACGAACTGACTCGCAATTCATCTCCTCTACGAGATGTTGGCACTGATAGTCGGCTTGTGAAATAGTATTGGCCGAGAAAGTGTTAGTGGTGATGATTTGTGCTCCTGCTTGTATGTATGCCTTGTGTATATCACTTACCACATCGGGACGAGTAAGTGTTAGCATCTCGTTGTTTCCTAATAGCATGCACGGATGGTTATGGTAGCGATAACCTCTAAAATCCTCCTCCTTTAAACCATATCTCTGCACCATGGTACCAAATCCGCCATCAAGAACCAAAGGTTTATGGTGGGAAGAAGCATCAGTATTGTGCGCTCTGTTGAAAAGAACCTCTTTCAGTGTCATGCTTCTATCTGTGCAAAGTTAGCTAGATTATCATCTATATAATGTGCCACGATGTCGGTAACCTCCTCTTCCATGATGATGAACTCATCGTCCAAATCATCAGCCTCGGGATAGTTCTCGTAAATAGCCATAAATTCCTCGTCGGAGCAATCCTGAGTCAATGCTTTCTGGTTCTCCTCGAAAAACTTACGACCGCTGTAGACTAACTTAGAGAACTCTTTTGCTCCCCACAGACGCATTGCCTTGGCAAAGGGGTTCAGGAAGATGAAAGGACCATAGCCATTGTGAATTAACTGCACATGACCTCCATCCATCACCTCTTCGCGATAGATATAGTAAGCCACCAGGGTTATCTGGTCGGGAGTGAGGCGTTGCATGCTCTCGGCATTCAGTTCTCCGTCAATGCTGGCCATTATCTCGTTGTAAAACAGCTCAACAAAGGCATCTATACCCTGCTGAGCCGCTTCAATTACTTGTTGTTCTTTTATTTTAAGCATGATGTTTGTTTTATGTTAGAAAAAGAGGATGAAAGAGGAGAAAAGAGGGTGAAAGAAGAAGCAAGAGGATGAGAGAGAATGAAGGAGGGAATGTCCTTTTTGACTTTGTTGGCTTTTTGCTCGGATAAGTTTTCCGGCTTCATCTTTTCACCTTTCCGTTTTCACCTTATTTCAGTATCCTTTCTTGAAAGCACGATCAATCTGTCGGCGGTCCTCTTTCTCCTTCATGGTCTCGCGCTTGTCGTACTCCTTCTTGCCTCGGGCTATAGAAATATCTAGTTTGGCCAAGCCCTTCTCATCAATAAATAATAATGTGGGCACAATGCTAAAGCCTGGTTGTTTTACAGTTTGCTGAATTTTGCGAATCTCGCGTCGGTTTAATAAGAGTTTGCGTTCGCGGCGCTCCACATGGTTATTATACGAGCCTTGTTCGTAGTGTGCAATATACATATTCTTTACCCACACCTCGCCATTGTGAACATAACAGAAGGTATCAACCAGAGAGGCCTTACCCTGACGGATGCTTTTTATCTCGGTACCTGTAAGCACTATGCCAGCAGTATAGTCGTCAAACAGAGCGAAGTCAAACGATGCTCGCTTGTTCTTGATGTTTATAGTCTTGGATTTTACTTCTTTCTTTGCCATAATTGTCTGTAAAGTTACAAAAAAAATGAGGATGACCGAACATTCGGAGCTGAAATTGAACCCAAGGCAGCAAAATATCGGGCAAAAACTTGGCAAGATACCCGAAATTAACTATTTTTGTAAACGCAAAAAGTGTTAAACCACTAAATAATAAAACAACCAAACAACAAAATTATGCAGTACACACACGAAGTACAGAACATGTGTTGCGTGGCTAAGGGCCCCAACCATGGTCCAGCTCCCATCCCCGAAGAGGGCAAGTGGGTGCAGGCAAAGGAAATCAAGGACATCAGCGGTCTGACCCATGGTGTGGGTTGGTGTGCTCCCCAGCAGGGTGCATGTAAGTTGACCTTGAACGTGAAGGAAGGTATCATTGAAGAGTGTCTCGTTGAGACAATCGGTTGCTCTGGTATGACCCACTCTGCTGCTATGGCAAGTGAGATTCTTCCTGGCAAGACTATCCTCGAGGCTTTGAATACCGACTTGGTATGCGACGCTATCAATACCGCTATGCGTGAGTTGTTCTTGCAGATCGTTTACGGTCGCACACAGTCTGCTTTCTCTGAAGGCGGTTTGACCATCGGTGCTGGTATGGAGGACTTGGGTAAGGGTCTTATCTCTCAGACTGGTACTCTCTATGGTACTAAGCTTAAGGGTACACGCTACTTGCAGCTCACCGAAGGTTACATCACCAAGATGTTCCTTGACGAAGACGACCAGGTTTGTGGTTACGAGTTCGTACACATGGGCAAGTTGATGGATGCCATCAAGAAGGGTATGGACGCCAACGAGGCTCTTAAGAGTGTTACAGGCACCTACGGCCGCACAAAGGTCGAGGATGGCGCTGTGAAGAGTATTGACCCCCGTAAGGACTAATTAATTGGAGGAACAAGACTATGATTAGAGAAGTAAAATTCGAGTCACAGGACCGTCGTATCAAGCAGATTCTTGCTTGTTTGAATAGTCACGGTATCGCCTCCATCGAAGAGGCTAATGAGATTTGTGATGCAGCTGGCATCGATCCTTACAAGACATGTGAGGAGACACAGATGATTTGCTTTGAGAATGCAAAGTGGGCTTACGTTGTAGGTACTGCTATCGCTCTTAAGGAAAAGGCAAAGGACGCTGTTGAGGCTGCTAACTATATTGGTGAAGGTTTGCAGAGTTTCTGTATCCCTGGTTCAGTTGCTGATGACCGTAAGGTAGGTATCGGCCATGGTGAGTTGGCAGCTCGTCTGCTCTCTCCCGAGACTAAGTGCTTCGCTTTCTTGGCAGGTCACGAGTCATTCGCTGCTGCTGAGGGTGCTATCAAGATTGCTCAGATGGCCAACAAGTCAAGACCAGCTGACAAGCCCTTGCGTTGTATCTTGAACGGTCTTGGTAAGGACGCTGCTATGATCATCAGCCGTATCAATGGTTTCACCTATGTACAGACTCAGTTCGACTACTTCACTGGTGAGTTGAAGATCGTCAACAAGAAGGCATACAGCAATGGTCCTCGCGCTGCAGTTAACTGCTATGGTGCTGACGACGTTCGCGAAGGTGTTGCTATCATGTGGCATGAGGATGTAGATGTATCTATCACTGGTAACTCTACCAACCCCACCCGCTTCCAGCACCCCACAGCTGGTACTTATAAGAAAGAACGCGTACGCGCAGGTAAGGCATACTTCAGCGTAGCTTCTGGTGGTGGTACTGGTCGTACATTGCACCCCGATAACATGGCTGCAGGTCCCGCTTCTTACGGTATGACCGACACCCTGGGCCGTATGCACTCTGACGCTCAGTTCGCAGGTTCTTCTTCAGTTCCCGCACACGTAGAGATGATGGGCTTCCTGGGTATTGGTAACAACCCCATGGTAGGTTGCTCAGTAGCTTGTGCAGTAC
>JAFYMW010000088.1 GCA_017548165.1 Bacteroidaceae bacterium
ATGCTCGTCACACTATTAGGGATAGTCACCGAGGTCAAACCAGAGCACCAATTGAAAGCACTCACCCCTATGCTCGTCACACTATTAGGTATAGTCACCGAGGTCAAACCAGAGCAATAATAGAAAGCATAATCCCCTATGCTCGTCACACTATAAGTAGTGCCCCCATGCTCCACTGACTCTGGAATAACGACTTCACCAGAATACTTGCCACTGCTCTTTGCTATAACAGTAGCCTGCTTTGCTTTTGCGACCAACTCATAATTTATCCCATTAATCTCAACCTGTTCAGCCAGCATGGGCAGGGACAAGAGTACTGCCAGGGATAGGAACAATGCTCTCAAGGAATTGTGTAGATGTTTTTTCATCTTTTCACTTCTTTTTGCCTCCCTGCTCCCTCCGTTCGGCATTAAAGAGTATAAAATAAAGGTGTGGGAACTATATCTGCTTTATCCCACATTCAGGTCTTCGCACTACCTTTGGAACGGATAAAGCAATAGCCCACACCAAAGGTTATGTGAAAAGCCTATTATAGCTATACATACCAACTGATGTGGTGCCATTGCTATCATCTTCGTTCCATAATCAAAGTTGCGAAGTTTGAATGTAGAAGATAATTTCAATAACACCTTTTTCGATAAGATAGAACAGAGCCGCTGCTCCATTTCTGCTGACAAATTTACTAAAAATCCCCAACTCCTCCAAGAAAGATGCCTGTTTTTACCAAAAACAAGAGAGGGAAGGGATGGCGGAGAAGGGAAAATCGCATCACTTACTTATGTTTTTTGACGAGATATGAAAAATAAATGCTATCTTTGCCAAACATTAGGAAAACAACATAACCGCAAAGACTATGGGCAAGGATTATAAAATACCATACATAAATGCTTGCATCAGAGGGTTTGCCAAACGATTCAAACTCTCTGTCAAGACTGCCTTTGAATATCTTTATCACTATAAAGGTATTGATTTTCTGGTGGAGTTTTATGAGATTGAGCACCTTCAGTCTATCGACGATGCCGTGGACGACCTGATTGTATGTTGTGGTAATAACGGAGGAACACTGAGATGAAACTATACCACGGCACAGACAAAAACAAATCCGCAACACCTCAACCATTTGGATTGGGTGCTGCGGATTGTGTGTTCAAAGTCGCTAAACGCTAAACGTAATCGCTAATCGCTAACCGTCACTCGAGGAACTCCAACTTTGCACAATGTGTGATGATGCGTTCCTCGGGGGGCAGTTGCATGTAGTCGCCATACATCAGACGGAGCATATGGTCATAGTCGTGGGGTACGGGGAAGTCTATACCCTCGAACTTGAGCGTAGACAGGGGGAAGATGTCCTTGGCATAACGGCGGTTGTGAAATGGTATTCCCATACCGCTGGTGATAACATCCGTGCCAGAGAGACGGCACAGGAAACGCAATACGGGAAAGACAAAGCGACGGTTGAAATGGAACCATCGCATCACCTTCCTTATACTCGTGGTATCATCGGTAGAGGTGCGCCATATCTTGTACATGTGGCCTACGGTATTCTCTCCTAATTTATGCAGCCATATGGGTTGCTTCTCCAATGGAAAGATGTCGATGTATATACCATTCTCCTTCCACATGCGGTCGTAGTTGTTGCCCTCGTTCAGAATGGAGCGTCGGTCGCGAATCTTGGCATAGAAGAAGAAGTAATTGGGGTCGGTCTCGTGGGTCTGCAGGGCCATAGTCCGGGGCAGCTCGGCGGGCAGAACCTTCATCAGACGGTCATAGTCGCCGCGCATCATCTCGATGTCCAAATCGTCGTCCCATGGTATAAAACCTCCATGACGAGCGGCACCAATCAGTGTGCCGCTGCTGAGCCAATAGCGGATGGCATGCTTCTTGCAGATGCGGTCTATCTCGAGCAGTATCTCCAACATTCTCATCTGCTGACGACGCAAGAGAGAGCCCTCGGGACTGTATTTTTCTCTAAGAGACTGATGTTGCGACTCTGTTAACATGATACTAAGTTTTGTACAAAATTATGCATAAAACGATGAATGACAAAATATTTTAGTATTTTTGTACAAAAGTTCCCTCACCTACAACCCATAAAAGCAGCATTAGGAACTATGGAAAACATGTCTGAGATACAATTACCTCGTAAAGAACGCATGGAGTGGCTCGATGCCATGCGCGGCTTCACAATGATACTGGTGGTGGCATACCATGTGGCACAGATGGGATTTGACCAGTCTGTCAAACTCTCCTCGTCGCTCTCCTTCCTCATGCTCTTCCGCATGCCGTTGTTTTTCTTCGTGAGTGGATTCCTAGCCTACAAGGCTTCGCAGAAGTGGGACTTTGCATCGCTCATGAGCATGCTTGGCAAGAAAATGCGTATACAGATTGTGCCCACCGTGGTCTTCTTTCTTTTCTCGTGTGCTGCACTCTATCCCAAGTTCTGGCCTGCAGTGGAATCTTGCTTGCATTCCCCCACCAAGGGCGGATACTGGTTCACGCTGGTATTGCTGTATATGTTCGTGCTATATTATATTTTCAGCTATCTGGAATCAAAGATAAGCAGAAAGTCGTGGATACCAATTACTCTGTTTTTTGTCATCTCGCTAGTGCTCTACGAGACTTGCTACCTGCCAAAGATATTCTGGTGGGCAGATGGGCATCGCCTGAAGAAGCCAACAGACATCCTGGACTACACCAGCCTCATCCAACTGATGAAGTATCTGCCCTTCTTCCTCTTCGGTAATATAGTGCGTCGCTATTGGCACAAAGCACAAGAACTGATGGACTCACGCTGGTTCTTCCCCACCATCGTCACCATAGTGGTGTTCTGCACCATGGATATCATGAAGTGGCACACCCTGCGCATGGCATGGGCCAACATCCCCTCCACGCTGTCGAAGTTCATCTTGCTGACGATAGTGTTTATGTACTTCCGCCACTATGCTCCCTACTTCACAAAAATGACATTCATAGGTAGCACATTGCAATACATAGGCCGACGCACACTGGACATCTACCTGATACACTTCCTGTTCCTGCCCAACCTACCTGCCGTGGGTGCTTTCTTCAAACTGAACAAGCACAACTTTGCCATCGACACCACCCTATCGGTCTTCATTGCCCTCATAGTGATAGCCTTCTGCATCATTACGAGCAACATACTGCGCATTAGTCCGTTGTTCAGGAAGTATCTGTTCGGGAAGTGAAAAAGTATCTAGAGGCTATAGAATATCTAGAACATCTAGACTATCTAGATTATCTAGAAACTCCGCTAAACGCTAAACGTTAAACATTCACACCCATCCCCCACTCATATACCTTATCTATATTAGGTGTATGGATACCATGTTCGTGGGCAAGCTTCCAAATGTAGTGCAGACCATATGGGAAGTCCTCGGTAAAATAACGGCTCGAGAAATCTGCTTTCCATCCGCCTTCACATTCTATCATTGGTGAGGTGATACCCTTGAATCCTTGTATTGAGGACAGTTTCCGTGCCAAGGACTCTGCATCATGACTCTCGTAATAGTCAAGTATTCTGGGCAGATAGTCTTTGCTTACAGGCAAAACATCCAAGAGACGGAAAAACTCCTCGTCCATGTCTATGAGCAGTTGTGCCGCTTCCTTTGTCCATTCTTCATAGAATAGTATCATCCGTGGGAATACCCTACCCTCGTTCTCGCCACCAAACATGGTGTAAAGGCGTGAAGTGTGAAGCAGAGGGTTGCTGTTGGTCAGGCTGGCCTCGAAGTAGTTATTCAACATTTTCACAGGTGCATCAAACAGGTACTCTATTCTCTGTCGGAAACTTTCCTTGTCATCGCAATGCTCCACTGCTATATTGTGCGAATTCTTGTAGCCCAACAAGTTGGCACTCTCACCGTATTTGACAGTTCGAGCAATGAAAGGCACACGCTGAAATCCCCATAAGGGCACATTGTTATCAAAGATACTCAACGCATCAAAGAAGAAGCCTGTGGATGAAAAGACAGAACCCACATATGTATGCTCGTTCACATAGGGCTTTATCTTATGCAACTGCTCCTTTATAGCAAAACCAGGCAGGCATAGCAGTACCAAACTACAATCCTTCAAAGCCACTTCGGGCAAGTCCGTAACTATATCCAACTCACCTTGCAACTCCTTTCCCTGTGGCGTATGTATCTGCAAAGAGGCTTTCCACCTGTCAGGTTTCTGTGTGAGGATATTCACCTGTACATCCTTCTGGGCTGACAAATATCCAGCTATTACATGTCCCAGTGAACCACCGCCACAAATACAGATTGTTTCCTTCATCATTTGCTCTCCCCTACCTTGCGAAGTGCCTCTATCAACTTTGTATTGTCCTCATGATTGCGCACGGCAATGCGCATGTATTGCTTGTTGTCGAAACCGCCCTTGCCAGAGCAATCGCGCATGAGGATGTTGTGCTCCTTGAGCATGCGCAACACCAGAGAGTTGGCGGTGAATGGAGGCAACACCTCCACAAGGAAGTAGTTGGCCTGTGAGGGTATCACACGCAGGAAGCTGATGGTACGCAACTTTGCCTCGAAATCGTTGCGCTCTTCGATGAACTTGTCGCAAGCCTTCTTGTAGTCCTTCTCGTATTTGGTATAAATCTGCATGAAGAACTCGCAGAAGGAGTTGAGGTTCCATATGCTCACCATCTTCTTTATCTTGCTGATGATTTCCACATCGGCAGAGCATAGGATGCCCAAACGGATGCCTGGCACGCCATAACTCTTGCTGATAGACTTCATCACCAGCATGTGGGGGTATGTCTCCAAAATCTTGTCTGACAAAAGGGTGTTATGCTCCCAACCTTCGCTGAAGTCCACGAAACTCTCGTCCACAATGAGTCTTACACCCTTCTTCTCGCACCATTCGGCAAGCATGCAGATGTCCTCCACGGGAATGAAGTTGCCCGAGGGGTTGTCGGGATTGATGAGCAGGATATTGTCGGCAGGTTTTTTGCCAAAGAAGTCCATCAGGTCCTGTACCGTGTAGCGGAACTCGTTGTTCTGCGGCACAAAGGTAACGAGTGTTTCCTTGTCCCTGCGGTTGGGATATTCCTCGAAGGTGGGACGTGTGATGCCCAGTGTGCCTGGCAGAAGTTCCATCAAGGCCTTTATCAGTTCGGCAGCACCATTTCCGGGCACTATATAGTCTTCCTTCACACCCCAGCACTTGCTTGCCAAAAGAGTGTTCACCTTCATGCCCGAAGGATATTCGGCAATGAGTGTACGGAAGTTGGCCTGCATCTCGTCTATAATCTTGGACGAACGGAAGTAGGGGTTCACCAGATAGCAGAAGTCCAGCATCTTGGGGAAACGCCAATAGCCACCAAACCTGCCGTAGTACTTGCGCATGATGTCCTTCTCCTCGGCAAAGAGAGCCTCGGCGATGTCCAAGTCCTGCTTGTCGTCTATCTCGTACCACTTCTCGTTTGTAATGGGCAAAGCCTTGAGGTCCTTGCTATTGAGGAAACTGATGATGCGCAGGACATTCTCGTAGTACTCGTTATTACCCACCGCCTTTGTGTATGCCTCAAGGAAGGGCACGTACTTTGTTTTGCTGAACTCCTTGGAGAACTTGTATATGTTGATGGTCTTGTAGTATTTTCCCACTTCCTCATACTGGAAAGCAGCCTTGGGCACGAAGTTCACGATGTTGTTCTCGTCGTCTATGCAAACCATAGTGCCGTCCATCCATGTCTCGTACTTTGCCACAAGGGCGAGGTTGGGATAAGGATTGTCCAGGATGAGGGAGAACATCTTGTCGTCGAAGATGAGGTCGCTCTCTATCAGCAGTGTGTCATCTTCCTGCATCTGTTCCTTAGCTAAGGCGAGGGAGTAGATGTTGTTGGTCTTGTCGTAGATGGGATTGTTGACATACTCTATGCGCATGCCCTGGTAGTTGTTGCCGAGGTAGTCCATCAGTTTCTGTCCCTCGTAACCAACAACGATTACCACTCTGTTCAGGTTCAGCGTGGACAACTGATTCAACACACGGTCTATCAGTCTCACACCATTCACCTCCACCATGCACTTGGTGTTCTCTTTGGTAAACTCTCCCAGTCGCTTGCCCATTCCGGCAGCCAATATTATTGCTTGCATACTATTATTTTAAACGGAAAACGGAAAGAGCAAAGAGGAAAACTGTTTTCCAAACTCAAAGACTTTACTGTCCGTTCTCGTTTTTTAAGTTTTTACATTTCCGTTTTCACCTTTCAGTTTCCTAAACGCTTATCTCACCACTACCCCAGCAGATGGTCTTCTCACGGTCGTAGATGCAACCGAACTGACCTGGTGCTATGCCTTGTATGGGTTGGGGCGAGCGCACTATGTAACCCTCTCCATCGCACTCTATGGTGCCGTCCATGAAATGGTCCACGTGGCGCACTTTGAAGGAAATTTCCATTGGTTGGTCACCTTCCTTAATGGGCAATTCTTCTGTGATTGCGTGGAAGTCTGCCAGGCGGAACACATGGCCGTATTGCAGTTGTGTGTCCCAACCGTGGGCCACAAACACCACGTTCTTCCTTACGTTCTTCTTCACCACAAACCACGGTCCTCCGCTCAGTCCCAAACCCTTGCGCTGACCTATGGTATGGAACCAGAAACCCTTGTGTGTACCCACTATGCGGTTGGTTTCAATATCTATCACCTTGCCTTCCTGTTCGCCAAGGAACTTGCGCAGGAAATCATTGTAGTTTATCTTGCCCAGGAAACAGATGCCCTGACTATCCTTGCGCTTGGCTTGGGGTAATCGAGCCTCGTTGGCTATGCGTCGCACATCCTCCTTCATCAGGTCGCCCAGAGGCAAAATCATACGACTTATCTCTACGCCCGAGAGCTGTGCCAAGAAGTCTGTCTGGTCCTTTACGGGGTCCTTGGCAACGCCCAGCCAGCACTTGCCGTCCTTCTCTATGATGCGACCGTAGTGACCCGTGGCTATCTTGTCGTACTTGTGCCCGACCTTCTCTTCGAAGGCACCAAACTTGATGAGTCTGTTGCACATCACATCGGGATTGGGTGTCAAGCCCTTCTTCACACGCTCTATGGCATAGCCCACCACGCGCTCCCAGTATTCCTTCTGCAGGTCTATCACCTCCAGTTTCAGGCCGTAGCGGTGCGCCGTGGCCATACAGAGTTCTATGTCCTCCTCGGCAGTGCACGACGAGTCCTCGCCCTCCATACCTATCTTGATGTAGAAGAGGTCGGGCTTATAGCCCTGTTCCACCAACAGGTGCGTCACCACTCCGCTGTCCACTCCGCCGCTTATCAGCACGGCTATCTTTTGATTTTCAGTATTCACTTTTCCGCTTTTCAACTAATCGCTCTTCGTGATTCTTATCTATATGGCGGACGCTACACGTAGCGTACTTACAATTTCGCTAATCGCTAATCGTTTGAATCACTTTGCAATGAAGTGTTTGCCATACAAACGTCCTGTCAGGTCGAACAATACTGTATCGGCGGTGAAACGTGTACGGAAGTTCTCAAAGTCCTTCTTCTCCTCGGGGCTCCATGCAGCTTCGGCCACAGCTAGCAGACGTGGGAAGGCCAGATAGTCGGCATACTTGATGTCCGAAACATGCTCGGTCCAGAACGTTGCCTGCACACCGATGTAGTACTTACTCTTCTCGGGGTCCTGCATCACCTTGTCGGGCACGGGCTTGTAGGCATACACGGCTGGCAACTGGTCGCTCTTGCGTCCGGTACCAGCAGCCACAGGTTCACCCTCGCCATCGTGCTGTTTGCGGTTGATGTAGTAGCAACCAGGGCCCCACTCCGTGATAACGGCATTCAGTCCCAACTTGGCAGCCACCTCGGCACCATGCTGACAAGGGTTCCAACTGAAGATTGTTGCACCTGTCGACTTGATGATGTTAAGGTCGGCACCTGGAGCGGTAACACTCTCGTTCCAGAGAATCATCTTCTTGCCGCGTGCACTGATGTGCTGCTCCATCTGCTTGATGAAATAGCTCTGCAGGGGACGGAAACGGTGCTTATTGTCCTGACCCAAGTCCTTGATGGCACCAGCCTTAATCAGGTTATTCAAATGCTCTTGGCACTGGGCGTTCTTCTCCCACGCGCTTGTGGGACACTCGTCACCGCCGATGTGCACATACTGTCCGGGGAACACATCCATCACCTCTGTCAGCACGTCGCGTGCAAACTGCACAGCCTTGGGGTCGCCCACATTGAGCACATCGCTCCACACACCACCCTGATAGGTCTGCACCTTGTGCTCGCCCTCGGGGTTGCAACTGAACTCGGGATAAGCAGCCAAAGCCGACATGATGTGTCCAGGCATATCTATCTCGGGAATCACCTCGATGTGCAGGTTGCGTGCATATTCGATAATCTCCTTGCAATCCTCGTGGGTGTAGAAATATGGACCATAGGGTTTGCCCAACCAGTAGTGTCCCTTCTCCATATCGGTCATACGGCAGTCGCTTGCCACAGAACCAATCTCGGTCAGTTTGGGGTATTTCTTCACCTCGAAACGCCAGCCCTGGTCCTCTGTCAGATGCCAGTGGAAATAATTCATCTTGTATATAGCCATACCGTCCAGTATGTGCTTGATGTCGTCTACCGAGAAGAAGTGGCGTCCGCAATCCAACATGAAACCGCGATACCAGAAGCGGGGCTCGTCGTTAATCTCCACACAGGGCACCACGGGCTGTGCCTCCACCTTATACCAAGGCAGAATCTTCTGTGCCTCCTCGGCATTGAGCTCTGCCATCACATTGGCGGGCATAATCTTCTTGATGGTCTGGAAGGCGTAGAAAAAGCCACGGGCACTGCTTGCGCTGATGCTGATGCCCTTCTCCGTCACACTCAGTTTGTAGGCCTCATAACCGAGACTCTCGTCCACGGTCATCAGTATGTCGGCCTTCTTGCTCTTCGAGAGTTTGCCCTTGCAACCGGTGGTCTCACCAATCACATCCACAAACCTCTGCGCCTCAACCTTCAGGCTGTCGGCCAGACGTGCCGCACCCACGGTAAACTTCTTGGGTAGCACATACTGTCCCTCGCCCACCTCCATCTGCTTGGGCATAGGGGTAATATTAACAAACTGCTTGGCGCATGCTGGTACTAGCACGGCAATAAGAAACAAAATAGATAGAAGAATCTTTTTCATCTGACTATATAGATTATCATTTATTTCACGTCTACAAATTTACGCTTTTTTTAGCAAACCTGCAAACAACGCTATCATTTTCGCTGGCACGAAGAGTATTAAGGGACGTTCCTTGTCGCGATTCTCCATCCAGTTGATGGCCTTGTCGGTGATGACGTTGGAGCGCGGAGCGATTAACGAAAAGTCAAAAAAACGCTCGCAAAACATAATTCGGAATAAACAAACATCCGCAGCACCTCTTTTTTGAAGTGAGGTATTGCGGATGCTGTTACATCAGAGGGGCAGAACTATAGTCTGACACCTGCTGAGAATTCGAGGTATTCGGCCTTGATACTGTGGGATTTAATGGCAAAGCCGAGGAAAGTGTCACCCAGTTTGGGGAAGTAGTATCTCAATCCAGCTTTCTCGTAGTGCCAACCACGCTCGCGGTCGCCTGCCTCCTGGGCCTCAGGACCATTAACACCCTTGTGGCGGTAGGGGTATGCACCCACGGCGATGTGGACGGCAAGATTGCGCCAATATATCTCCTGCACTATAGCCAAACCGATGGAGATGGGCGAGTAGCCAGGACTCTTGTCAACCAGTTCGTCGCCATAGACAATCCTGTCGCTGGCCTCCAGTTCCTTCATGTTTGACGAATAGAAGACATCGACACCAAGACCTGTGGCATATCGCATGGAGTATCTGTAGAGAGCATCGAAGCTGAGCGAAAGCTTGGGGTGCTTCTTCAAACGCGAGGCGGCAACTTTCTTCTTATCAGCATCGGTTTCTGTTTCGACATATGCATTCCACTCTGCCATACAGGTGTGCATGCCACCACCGATGGCTACGACATACTGCATTCTCTTCTTGAAGTCCTGAAGCTGGAGCTTGCTTTGCGCATAGTCGCGACTATCATAGTCGTAAAGGCGATAGCGCGCGAAGACTCCGACACCAAGGGCATTGAGGGCCTCGTTGGGCAAACGGAGTCTGCCGTTTGAGAAGTGTCGGAACATCACATCGGCTCCCACTTCCCATCTGCTACTGATGTGGTATTTGGCAAACGCACCAGCTCCGAAATATGCCATAAAGGGCGAACTGAGCCAGTTGTTGCCGGGGTTGACCTCGGGATTGTATCTGTCGGGATTGTATGTTATGCCGAAGTCCAACAAATAACCAGCAGAGAAACGTGGCTTACGAAGCAAGGTTCTCTCGAAAGAACCATAGACGGAATAGAGATCCTTGAATCGTGTCTGGTCGTAAAAACGGAAATTAGACGTTCTGGCAAGCGAAAAACCCACATTGAACATAGGGAAACCGAATGCATTGGCATAGGCACAACTGTCCTCGGGGTGTGTCTGTATGCCCAACGCCACCTCATAGCTCATATAGTTGTAGGTTTTCTGGTTGGGACGCAGATGTTCCATATCGTATCCATACCATCCTTTGCCCGAAACTGATAGCCTGGACTTAGCATCCTTCTGTGCCGCCATACCTGTAAAGCACATTATGGCAATAATTGTAAAAAAACTTCTTGTTATCCTGTTCACACCTATATGTTATTGATTGCAAAGATAGTATTTTCCTTTCTTATCAGGAAATATTTATACTGCTTTTTGTCGCCTCCCTCATCATCTTGCGCCAACGGATGTAACCGAGGACAGCAAAGACGGTGTATGCCACATGTATTCCGGCCTTGAATGGAAGTCCCTTGTAGGCAAGGAGAAAGACATCGATAATGTTTACCACAAACCATAGCCACCATTGTTGCAGATACTTCTGTGCCATGGCCCACATGGCCACGATGGAGATGGCATTGGTCAAGGCATCCTGCACGGGTACGGTGGAATTGGTATAGGTATCCAAGAACCACCACGTCGCTCCCCAAATAAGGAAGAAGACAATAGCCAAACGCACCGCCACATCACGAGGCATGGAGGTGATGGCACGAACCTGCTTACCGCTGGATGTTGTCACTCTCTTGCCAACAACGGGCAATGTCCATAGCACCAGGCCATAGAAGGCTGCCAAAAGATAATAAACAGATATGGCCATGTCGCCATAGAGCCCCACCTCGTAGTAGAGGTAGATGTCGATAGCCGGCATAATGATGCCAGCCACCCATACCAACCAGTGAGCACGATACTCCCACCAGAGATAAAGTATTCCCAAAAGGGAAACAAATAAATCAAGATATTGAACCATAGTTTATGAACGGATTAGCGGTGAGCGGGTGAGCGGTGAGCGGATGAGCGGTGAGCGGATTAGTGCCAACCGCTAATCGTTAACCGTTAAACGTTTATTCCTTAGACCTGATAGCATTTGCGCTATTGCGGTTGTACGAGTTTCTGCTTGTTTTAAGTCCTCGTCGCTTATGAACTTTAATTCGTGAGCTATTTCCAATTGGCACATTGTTTCACAAAGCGAACCATAGGCTATTTCGATGAAGTGTAGTTGTTCCTTGGACGAAGCTCGCGACATACCTTCAACAAGATTGGACGGTATTGACACACAAGCCCTTCGCAATTGGTCACACAGAGCGTATTGCTCTTCTTTTGGAAATTGCTTTAGCAAAGCATAAACAAAAATCACATAATCCTTTGCATGTTGATAAACTCGCAAATCACGATATGTAAAATACTGAGCACTCATATAATATAAATGTTTAACTATTTTTTATTACTATCAACCAACCTAAAGCTTCGCTCACCGCTTTTAAACTGTCCCGCTAAGTTAGGCGGGACGAGCCCGCAGGGCGGAGGGGGTCTGTAAATCTCCGCTCATCCGCTAACCCCTCACCGCTCATCCGCTCACCCCTCACCGCTCACCGTTAAAATGCTACCGTCACATGTCCCATCAGCGTGAAACCGGCAGAGGGGATGTAACCTATCTGATAATAGCGATTGTCCTCGGTGAAGCCATAGTCGGGTACCACACTGCTATACACCCAACCGCTTTGTGCGAAATGACGATTGAAGATGTTGTTGAGGTCAAGTCCGAAGACCGTCTGCTTCATGCCGATGGCATTCTTCCCTGGTTTGAGGGTGTAGCTCAAACGGATGGCCGTGGTGCTATAGCGTGGCAGAGAACGAGCCTCGCACTGAGTGTTGTCGAGATACTGACGGCTGACGAAATTGGTATGCCATACTGCCTTGAATTCTCCGAAACGGAAAGTTGCCATACCATTGAGCACCACAGAGGGAGAGAAGGCAAGGGTGGAGTTGTCATAATGCTTGACCACGAAGTATTCGTCCCAATTGTGGCTGACATACTCATCGAAGTCCAGTATGCGATTGCGGCTGAAAGCTCCGTTCACATCCAATGAGAGCCACTTGAATGGAGTGTATCCTGCACTGACTTCAAGGCCCATACGATAGGAGTCGGAGATGTTGGTGGTAAGAGCCTCGCCTATGTCGCTCAACTGCCCTGTCTGCACCAACTGGTCCTTGTAGTTCATATAGTACATACCTGCCGAGAGATACCAGTTGGAGGCATCATAACTGTAGCCCACCTCCACATCGTGAAGACGTTCTGCTCGTGGTGTACCGCTCTGTCCGTTGTCGGTAAAGTTGTTACGCTCCGGTTCGCGCGAACTCATGGCATAACTGGCATAGGCACGATGTCCGTCCTTGTGCCAGGAGATACCTGCCTTGGGGTTAAGGAAATCGTATGTCTGGTTGATGTCCAGAGGCTGTGCCTGATAAAGTCCGTTGGCATCCTTCTGGAACTTGTCGTTATATCCGTCGGTACGGAAGCCCACATGGCGATACTGCACATCGGCAAAGGCATCCCACTGGTCAGAAAGATGATAGGTGGCCTTGGCAAATAGCGACAGATCTGTCTTCCAGGCATCACTATCGTAATACTGATACTTGCCTCCCGGAGTGGGGATATAGTGCTGACGAAGGTCCTCGTTGCTGATATAGGTGAGATAACCAAAGTGATTACCAGTGAATCCCTGTGCCGAGAGACCTGTTATCACATCCCAACGACGATCCTTGTAGTTGGCATTCAGATGCAAACCGTAGGTGTGCTGTGTCAAACCCTTCTGGCGCACGAAGTCCGATCTGTTGCTACCGTCCTTGGGCACATAGTTAAGTCCGAACTTACTTGCACCCTTGTTCTGATAGCGGAACTCGTCATAGTAGCCATAGCCATAGGTATAGCGCAAGGCAGCCGTAGTGCTCCAGCGGTCGTTGATGCGCCAAGCCATGGAGAGTATGTTGTGGTTCTGCCAGAAATTGTCCGTTGTCCTGTCCCACAAACTACCATCGCTCTTGGCATATCGCTCCGTTGTCCATGCCGAGGCATCGTCCCAATCCTCTATGAAACGCTCATAAAGACTATTGAACCTACCCAACCCCATGCGATAGAGGTCCTCATAGGTGCGTACACCGCCATAGGCATTTAGGCTGTAGTCGTCATTACCAGCTACCACACCATTCCATGCCTGACCTGTACTCTCGAAATTACCCAGGTTTCTATACCTGAACACCAACCTGCTATCTTCGCTCAGCCATGCCACACCTGCCGTATAGTTTCCGCTCTTGCCGTGCGTGCCATGCAGATAGCCATCCGTTGTGGTTTGATAATATGCTCCGTCCACCACCCAATGCTTGCCGAGAAGACCCGTGGAGAACTGTCCTCCCATGCGCCATGTGTTGTACATTCCATAACTTCCCGTCAACTCCAGCATGGGGGCCTGTTGTGGCAATTTCGTCTGCATGGCAATGCTACCGCCGAAGGCACCATCGCCGTTACTACTGCTTCCCACACCGCGCTGAATCTGCACACTTCCGAGCAGCGAAGCATAGGAGTTCATATTTGCCCAAAAGACGCACTGGTCCTCGGGAGAGTTCAATGGGACACCATCCAGCGTTACATTCACTCGGCTTCCGGCACTTCCTCGCATACGCATGTACACGGTTCCTGTGCCCAATCCGTTCTCGCTCCACGCCATTACTCCAGGCGTACGCGAAAAGAGGTATGGCAACTCCTGTGCGCCTGTAGAGAACTCCTGCAACTCTGCCTTGCCTATACGGCTCACGGCAAACGGAGCATCCTTTGGTGCGCTCACCGCCTTCACCACCAGTTCTCTCAATTCTTCCACCTGGATTGAATCCTGTTCACTCTCTCGTGCACAAACAGTGCTTGCCACACCAGCAAAAGCCAATGCAGCCAGAAACATTCCTTTCATGTTGTTTCTTTCGTCTCGTAATCAATGTTACGACCCTTTTTTGATTGAAAAATTGGTCCGCTCCCCTACTCCTTATTATATATAAGGAAGACAAACCGTTCATACTCTCTACGCCGGCACTACCCGGTTCAGATCATTTAAGGGTATGTTCTCAGCAAGACCAATATCGGCCATGCACCCCTGATGACGCTGACAAAGGTACGAATAAGTGAGAGATTTTCCAAATTTATTTGAGAAAATCCGAACGGCAGTACCTTCGACCAACGGTCAAGGGTACGAATAAATGAGTAAAATATCAAATTTTATTTGAATATTTTCGAGCGAAAGTACCTTCGACCAACGGTCAATGGTACGAATAAGCGAGAGCACACCAATAATTTGCTTTCACGAGGAGGAAAATTTTGCAACATCGCGACAAAACAAAAATCACTCCTTAATATCGCAACACAGAGAAAGGCACTGTCTGTTTAATCCAAATCGGTCATTAGACTGTTATGCGCTAATGACCGATTTGCATTTAAGATGCTCAATATTGTATGGCACTAATAGAGACAAAGACGTTAAGCGTTAAGTGTTAAGTGTTAATTTTAACCTCCATCATGTTCGTCATTGTTTTCCTTGTGCGAAAACAGCACTTGCTATAGAGGGTTAAGTGCCTTTATTATTTGAAAACAATGTGCACTCTGACAAACTCGTTTCTGTGAACATCCGACAGGTTTTGTGTCGTCTCTGTCTGCTCGATCTTTTCCAATATATCTTCATCGATACCGCCAGTACCAGTATTACTTTCTCCCACAGAGAAAAATTGAAAATAACTTGGGTTAGAAGTATTAATGGAGAACTTATTAGTATTGATATCATACCTAAGATCGTTAATAGTAGTTTGTTCGGCAGAACCATCAAATCTCAAGAAAAGGTTATTGGGTTTATTTGAACTTACTATAGAAAAATCGGCGGGTTTCATATAGTAGCCACGGAATACAGAATGTTCAATAGGTCTGTTCTGTTTACCATTACCATAAAGGTGCCAAACACAATACTTATCAAACTCGGTTGCCGGTACCATAATCAGTTTCTTTGTTTCCGGGTCTACACTTAAGTAAAGTTCAGAACCCACCAACTTGATTATAATCTTTGTACCAGATTTAATCGTATTAAGAGCTCCGGTAAAGTCCTTTACAACAACTTCCTCTGTCTTATAAGACATATTTATCTGTATATGCGCACTTGGATGAGATTCGTACAAGAAAGTCTGGTAGACAGTATCTGTCACATGTGGCAATATGGTAACATCTGCATTCAACCCAGGAAGCTGATGGTACGGATTTGCGGCAGCATCCATTGGGTATATGGCATCATGCGCGAAAACATAACCTGTCGTAGGAAAGACATTGCCCAACGACATCGAAGTGGGTTCCACGGTTATATTCCTATTGTTAGTTATAATTATGGCAAACTTGCCTACCGGGCGCTTCATCTCTACCCTGGCACTATTGTTCGTTCCCTCCTGAATGGTAACATTCGCCTTTCCTGTCAGTGGCATTCTGCCATTTTTCACAACTGGAGAAACGGTTCCATCCAATGGCTTCAGCAAGGCATCCTTGTAAGAGGCAAACGAAGTCTCGCCCTCGGCAGGCATGGTGAACCAGTCGTTTCCTTCCGTATTGGCATAGGCATAGATGGTGTATGTACCCAGTCGCAGGTAGCTGAAGGTTACTGTTTGCGTTGTAACAGCACTTAAGTCACCGAAACTCTGGCGTGCCACAATATTGTCGTTGGCATCCACCAGAAAAACAGTCAGGTCGGCCATACCGCCACCATCTGACACATTTCCGTTTCCTGCCGCCCTGGTTGCCACACTGCTGGCAGAAGCTTCACAGGGAACCAGTTCATTACCCTTCACCTCATAGAACAGATCTACAACTCCATCTGCATCGCCCCTTGTGGAAGCGGCAGAAGTCATGCTGAATTGCAGAGTCAGTTTTCCTATTTCTTCCGAATTGTACAAAGGGTTTTCCGCATTCTGCTGACAGGCAGAGAAGCCAAGCAACATGAACAAACAGAAACTAAGGTATATATATCGAATCAGTGATTTCATAACTACATTCATAACTATTACATATACTTATCTCAGGCTGAAGCCTAAAGTTCTATGGGTGGGATGTCCAGTTCGTCCCATTCCGTTGTCTCCACTACAACGGAGAGGTCCATCAGGGGAACGTCCTTCTTGGCATTTATTGTAGCACGATATGTTATCTTCTTGTTTGGTTCCCAAACGGGATTCTCTGGCAATTTGGCATAGACAACATTGTCTTCTATCACCGGTCCACCAGAAACTATATAGTCATATACCACCATCAGTGTCACAGGATGGTCTTCGGGATGCACAGGCTGTGGCAGTACGAGTATGTCGGACAGAAACGTCTTGTATGTTGCCACATCCAGACTGACATCATCAAACGATGCCCCCTTCTCTATCGGAGCCTGTGTGTTGTCGATAGTCCATGATGCAGTAACGTTGTCTCCCTCCTTTCTCCAGGAATAGTCGCCCCTGGCATAGATGCCCTGAAGATATACCTGAGTCACAACAATATCATCTGCAGCATTGTCCACGTGTTTGTTCAACTCAAAGGAAAGGTTGGTTTGTGTATGCTTGAAAGACAGGTTTACCAGTGGAGCCACACTTCCGTCCATGTTCAGGGCAGTGGCATGCATCAGGTCCACATCGCTTGATGCATCGAACCCAGTCACATCCACCTGCATGTTGCCGTTGCTGGCAGAAGCGCTCACATATGCTCCAGCATCTGTGGCTGGATAGACAGCATGAAAATTGTATGTATTCAAAGTCCAGTATTCTGGATTGGCATATCCCCACTGTCCGCCAGAGTATGTCACCTTTCTTCCATCGAAAAGGTGTTCGTTTGCTGAATATCCTCCCCACACAGAGAAACCGTTGGCCTGCACGTCCGGCAATCCTGCCACGGCACGTGTCTTCTCTATCTTGGCACCAAAGCCAATGGCCTTCTGTCCATCTGGGCCTTCCCCCATGTCATTGCTGCATGCCAGACACAAGCATATCAAAGGGAGTATCTTCAAGAAATTCTTCATTTAAATAGCATCTATATTTATTGTCACCCCGAAGAGCAGAAGCAACAGGCAAAATCTCTGCCCTAAAGGAATTGAATGTACAAAGGTACAACTATTTTTCCTAAAACATCCACACCATCACACAAAATAACAAAACTGCCATACACAATGCACATGGCGCATTATGTATGGCAGCAAGTTATTGGAACTTTGTTTTACTCTTCTGTTGTTATTTCCACCCATGTGGAGGAACCTATATTACGCTTATATTTATTTCTAACAGCTCGAACACGGTTGATTTCATCACGTTGACGATTACCTGAATCACGAGAAGTTGGATCTATCTCAGTAGAAAAACTACCATTCTGATTAGTAACAGAACCCGTCCATGTCTTACTTATACCTTGAACCTCACTTGGTTCATAAGAGTAGTTGCCCGCATTATAGGTAGTCTTTGTAGCGCGTGCCCATTCTTTATCCTCATAGAAATAATCACCTTCCACACTACCCAAAAATCCCCACAAGAGATTATATTTGAAATGGCCTATTCTGTATGATGTCTGCGATGACCAATATCTATTGTCTTGAAACACGTCAAATTTAGAATATGCTGCAGACATTATATGCTGCAACTCTCCAATTGCAGGAAGATACCACTGAACAGAAGCAACTGTTCCGTCGACATTTCTTTTATTCTTGTTATGGCAATGCTGAGCAGCACTTTTTGGCATGACATCCTGAGACAAGACACCTTGATCCATTTTATTAATCAACTTAGTTGTATACTTTCTTCCCCAGAAATTATCTTGGAAATCATAATATCCACCTGCATTTTTAATTGCATTTTCTATATAAGTCAGATAGTCTGTCCAACTGTTTTGAACATCCTGAATAGCCATAATCTCATCTGAGACCATTTCTTTGGGTCCCCAAGGCATACCCTGAGTAGTAGAATTAAAATCATCATCGGAATTATAGTTATACAGATACTCCTCAAAGAACTCGATATCATATCTATACTCTATTCCTGCACTCTTGTCTTGATAAATCACAGGATAAAGGTCGTGCTGAGAAAAAGTATAGTGTTTTGTCGTCTTCAAGACATTATTCTCATAATACTCTAGCACCAGCACTATTTCGCGAGTGCCATTTGTTGACACATTGGTATTCTCATCAAAATAAAGCCATAGATTATTCGTTTCTGATGTCAGTTCTGCTTCTACGTTATTTTTGAGATCCGAGAGCAAACTCGTAGTGAAATATTTGCGACGCCCCCTATTTATGCTATTATAAGGGCAGTACACTGATGTATTCATTGCAGAATTGACAACCTCCATACGTGCCCAAGTCATCTCACTATTCTTTATTGCCTTGGATGGATCTGAAGGATTAGCCAAATAAACCTTTATCTTCTGGTCTACCCCAGCACCAGCATCCAGTATCTGAATCTGAAGGGGACGTACTTCGATATGAGAGTCAAGCATGGTTTCACGCTCCATGCGCACCATAAAATGATTCGCATCCACATTCACCCTATGGTCAATGGAGACAGAACCTTCAACACCATCTTGCGAATTGGTCACACCACGGATAACAATGGAATTGTTGTACTGACCGTTGCGCTCCACCTGGAAGTTCTGCCAGTTGTCAGAACCGAGATATACCTTGTATGATACAGCATACTGATGATTCTGGTGGTCAGTGAAGACACCATTTATCACAACGTATGTGGGTTCGCCATCATAACTGTCAGGGATATTTTGATTGCATTCCTTGTCCACCAGACATGGTTTGAAGCGTTGCTTCTCGTTGACGGAAATTCCTGCTGGGTATGAATAGGCAGATGCCTGCTCGCCAGGGTTTACCTTGTGTTCCGGCATATAGAAACTGAAACTCATGGTGTTGGAACCTGAAACTGGGTTTGAACCAGTGAAACGTCGTGAAGACACAGGATCATCAAACGTATCGTTGTAAAACGAAGTCTGTCCGTCATTCTGTGTTCCCACCAGTCCAAAACCTTTGGGCAGATTATGCACCTCCCAGTTTGTCATCTGAAACGAAGGAGAGAAGTAATCCTGAATCGTTTCCAGTCTGATATTGAACACGATTTTGGCAAACATATTCTCGAGGGGAATCTCAATCTTGCTGTCCGGAATAACATAACCTGGATTCAGGTTCACATTCTTCATGCTACCCATCATGGGGAAGCCATCTGCAGGAATGTTCAGGGATGCCACATCATATTCGTACTTTACCGCCATCAGGTCGGAAACAGTCTGCACGTTCCAATTGTTAATCTCTTCCTCAGAGACGTTTGTAATCATGTACACGTCGGCTTGATTTATACCATTGGAAGTGCTAGAATTCAGTGTATTGCGGTCCACTACAAACAAAGGCACTGAACTTTCAATGCTTTGCTTGCTTATTAGTATGTCGGCATTGTCAAAAATCAACAATGTCATATATTTTATGGCAGACTCTTCTGGAGTCTTGGCAGCACGGGTTGTCACATCATAGTCGGCAAATCCAGGGACTCTGCCAACGAACTGTACACATGACTTACTACCGTTCTGTGGCACCAGTTCTTCCTCGGCACACGATGAAAGCAGCATCGTTGCCAAAGCCATGATGCCCAATAAGAATTTATATGTCATTCTCATCTTCATAGACAATTACTCAAATTCTATATCCACATTATTATCTGTCCACTCGCTTGGAGGTATTATCTGGACAGAGACGGCATCTCTTGTAAATACCAATTGAATCACGTGCTTTCTGCCTACCACCAAGTCTCCGTCAAAAACTATGTTGTGCGTATGATTGCCTGGCTGTACCTCCGCATCGGTAGGTGTATTAACATTACCGTTACCGTCCACATAGGACAAGTTGAAGGTGACGGTTCCTTTAAGCGCCCCAGTTGTTCCGTCCACCTCCTGGGGAATGAGAATAATAGGCGAACCTGAGCTTACCATATTTATCGTTCCCGACGCTACGTCCGAAGGGACTACAGTAAGCGGGGTGGTCATGGAATAACTGACGGACTTGTTTGCCTTCTCAGTTCTTTCCATTCCCATACTTTCATCCATCCACACCTTGGCCTTGTCGTACTTCAGATTGGTAAAGTTCAGCTTTAAATTCGTGAGTTTCACATGCACATCCTTAGCGCCGAACTTAGCATTCTGGTTTATAATCTGCACATCCACGGCAGCCAGTCGGTGCTTGAAGGTCAGTGCCACCTCTCTGGACGACCTGTAATCGGTGTTGTACACACTGGCCGTCATCACGTCTTGCATGTTAGCTACCACTGCTGGCAAAGTGTATGTCAGGAACGGTGTTCCCTCCACATTGGCGCCACTGACTGTAACAGAGTTGCCCGACTCCCCTTCATGCGGATAATAGCCGAAAAATGTGTACTTGCAGTTCACCTTCCATGGCACTAGCGTCTCGTAGGTGTGCAGACCATCGGAGTATGTAACTATCTTTGCATGGAACTCGTTAGGTTTTGCTTGAACCTTGACCGTGTTCCATACATCGTTTGCATCATTGTACTCCCAGCTATAGCCCATCACGCCAAAGTTTCTCTTCATGTCTTCCACCAGAGTGCCACGGGTGGGAGCCTGGGTGTCAAAATGGATATAGCCATAAAGAGGCAGGTGGACCTCGTTTTCAATGTCATCCAGTGTGTTCGAGTTGCATCCGCACAATGCAGACAATGCCAGAACAAAAATGGGCAAACAATATTTCTTCAGCATTTTCACGTTACTTGATTATAATGGTACCGCCCACCTGTGCCGAACCCCATTCCTCTACGGTTGGAGTGGCAAAGATAATGTTTTTCTGGGCATGTATGATGGCCTTGTATGTAATCTTCTTGTTCACGTCCCAAACCGGATTCTCCGGAAGCAGGGTGTACAGGATATTGTTCTCGATGGTCTCGCCTCCGGAAATTGCATAGTCGTAAACTATCAGCAATACCACAGGATGGTTCTCGGGATGCACGGGTTGTGGCATCAGCAGCATATTGGTGAGGAAATCCTTGTACGTTCCAGTTTCTAGGCTCTCGCTGAACACCTTTCCCATGTTGGTTGGTGTCTGGTCTTCTGTTAATTTCCAGGTAGCGGTAATGTTGTCCCCCTCCTTCGTCCACTTATACTCACCCTGTGTGGAGAGGCCCAACAGATAAACCTGTTTCACCTTAATATCGTCGGTGGCGTTGTCAGCATGTTTCGTCAGCTGTACGGACACGTTGGTCAATGTATGTTTGAAGGATAGATTCACAAACGGAGCGATACTTCCGTCCAGACCCAAAGCTGTGGCATGGAGCAGGTCTACCTCCGAAGAAGTGTCAAATCCTGTAATATTCAGTTGTAGGTTGTTGTTGGTGGTTGTACATGTATATACTCCAGCATCCATGCTTGGGTAGACACCATGAAAGTTGTAGTTGTTGAAAGTCCAGACCTCGGGGTTGGTGTATCCCCATTGTCCGCTAGCATATGTCACCTTTCTTCCATCGAAAAGGTGTTCGTTTGCTGAATATCCTCCCCACACAGAGAAACCGTTGGCCTGCACGTCCGGCAATCCTGCCACGGCACGTGTCCTCTCCATCTTGGCACCAAAGCCAATGGTCTTCTGCCTATTTGGGCTTTCCCCTATATCATTGCTGCATGCCAGACACAAGCATATCAAAGGGAGTATCTTCAGAAAATTCTTCATTAGTATGTATTATATATAATGTGATGGTGATGTGATGGCGATGTGATGGTGGGTTTCGTTGAAAAACATATCTTGGGTGGACGCGTCCACCCAAGATATGATAATTTAAAATGAACTGCAAATCAAAGAGTCATTCCAGGAGTTGCGGGTTTCCATTCCTCTACCTCTACTACACTAAATGTAATGTACGATGTAGCAGGTGAAACTGTAGCTGTGTAAGCATAGCTATAACCAGGCTGCCACAAGCCACTGGTCAAAGCAAGAGAAACATTAGAATATGGCTTCTCGTAAACCTTTTCGTCAGCATCGTTATAGAATGACACTGTGAAGGAAGCCTTAACGTCGGTCAAAGCCTGATTAGGAATCACCAAATGATCCTCAGAAGTGTATACTCCAGACTTTGCTGTTTCACCACCTGCAAAAGACAAAGAAGAAGCAGTACCCTCAGGAGTCCATGTAGCAACTGCTGCATTTGAGAATACGCAATCACCCTGCTTCACAACGTTAAATGTAATGTTAGAAACCTTCAACTTATACTCAGAAGAACCATTTGTAATAGCAAAGTTAACCTTAGACAGCAAGTGCTTAAAAGTAAGACCAACTACATTATTTGGCATACCTGCATTGTTCACAGTTGTAGTAGCTGCCACCAAATCGCTTGCATCATTAGCTACAATATCGCTAAAGGTCAGTGCACCATTTGCATATGCAGGAGTAATCGCCTCAGAGGTGTTAGTGGTAGCATAGGCCGCAAAATAGTACTCGCTTTCAGTCCAGGGCACATTAGTTGCACATTTCCAAGCGGATCCATCTTTTGTTACTGCAACATTGTTGAAATCCACTGTGGTACCATGGTTACCGAACACATAGAACTTCTGCAAATCACCTGTGGTAGTTGATGTTACAGTACGTGTACCCTTGTTAATAAAACCATCAAAAGTGATGTTTGTGTTCTTGTTAATGTCCAACACCTCATCATTGGTACAACTTGTGATAGCTGCTACAGCTACACCAAGCAATAATAAACTCTTCTTCATAACTTAAAAGTTTAAAAGTTAATTTGAAATTGAAATGATTAATTAATATAGTTATTTATTCTCTATTTCCTTAATTTATTAAATGGGCAAAGGCACATTGACCTCGTCGCCCCAGCCGTCGACACCTACCTGGAAACCACCTCCAGAGTCGTCGCGGTCTTCATCGATCTCGATACCCGAAACAACAATGACACCACCATGAGGCTGGCGAATCACCTGGTCGGTGATGTCGAAGTCGTGCTGCTGGAAGTTGCCATTCTTCAGGCGCAACTCTATAGATAATCCCACCTGATAATTGGTGGCACGGGTATAGTTGATATTGGGATAGTTGGGCAAACCGAATGACTTAACCAATGCTTGCACACCATAATCGCCAACCCAATCGCAATCGAAGAGCACGGTGGCGATGTCCTGGGTGGTGCGTCCATTACTGAGGTTCACACCCTTGGCCATGCCGGCAAGAGCGCCCTTGGCCTGGACAACGTGCTCGGCACCCTTGGTCACCTCGAAGCGTACCAGATACTTGAACACGAGGGGATGCATGGTGATGTCCATAGTGTCGACCGAGAAAGAACGAGTGGCATAGACGGAGTCTTTGTAGGATCCATAGAGCATGTCGGGAGGATTAACGGTAACCTCCTCGGTGGCACGGGTCATAAGTGGATTGCCCTTGTAGCTGGAGCGTACCAAACCACGTGTGGTAGCATAGGCCGTAGCAAAGGTGTTGAGCCCCTCGAAGACGATATACTCGGTATCGTTGTTATAGAAGAGGAAATCGTAATATCCCTCGTTGGACAAACGCACGGAGGACTTCTCCACGGTCATATTACGCATGGTCTCTGGTGTGTCGCCATAATAGGCATGCATACGGATACCCTCTGCCTCGGCAGGACGAAGTTCGTCATAGGCAACATCATAGTCCTGGCTCCAATTGTTCTTCCAGTCAATATAGTTCTCGGTATTCTCCTCCCAATTGCGGTCGAAGGCAAAGTTGAACTTAAACTCGACACGTGGGGTGTGGGCATCGTGGTCGAAACAGAGGTCCTTCTGCTCGCATGATGTCAATGCAACACCAAGAAACAAGGCAAGCATGGGCAGGAAGCGGTTCATCTTGTTCATTTGCTTCCTCCTTTCTTGTTAACAGGGCCAAGGAGCCATACCAGACTTATCTCGGCTTTGGTGGGACCTATGAAGTGACGCTTCTTGGTGGCGTGCCATACATAGTGGTCGTCCATGTGATAGTACTCGTTATAGACACCGCCTTGATAGCCAACTCCAAGGACAAAATCAATATTCAATCGCTTGGCAATGGGCAGAGAGTAGCCATACTCAATACCAAAGGCATAACTGGGCTTGATGAAGGCATGCTCGCCGGCATTACCCGACATGAAACCGTGGTCGCCAATCATAAAGTCGTAGGTCAAGACCTGTCCATAGATGCCCAAATGGTGTCCGGTAAGCGGACGCTCCTTTGCGGCAGAACCCAACCACTTGCGCACGTCAAGTTCACCACCATAGGTGCGCCAAAACCATGTATTATTGTTCCACCATGCATAATGCCAATTGGCGGCAATACTCCATTGTTTGCCCAGATAGAACTCTACACCCAGATTGGGAACAAGGGCTGCATCGTAGAGCATGTTGGTCTTGAGAGCGAACACGGGGAATGTATGATGCTTGGTGGCGGGGAATAGTTTCATTGCATCGATAGTGTCGGCTGGCACTACAGAATCCTGTGGCTGGATAGTTTCGAGATGCTGATTGTCGGCAAATGTACTATCTGCACTGAGCTCGGGGGTGGGTACAAAGACACAAACCCATGTGGCAATACGCAATTTGGGCATGTGATGCTGAATGATCCATTTCCAGGTAAAACCGTTGTCAAGATTCTTTAAACGCCATTTCTTGGTTTCGGTATTTATGTCGGCATCAAGGATTTTCAAAACCCTATCACGATTCATCAGATGATAGTTATCCTGAAGTTCCTTCTTGAGGCCGTCCCAGTTCTCACCCATTGGACGAAGAATAATATTCTCGGGCAAAAGGACAGAATCGTTGGGAAGATTGGCAAGAATGAACTGACGGGCAACCTCGGCACGTTCACGAGCCAAGAAATTGTTGCGACGTGGAGTTCCTTCGGGTGAAGAGTAGGCATAGACAACAATGCTGTCTATACGGGGAGATAGCGACATTACCTTTTTGATACGCGCCATCTGACGCTCGTTGTCGAGATAATCTTCTTGCAAATCGACACGATCTCTAAAATAGTATAAGAAATAGCGATCGCCTTGCGAACTTAGCGTATCCATGTCTGCACGACCATACACATCTGTCATGCATAACGAACACAATATTAAGATGACCAATTTCAAAAATTTCATCACTATCACCTATACAAACTATATGCAACACCTATCATAAGAAAAACAAGTCCAAGAAAAACGACATGACTTGTTCCCTCACGTGCACAAAACATATTTCGACTACAAAGGTACTACTTATTTAGCCAATAATACATTTTTTTAACAAAAAGATGAGATTTACCCCCCCTATTAACATTTGTTAGCTTGTTTTGTTACGTTTTCGAAACAAATACTAACAATTTGTGCAAAGAAATGATAAAAAGCCCTCCCGATGCTGCAACGCATGAGGAGGGCAAAACGTTAAACGTTAAGTGTTAATTTTATGCTTCCCAATACTACATCGGGATAGAGAATTTTAGGGTGGGCTTAAAATACCACCTTCTTGCCATTCACGATGTTGACACCCTTTACAGGGGCAGAGAGACGACGGCCGGAGAGATCATAGATTTGACTTTGGTCCCTTCGGGGGTCGACCTTCGGTTCCGTTTCCACGATGCCTGTGGCATTGTCCTTCTCCATAGTGAAAGTAAGGGTGGAACCACCATCCGTAGCTGCCTGAGATGTCACCCAATAGCCCAATGTGCTATTAATGTCGTTCAGATAGCCCAGAGAATTGGCTGTATTGCGCAAAACCAGATGACCGCTATTGTTCTCCAGCACGAAAGTGGGGGCTGAGTCAAAGTCTACAGGAGATACATGACCATTGTTGGTAACGGGTCCGCCCACAGCCTTGTCGGCTCCGAGCGCCAGATTCTGTATCTTGTATCCCACGAATGGGTTGCCCACAAAGGCAAACAGAGCCTTGTCGCCACTTGGCTTGGCGGTGGCACAGGGGAACTTGTTTGTAGAAGCATTGTAGCTGATGTACTTGGTGCCACGGATGGCAAGCGAATACCACACGGCATTGTCAAAAGCCAGAGAGGGCTGGAAGGGAATATCCTCGCTGAGTGTACATGCTATAGGGAATGTCTTGCCTGCATCCTCGGCAGTTACCTTGCGTTCGGGCAAACCGCTAACCTGGACATAGGCTGGTTCCTGAATGGGAGGGAATGTTTCGCCTACATAGGCAATCTCCTTCTGCTCGTGCCATATGGTCTGGCCATGAGTGTAGGAATAGGTAATCTCCACGGGAGTAGCATCGGTGGGTTGTGCATCGCCTATGATGCGGACATATTTGCCACCAGTAATCTCGGATATTGTCAAAGGCACATAGACCATAGAGTAGCCACCGGGAGTCTCTTCGTAGAAGAAACCTATGCGGCCGTCGTTCTGCAAGGTGAAGGTGCTGTAGGCAGAACCCTGTGTGGTGCTCACCAGCATACCCTTCTGCCAGCCGTTGGCAAAGGTCGCCACATCGTTCTTGCCGTTCTTCTGATAAGTGTTGGGGCTGGTGATGTCCTTGAAGTAGAAGCCCACATTGCGACGAACGTCACCCTCGTACTCGTTCAGGCCCATAGGCAAGGACTGGAGTGCAATGTTGCACAGGTTGCCGTCTGCATCCTCCACCTGGAAAGTGGTAATCTCGCCATTGGTGCCGTTCCAGTCGCTAGGAGCGGAGATGTTGCTGTTGGTGCCGGTGCCCCATGAGCCTTGGCCCTTCTCTATGTCGGAATAGGTGAAGATGTTGTAGTAACGGCCATTGGGCTTGCGGGCAGACATGATGACATCGCCATTGGGAAGTTCCTCGCACTTGGGTTCGTTGGCATTGCCAAAGTTGGGGAAGGGCATGTCCTGACGGGTGCCCAGGATGTGCCATGTCATGCCGAAGTCGTCGGAATATGCCACACGGTTGTGCATGTCCTTGCTCCACAAGGCGGCATAGATGCGGTAGTACTCGCCCACCTTGATCTTGGAACTCTGGAAGATACGGCCAGAACCGATAAAGAAACTCTGTGCTGTGTACTGGTCGGTACTGTTTTTGTTGCCTGCCTTGTAGGCCTCGGTGTCCCAAAGGCTATAGAATTCCTCGGTGATATCGTCGTAGATGGAGTCGCGACCTTCTGTCATACTGTGGTAAGTCTCGCCACCGTCCTCGCTGTAGAAGCGTGCCATACGGTTGGGGTTCTGACGTGTAGCACTACCGCAGACTGTGTGACCCGTTACAGCCATAAGCAGCACACGACCTGTCTCGCGGTCAATACAGATGGCAGGATCGCCAAAGCCGTCGTTGCCGTTCCATGAGTCTCTTTCGTTACCGGTAATGATGGTGGTGCCCTTCTCCCACTTTGTACCGTCGGGAGAACCTATGCGCTGAACCAAGTCCACACGTCCAAAGCCTATGTCACCGCCACAGGGACGATAGTCGTTGATGGCCAGCAGTTTGCCATCCTTGCGTGTGGCAATGGCAGGGATACGGTATGGGGGATTGTTGTGGTACCAAAGGTACTGGTATTCGCTCTCCATATCTCCGGCAAAGGTAACGGTAGTACCTTCCTCGGTCTCTTCCACACTGCCGTTCCAACCGTGATAGGTCCAGGTGCTCATGCTCACCTTCTGGCCATAGGGCAGATACATTTTCTTCTTCTGTCCGTCCAGTTCCTTGGTAACGGTGGTTGTAGAGGTGGTGCTGCCGTAGGTCATGCGGAACTCGCCAATGCGGGTGTTGGTCTCGGGATACTTGGTCTCGCCGGTTACGGCAAAGGCAATGTTCACAGGATCGGGATTGATGCGGCTGATGGTCCAGCGCGAACCTGCATCGGTGATGCCGTAGAACTTCAGGTCGCCACCATTGCCACCATACATATTCAGGGAGTATCCGCCAGCCACATTGGTGGTGATGCCTATGCCGGGCTTGCTCTCGGCCTGATTCTGGCTCATGTTCAAGTACCACTTTGCGGCGGTGCCTGTGGTCCATGATGCTACGGTACCATTGCCGGGAGAGGTGCTGGCGGTGAGTTTGTACTGCTCGCCCAGAGTCTTGCTATAGATAACGAAGCCATCGGTGTTGTTGCCCACAAAACAGAACAACTGGTTCTCCTGGCTCATGTCCATCTGTGCAGTACCTGCCTTGCTGGCAGAGGGTGCACTCCAGGCATAGTTGGCATTGTTGCAGTTGCTCAGGCGAAGCCACTTCTCGCCATAGGTAGCAGAGAAGATAGGAGGCAGGGCGTTGGCATCGGGCACATTCACCTTGAAATAGGGCAGCCAAGTCTTCTCGCCACCACCATACACCTTAGGTTCGTAGTTGCCGTTTGCATTAGAAATGGCAATACGCTGGCCGCATGATGCTACATTGGTGTTGGAGGTTGAGAAGAACATATAGTATGTCTTGCCAGCCTGCAGGGTGATATTCTCAAACTTATACTCCACAAAGGCATTGTTCTGAGGTTCGGGCTTGTTGGTGGAAATGCCCACCTTGCCATTGATGTCCTTTGTAGAGGAGATGACCATGTAGGCAGTCTTCTCGTTATTGCCATTCTTGTTGGTACAGAGGTGGATGTTGTGCAGAGGAACCTCAGTAACAGCATCGCCTTCGTCATTAACTTCAGGCACAGCAAAACCTATCCATGTGATGTTGGCCTTGTCGTTTGCGCCGGTGCCTACAGTCCACGAGGTGTTGGCATCCTGTGCCCAAGTTGTTGCCACACCGCAAAGCATGGCAACAAGGAAGAGATAAAACTTCTTCATTTTCTTTTCAACTTTATCTGTCTGTTAGTTTATAATATCGCCCTAATTTGTGGACAAAGATATAAATAATAAGCAAACTCTCAAAGCAAAACATACTGATAATAACCAAAACGATGGATTATGCATCACAAATTACACATTATATATATATATTGTTATAACTTTGTATCAGAAATAAATTGAACAAATTCTATACTATCATGAGAAATCTGAACAAAGGGTTGTTTTCCCTTGCCACACTGCCCGGTGCTCTCTTCGCACAGGAGGCAACACAAAATCCTGACTATCAGTCCAACTCACGTCAGGCACGCCCCAATGTGGTGATGATATATGCCGACGACCTGGGATTCGGCGACCTCGGGTGCTATGGCGCCAAGGGAGTGAAGACACCCAACGTGGACCGTCTGGCAGAGAGAGGTTTGCGCTTTACCAATGCACATGCCGTGGCATCGACAAGCACACCGTCGCGCTACGCCCTGCTCACTGGTCAGTATCCGTTCCGCAAGGCTGGCACAGATGTGGCGGCAGGCGATGCAACAATGATTATCTCGCCCGACCAATACACCGTGGCAGATGTATTTAAGGATGCGGGATACACTACGGCTGCCTTTGGTAAATGGCACTTGGGACTGGGAGCACAGACAGGCAAGCAGGACTGGAACAAGCCCCTCTCCCCTGCCCTGCCCGACATAGGCTTTGACTACTCCTACATCATGGCGGCAACGGCCGACCGTGTGCCTTGCGTGTTCATAGAGAATAGCGAAGTCGCAAATTACGACCCCACGGCACCTATCTATGTGAACTACAACAAGAACTTCGAGGGTGAACCTACCGGCAAGGACAATCCAGAACTGCTCTACAACCTGAAGAGTTCGCACGGACACGACTATTCCATCGTGAACGGCATCGGGCGCATAGGTTACATGAAGGGTGGAGGCAAGGCCCTGTGGAAGGACGAGAACATAGCGGACAGCATCACCTCGCATGCCGTAGAGTTCATCAAGGAGAACAGCAAGGACCCCTTCTTCATGTACTTTGCCACCAATGATGTGCATGTGCCTCGATTCCCACATCAGAGATTCCGAGGCACCAGCGAGATGGGATTGCGCGGCGATGCAATAGTACAGTTCGACTGGAGCGTAGGCGAGATAGTGCGCACCTTGGAGGAGCAGGGACTTATGGAGAACACCATCGTCATACTGACCAGCGACAACGGTCCTGTGCTGGACGACGGCTATCAGGATCAGGCAGAGGAACTCGTGGGCGAGCACTCTCCAACTGGCGGTTTGCGCGGTGGTAAGTATAGTGCTTACGAGGGAGGTACACGCGTACCCTTCATAGTACACTGGCCAGCCGCCATCCAGGAGGCAGGAACCAGAGACGCACTGCTATCGCAGATAGACTTCCTGGATGTCATGGCAAGCCTCGTGGGCGTAGGCAAGGGCAAGGCACTCTCTCCCGACGGACAGCCCGAGCAGAAGGCAACATGGTTTGGTGCAGAGGGCGACGGACGCGATTACGCCATAGGCATGGCACAGAACCACACCCTAACAATACGCACCTCCCAGTGGAAATTCATCGAGCCAAAGGGCGGTGCCGCAATGATACCATGGGGACCGAAGATAGAAACGGGCTATTCCACCTCGCCCCAGCTGTTCCAGAGAGTGAACGGCGAGTACGACGAGACAACGAACAAGGCCACCGAATACAAGTCCGTGTGCGACAGCATCAGCACGGAACTGGAAAGAATACGTCTGTCCTCCTCTTCCAATTCAATATTCCATGGTGCCTACCACATAAAATACAAGGGCAAACCTGTATTCATCGGCTATAACACCACGCACGATCGACACAACAGCGAGGGATTCAAAATCATCTCTCCCGACCACTACACGAGCACAGCCGAGGGCGACGAGGTGGCCATCGTACGTCCTTCCGGACTTGGGCACACCATATCCATGCAGGGCAAGTTCCTGTGCGAGCCACGCCTCTCGCAATGGGGACACATCATGTTCTCCGACAACGAATCCGATGCCGGCATATACCTGATAGAGGAAACCTCCACGGAAGACATATACAAGATACGAAGCACCAGCAGTGGCATAAACTATGTCAACATCTACACCGAGCATGGAGTGGCCGGCAACGACAAGGCGGAGAAAGCAGGACTTGCCTCATACGCCGTAGAGGAACTGACCTCTTTTCCCTTTACCATTCCTGCGGAAAACATGGCAGGCATCTGCCTGCCCTTCAACGTAATCATACCAGAAGGAGCCTGTGCTTACGACCTCACCAACGAGGGGATAAAATTCGATGCAGAGAACGGCACCTACACCTGCACCCTGACACCCATAGCCCTTCCGGGAGAGACACTGAAGGGAGGCACTCCTGCCATCATCAACGGGGAGCAGGGTTACTACACCCTCACCATCACCATGAAGGACAGCAATGCCAAGGGGGCTCGCGAACAGTCCTTGCTCAAAGG
>JAFYMW010000089.1 GCA_017548165.1 Bacteroidaceae bacterium
ATATTCGACCTTTTCTCGCCAAGGCTAACTTCAAACGAGTTTGAGTCAGCTCTTATGGCTTAACGAAAAGGTTCATTCAAATATTGAACCTATGGCACAATAGATGTCATATAACTAAAAGCTAATTTATAGAACCTACCTATAATTATATATATACATTATAATAATAAAGTATTTTTCGGCCTCAGGCAGATAATAGCGCATTTTTCAGCTGTAACGCTGTCACGTTGTAACGCAGTGTGGGGTGATGGAGCATTGGGGCTGACAAGTATGTAAAGATTTTTTATATTTTTATTGTTCATAACAGGAATAGGTTGGATTGCCCTGCGTCTTGGTTATTGTTCCTCAGAAGGCGGAGAAAACGGTTGTGTTACAAACCAGGTAGTAGCAAGCATTACAGCACTAGCAATCAAGTACTTACACATCGCCTCCCACCACACCCCCTCCTCTATGCTAACAGAAAATAAGCAGACTATACTGAACGTGCGCTACTCGATACTTACTCGACCCTGTATTGCCACATTGTCAGTGGCGAGATGATGTTTCGTTCACCTCCAGACAATACGACAACCAAGGGCAGACGATACTAGGATTTTTCGAGGCCTAAAAAGCACCTAGAAGATGTAAACATTTTGGAACAGCAGACAGGAACCTGCTCCCCCACCACAATAATAGTCTGTGCACCGAACAGGAAAGATATTCGCCCTAAGAACAAATGGTCATTAGACTGATTTGGGATGAAAAAAGGCGGTTAGCAGATACGGGAAATCCGTTATCATGCTAACCGCATAGTCTTTTAGTTGGTATGAACGTGAGTCAATAATCGTTGTGCGAGATTGACCTGAGGTCGTGATTTGCGACCCCAGCTTATCAGCTTTGTCTACATATCGGAACAGCTCACATCCTCTTTTGCGGGAAAGGTAGAAAGGATGGCTTTTACCCTTTCTACATCGGGACGCAAGGCATCTGTGATGATTCCGAAAGCCTCATAGCGATTGATGTCTTCGAGGAAATCCTCGGATAGTTCCTCGCCATTCTTAATATAGATAGGCTCTGCCTGGTCGAACATTCCACGGAATAGATAGGAGGAAGCAAGGTTGCATAAAGCATACTTGTAAGCATCTGCGTCAATACCAATGCATTCCTGTGCATACTGCTCGGCCTCGTCGTACTTGCCCAAGAAGATGCATGCATCGGAGAGGGCGTTGAGCATATCCGCACGCATGTCGCTATACTCAGGGTCGGTACATAGTGCCAAACCTTGCAGAGAGGTATCGTAACAAGCTTGATATTGGTCGAGAAATGAGTGGCATTCAGTGCATGAACGATAGAGCATGACACGATTCGTGGGAGAGAATAGATCTGGGTTGAGATCCTTCTCTGCCATTTGGTAGTACTCGACTGCCTCGTCATATAATCTATCTTGACAGAAAGCTTCGCCCATGTCAAAATACAGACGTGCCAAAATGGAGCCAGTATCGTCCTGAGTGAATACGCCTGACGATTGGAAAAGATTTATGGCCCGAATGAAGAAATGGCGGGCCTTGGGGTACTGCTCCAATTCCATGTGGCAGGTGCCAATATCTTCGAGTGTCAACACTATTTCGCGGAGCATACCATTGTTGTTATATATGTCAAAAACTTCATTTAAGATGGGCAACGCATCAGCAAAGGGCTTGATGTATGCCCGCTTTGAAAGGTAATGAGCCATAGAGAGGGTATCACCCTTGCTCTTGTAAATATCGACGAGTTCGAGGTAGAGAGAATCGGCTTTTTCGACTTGCTCCTGATCACTAAAGTACTGAGCTGTGGAATCGAGGATGGAGATATAGTCGGCCTCGTAGCGCTTGGAATCCTTCTGTAGAAGGCGACGGAAAGTTTCTATAGCATGAAGACGATCCTGCTCGGAGCCTTGCGCCATGTCGCGTTTAAGGTGCTCGTCGATGCGCTTGGCAACATACTTCCACATCTTGATACAGAAATAGATGAAGGTGCAGAAGATGACCAGAGAAGAGATGACATTGACCTTGCTCATGGAGAACAAAAGCGTGTCGTACAATCCATGCAACAACACAGGACCGCACCATAGCATGACCATATTGGTGGTGTGACGCTTGGAGTGGGGATAGAATACCACCAAAGAATAATAATATCCCATAAGGATGCCAAAGCTGAAATGCCCTGGTATGGCAAACATAGCTCTGACGGCAGCTACCATAACAAAATTGTTGATATAGCCATAGAGATACATAATATTCTCAAAGGCGGCAAAGCCCAATGTTATACAAGCGGCATAGACTATACCATCGACCTTCTCATCGAAGTACTTGTTGTTGCGCAAGAAGAACCACAATAGAAACAACTTGGCCGTCTCCTCGGGAATAGCAGCTCCAAAGAAGGATATGGCTATGGCCTCTGAAACCGACTGAGGGTTCTGAGTAAAAGCCCCCAGAGCATGCAAGGGTAAGGATATAACGAACGACAACGGAACAGAGAGAACACCATAAAGAAAAGCCTTGAAGAGCTGACCGACTGGTTCGGGCTTGAGGCGATCCTTCTTGTAGATGACAACAAGAAAGACGACAATGGGCAATAGTGCCAACGTGTTTATCAAATAGTGCATAGTATAGATTTCAGGTATTGCGAAATGAAAATGATATGGTTTAGAAAACAACCTCGCTGTTTATAGCAAATGGTATTGAAGTTATAATTCAAACCTATAATCACAACACAGTGTATAATAATCTCTTACATAAACATGACAATAGAAGTGCGACGCATTAAGGAATGCTTATTCCTCTACCAGTTCTACCGTCATACTAATGTCCTGCTTGGGACGGTCGCCACGGAGTGTCTGACAGGCCTGAATGCGCTCTACGACATCGAGTCCTTCGAGAACTTCGCCAAAGACAGTATACTGGCCATCAAGATGTGGTGTGCCTCCGATGGTGGTATAGGCCTCCTGCTGTTGGGCGGTGAACTTAGGCTTTTCCATCTCCTGACACAGGGCATGGGTTTCGGCATTGAGACGATCCTGGAGTTCCTGCAAGCCAGCACGGTCGCGATTGCGACGCAAGTCCATAATCTCGGCACGATGCTCTGCCACAAGACGATCAAAGACTGCTTGCTCTTGTTGCATCTGAAGTTGCTTCTCCATCTGCTTGAGCTGACCCTGATTGTACTTCTGTCCCCAAACGATGTAGAACTGGCTACCACTGCTCTCTCGTTCGGGATTCATATCATCACCAAGACGAGCGGCACTGAGAGCACCACGCTTGTGGAAGAACTGTGGATAGAGTATCTCGGCTGGTATATTATAACCAGGTCCACCCGTGCCTAGCATCTTGCCAGCAGGAGCCCCAATGCTATCGGGATCGCCTCCCTGAATCATAAAATCCTTGATAACTCGATGAAAGAGAGTGCCGTTGTAGAAGCCCTCCTTTGCAAGTTTGATGAAGTTATCGCGATGAAGTGGAGTCTCGTCGTAGAGTTGCACGAGGATATCGCCCTCGGTGGTGTGTAGTCTTACCTTTGTTGCCATATATGAAATGACGATATTTTGTATATATATCTTTGAAAAAAATGGGTGTAGCAAAAGAACTTACCACACCCATTTTCGTTATAATTGATTAGTATTTTCTCTGAAATTACTTCTCTTCAGCAGCCTTCTTGGCAGGAGCCTTCTTAGCAGGAGCTTTCTTGGCAGGAGCCTTCTTAGCGGCACACTTCTTGGGTGCAGGTGCTGCCTCCTCTTCGATAGCAGGAGCAGCCTCTACCTTCTCTGCCTTGCCCTCGAACTTCTCGAGACGTGCACGGAGCACGCTGATTTCGTTCTCCTTAACGGTGAGTTCGTCGCCGAGGTTGGCAATCTGAGTGTAGAGAGCATTCAACTCGTCGTTCTCAACATTCTCAGAGAAGAGGTCGTTGACTCTCTTGAGGAAGTCGCCAAGGATGTTCATATAGTTGGTGAATGCATCGAAAGCACTATCGTAGAAGCTACGCAACATGGGCACAGCCTGAGGCTTGGTGGTCATGTACTGGAAGTTGTTGGTTGCTTGAAGACGATCCCAGTCCTGCTTGATACGACGATCCTTGCATGCAAGAATACGGCCTACGAGCTTCTCCTCGTACAACTTGGCAAATGCCTCGCGCTGCATGGTGTTACCCAACCAACCAGAGATGTCGCGCTCCTCATCGTTCCATGACATGGGATAAGGAACCTCCATAGTATCAACAGGCTGATACTGATCAACAATCTCAGCAGGAGTAGCAAAGCCTATGCCACGCTGTGCTGCACATACGGGAAGAGCCTTGATGAAGTCGAGAATATTGCTTGACAGGGGCTGGAACATACCGATAGCGCACAACTCCATACCGATGTTGATAACCTCCTCGCCCTGGGGCAAGTTGGCAATCCAGTCGATATACTTGTCGGCCATCAAGGGATGCTCTACCCAACTGCTATCAGAGAAGCGCAGACAGATGTCGTCGCTCAACTTATAGTCGCGCATGAGGACAGAAATACGATTGTCCACGGCGCAAGAGTAAACGTAGTGGGGGCTCTTCCAACCAAGGATGTGCTTAGCACCCTCGACCATGATACCCTTGTAACCCATATCGGCTGCCATGCTACCAATCTCGTCGCTATAGATGAGGTTGGAGTTGCGCATCACCTTGGGAGTAACACCGAACAATTCCTGAACGCGGTGAGCCAGGCGCTCTACTTCGTTCTTGAAGCTCTCCTCGCTACCGAGAGATGCCAAACCATGGCTATATGGCTCTGCCAGGAAGTCTGCCTTGCCTGTCTCTGCAATCTGCTGGAGAAGGTCGATAACCTCTGGAGCATACTGTTCCAACATCTCAATGGCAACACCAGAGAGAGAGAAGCAGCACTTGAAGTTGTCGTTCTGCTTGCACATTTCCAACAAAGTGGTGAGTGCAGGAACATAGCTATTGTCGGCGGTGTCGCGGATGGCACGCTCGTTCTCGTAATCATCGTAATAGTAGTGGTCCTTGCCGATTTCAAAGAAACGATAGCGCTTCAGATGAACAGGCTGATGTATCTCGAAATATAAACAAATCTGTTTCATAACTTAAATTATTAATCTTTGATTTATAAAGTATTAAGCGTAATCGTTTCTATGATTACTTTATATGCTTGACGGCATTAAGATAGTCGTCGTTGTTGAAATAGCCACGACCACAGAGCTGGTTGTAGCACTCGCGGATACGAAGACCAACCTTCTCCCATGTGATGCGGTCAACCTCCTTGATACCCTCCTCGGAGAGATAGTTGTACAGAGCGTCGTTGGTACAAACGCTGTACATAGCATCTGCCATGGCATCGATGTCCCAGTAGTCCACCTTGATGACATTGTCCAAAATCTCTCCACAACCAGATTGCTTGGAGATGATTGAGGGACAACCACACTGCATGGCCTCCAAAGGAGCAATACCGAAGGGTTCGGATACTGATGGCATAACGAAAACATCGGAGTTCTTGTATGACTCGTATACCTGACGTCCCTTCTGGAAACCAGGGAAGTGGAAGCGGTCGGCAATACCTCGCTCGGCAGCAAGGTGTATCATTGCGTTCATCATGTCGCCACTACCTGCCATACAGAAACGTATGTTGCGAGTACGCTGGAGCACCTTAGCAGCAGCTTCGACGAAATACTCGGGACCCTTCTGCATGGTAATACGACCAAGATATGTTACCACCTTCTCGCCTGGAGTCTTGTTGGGAACGATGTCTACCAAATCCTGACTCAAAGGATATACTGCATTGTGCATAGCTACGCACTTGCGAGGATCCTGATGATACTGATGGATAACGGTCTGGCGAGTATGCTCTGATACGCACATGATGCAATCAGCATGGTCCATACCATTCTTCTCTATACTATACACGGTGGGGTTAACCTTACCACGAGAGCGGTCGAAGTCGGTAGCATGCACATGTATGCACAATGGTTTGCCACTGACCATCTTGGCATGAACACCAGCAGGATATGTCAACCAGTCATGAGCATGAATAAGGTCGAACTCCTCGCTACGAGCCAAAACACCTGCGATGATGCTGAAATTGTTGATCTCGTCGTGCAAATTGCTGGGATAACCACCAGCAAAACCTATACAACCGAGGTCGTCAAGACCCTGAAGATAGTTGAAATCGGCATAGAGGTGGTCGCGGAAACGATAGTAGTCCTCTGCGGTGTGACCAACGAAGCGATCCTTAATCCAATCGTAATTGACATCGCGCCATACAACAGGTACCTGACTCATGTTGACAATCTTCAGGAAACCCTCTTCCTCGCCTGTGG
>JAFYMW010000090.1 GCA_017548165.1 Bacteroidaceae bacterium
CGTGGACGATAATCCTTCTGTCCATAGGTTTCCAGTATGTGAGGGAGAAGCAGTACAAATCCGACTTCCTCAGCGCCCAGTTGCAACAGTACAACCGCCACCTGCTTGAAACCGTGGAGGAGGGGCTGCCCTATGAGACCTACATCGCCTCGCACGAAAAGCCCTTCGACGATTTGCGTGTCTCTGTCATAACCCTGTCGGGAGCCGTGGTTTACGACAACATGATTCCGCTCGACTCCTTGGACAACCACATCGGGCGTCCGGAGATAGCATCCGCACTAAGGCATGGGAGCGGCTACCACATCGGCCGCCAGTCGGCAAGCGACGGGCGCGAGTATTTCTACTCAGCCACACGTGGCCAGAGGGTCATCGTGCGTACGGCCATCCCCTATTCTGCCACACTCAGAGAACTGCTCCAAGCCGACTGGACCTTCCTCTTTGTGATGATAGCCATCAGTTTGGCCATGAGCATAGCGGCTTATTTCAGCACACGCAAACTGGGCAAGGACATAGAGAGAGTAAACCAGTTTGAATCCGAACAGGAGAAAAACCGGATTAAGCGCCAGCTTAGCAACAACATCAACCACGAACTCAAAACGCCAGTCGCTTCCATGCAGGTCTGCCTTGAAACCCTGCTCTCCGGCATAGCCCTGAGCGAGGAAAAGCGCCAGGAACTCATAGCAAGATGCTACACCCACAACGAGCGGCTGCGCCAACTGCTGAATGATATCTCGCTAATAACAAGACTGGAGGAGGGAAGCCAACTGATCAGCACGGAGAATGTATGCATAAACAATATCCTGAGGGAAATATCAGAAGAACTGAGTGTGTTGCCTCCAGAAGAGCGCCTCGAACTGCACCTCAGTTTCAACGAGGAGGTTACGCTTGCCGGCAATAATTCTCTGATAGGCTCCATCTTCAGCAACCTGACCAAGAATGCCATAGCATATTCCGGTGGCAGGAACATATATATCACCCTTCTGGAGAATACCGAAAAACTATGTCGTATCAGGTTTGAAGACGACGGACAAGGAGTTGCCCCCCAACACCTAAGCAGGCTATTCGAACGCTTTTACCGCATAGACAAGGGACGCTCGCGCAAATTGGGCGGCACCGGCCTTGGACTTTCCATCGTAAAGCATGCCGTTCTCTTCCATGGTGGCAACATCACGGCAACCAACAGACCTGAAGGAGGCCTGCGCTTTGATTTTACATTGATGAAACAATAAATAAACGGTGAGCGGGTGAGAGGTGAGCGGTTAGGCCCCCCTCAATCCCCCGGACCCCTCCCACAAGGGCCCACAAGGGGAGGGAGTGGTTACAACCGACAATGGCGTAGATTTGCATACCCCCTCCCCCCTGCGAGGTACTACCCCTACCTTAGGGGTAGAGTCAGTTACAACTGACTAATGCCCACATCAAACAGTAGATTATACTCCCCTCCCTTGTGGAGGGGCTGGGGGGAGGGTCCGTTGGCTGGGGAGGGGTCCTTCCCCTACCATCCCATCACGATGCATAGCACGGACGAAAAGTGTGCCACAGCACCAAGGAGCACGAAGATGTGCCAGATGGCGTGATAGTGGGGGCGTTCGTCGTGGGCAAAGAAATAGGTTCCGGCGGTGTACAAAAGTCCCTCTGCCAGAATACCTGCAATAGAGAAGACAGAGAGGCGCTGATATACGCTATCGGCAATGAACAGACCACTCCATCCCATAAAGAGATAAAGTCCCAGAGAGAGGCGTGGATACTTGCCTATAGCAATAAGTTTATATACTACTCCAGCTATGACAAAGGCCCATTGGAGACCGAAAACAAGCCATCCTTGCCAGCCTCCCACCACACCAATGGCTATGGGAGTGTAGGAGCAGGCTATCATAACATAGATGCTGATGTGGTCGCACTTGCGCAAGGCTGCCTTCAATAGACCTGGACGCACCATATGGTATATGGTACTAGAGAGGAACATCAAAAACATTCCCACGACATAGAATATCACTCCCATGCACATCTGCCACCCTACGGCGGCTGCTGGCCAAATGAGCCAGATACAACTGAGAGCAAAGATAACCCCGGCCAGATGTGTCCACGAGTTACCGTGCTCAAAGCGAACATCCATCATCATCATAGTTCAAACTTCTCTATCTTTAATTGTCCACAATCCAAAAGGATACCTGCATAATGTGCAAACTCGGGAGTCTGCTCATGCAAGTCGAGCGATGCCTGGTCTTCCCAGGTTTCACAGAACATGAAAACATCTGCACGGGTGGCACTCTCAAAAACATCATAGGCCTTGCAACCCTGATGTGATTGACTCTTTGCGGTGAGTGCTATTGCTGCTTGCAAAGCCTCATCATAACGGCCTTCATTGGCCTGAAAAAAACAATTTAAACGTAGCATAGTATTTTATTTAAACGGAAATCTGAAAACAGACTTGCGAAGCTTGATGAGCGAAGGAGAATAAAAGTGAAAACTAACCCATAAGAATTTCACTTTCCAAGTTTCGATAAGAATTTTTCCTTGTTGATGACATAGCGTGTGTGTTCGCCTTCGCCAATGAGACCTTCTTCGTCGTGCGCCTCGACATGGAAGGTGAGTTTGCGGCCTTCGCGAGAGAGGAGAGTGGCCTTGGCACTGACTTTCTTACCCAGAGCCGTTGGCTTGATATGCGATACGGATATCTGACTTCCCACGGTGGACTCTCCCTCGGCAAGTTCGGACTGAACACATAGCATGGCGGCATTCTCCATAAGTGCCACCATCATTGGGGTTGCCAATACGGGGAGATCGCCACTTCCTACGGTGCAAGCCAGATGCTTGTCCTCTACGATGATAGTGCTAGTATATGTCATAGGATTTAAAATTTCGTTGATTTCTGTGCGATAGTCATACTTTACTGGTGCCTTGTAGACCTGATAACCCAGTGTCTGTGCGGCATCAACATTGGTCTGAGCATCGTCGATGAAGAGACATTCATCGGCCTTGGCACCAAGTCGGTCGAGTACGGCAAGAAATATGTTGTCGTTGGGTTTGGACATATGCATCTCTTGCGAGAGGAAGAGGGTGTCGAAATAGTCCTCCGGCTTGCCTCCGAAATGCGTATCAGCGATGTGTTGCCAATGGGCATCGTTGGTGTTTGAAAGGAGATGAATGTGATAACCCTGGGACTTGAGTTCGTGGATGAATTCGAGTTTGTAAGTGGGTATGGTGAGTAGACATTCGTTCCAAGCATCAAGCACCTGTTCGGCGGTAGTACCTGGCATACAATAATGCTGAATGCCGGCTACGAACTGCTCGGTACTGATATCGCCTGTCTGATACAAGTCCATAGCACCATTTGCCACCAATCCGTCGCACAAGGTAGCCTTTGCCCTACCCTGTTGATTCGACTCGGCGGATGGTTGCAACAATACCGAAGGATCGGCACCCAGAGCACGGAAGCTCTCCAGGCAACGAGGCATATCGAGATCTATCAGCACGCCTCCAAGGTCGAATATGATATGTTTAATCATAGGGGTGAATTTCTGTCTGCTATATTACCAACATGCCAAAAACTGAAACGAGGTTAGTTTTAGGTGGCCTTAATCATAAAGTTGAATATATTCGTATGTATTGCCCACGAGAGAGAGGTATCGCTCAAAGTCGTCCTTGGCTATCACTACCGTGCCACGACAATCGTTGGGATGGAAACTGAGCGTACTGGCCTCTTGCAATGAGGCATCAAGGAATAGGTGCACATGGTGCTCCTCATCGTTGATCAAGCCAAAGGGGGACACACTACCTGGTTCAAGTCCCAAATAGCGCATCATGCGCTCTGGAGAGGCAAAGGAAAGCTTTCCTGGTGCTGGTAGACCACGACTCTGAAGAGCTGCCTTTAATCGTTGCTCCAAGCTATGTATGTCTAGATTATGGTCGCAATGATAACACACCAGATAGTGGCGGTTGCCCTTATGGTTGCGTAGAAATATGTTCTTGCAATGCACGCTACCATCATCCTTCCACCATAGTTTCGCCTCCTCAATGGTCTTTCCCTTGGGATGGTTATAGTTGGTAAATGGTATGTCGTGCTCTCGCAGATATGTCAGTACTATCTCTTCTCGTGTCATTATAGTTTATCTTTTCGCACAACAAAGTTACGAATAAGCAAGCGATAAAACAAAACTAAGCTTGTTAAATTTTTGCTTTCGGAGCGGAAGTAACTCCGAACATCGTTCAAAGTTACGATTAAGTAAACGAAAAAAGAATTATGATGATGTAAAACTATCTATAGATGAGGGATAAAGAACAGCAATAGATATATATATGACAAAAATAAGGATTTCGACAACGAGAATTGTTCTCACCCTTCTACTCCACCCCACAAAACTCGAACATCTGACGGTATGCCTCGGCCTTGTTGGACAATGACATGGGGTATGCACGAGAAGATGAAGGAAGACGATAGAGGAAGATTTCTCGTTCTGTGGATGTTCTATCAGCAGATATGGTCGTCTTCACTCCTGAAATGGCCTCATATTTGCCCACCGAAGGCATTTTGGGGATGCCAAGGGTGTGGCATATAGTTTGGGTAGCTTTCTCGCCTGTGGTAACGATTACACGGCATTGCGGGATGCTACCAAGCAGAGCGGGAATGTCGGTAGGTTCAACTACTTCAAGGAACTTGTCCGAAGCATTGTCCTTCAGACGACGCACAGCCGTGGCAGTATCGTAGAATCCTATACCCTTTTGCTCAAGAAATGGTATGATACGATCAAGGCGGAAAGTTTTTGCCTCTGTGTCAACAAAATAATCCTTGTCGCCAAAGAAGATAAGTCCCTCAATTCGCCAGTGGTCGTTAATAAAGTTAGGATAGAAAAAATCCATGCACCAACGCTTCCTCTGCGGAGGAAAACTACCAAGGAACAACACACGGCATCCTTCAGGCAGAAAAGGGTGCAGAGGATGATATTCTATGCCATCTGCAGAGCGGGAAATGTTTTCCTGATTAAGGTATAGTGAATGATTCTGGTTTGTTTTCATAGCGCAAAGATAGTATTTTATTCTCTACAACATATAAAAGACAAAGAAATATTATCCCAAATCGGTTCATTAGACTGTTACGTGCTAATGACCAATTGGGGTTTATGGCATATGGTGTGTCCCCCCCCGGCTAACCGTTTAATCTGTCTTTGCCATAGGTCGGATGGGCGATGGGGACACTCAAAGAAACTTAACAAAACACCTCTTGAGAATCGCATATTTATAACCATCATCCTGTTCACGCGCAAATATTCGTTTCTCAATAGGCATTTCAGGACAGACAATATACCAACTTGTCCATAGAACATAACTGACTTTCCCAAGTCAATACTACTGACTTTGCAAAGTAGGTACTACTGCTCTGTAAAAACAGCTTATCTTTCATAGGCACTATTTCCGTATTTTTTTATAAAAAAAGTCCTCTGATATAGCAGTTTCAGAAGAAAAACAGCATAATGCGAACATGCCAGGAGTGTTAGCATCACTCAATTTTCATTGTAGGCATCTGCTATCTAATCTAGAATAAACCTAAAAAACAACGGGGTATTTAGCAAAATATCATGACAAATTGAGCGTATATGTATCTTGAACCCAAATCGGTCATTGTATATTCCAATATCCTTTATACTTTTGCATTTGTTAACGACATCAAGAAGTGGAATAAGGCCGTTCGGTCATTCGTCGTAAAGACTGTGTCTAATGTTTAGCCCCCACTCCTTAACATCCGAA
>JAFYMW010000010.1 GCA_017548165.1 Bacteroidaceae bacterium
CATCCCTTCTATCAGTTGGAGGGAAGCAACAACATCGTCCTTCTCACCACCGAGCGTTACAACGAATACCCCATGCTCATCCAGGGCTACGGTGCCGGTGCATCTGTAACAGCCGCCGGTGTGTTTGCGGACATAATGTCATTGGCGTGATAAACGGAAGGACCCCTCCCCAACCCTCCCCTGTATGGGAGGGAGTGGTTACAACAGACAATGAATATTAACCCTAAACAGATCTATTAATCGTGACCCATCAATCCCTCTTTTACAGATACATCATACTCCCCGCCCTACAGGGAGGGGTAAGGGGGGAGGGGTCACCCACATTCCCCTGTTACTATATACTCCCCTCCCTTGTGGAGGGGCAGGGGGGAGGGTCTATCCTTTAATATATGAAACGAATCATAATCCTTGGCGATGGCATGGCCGACTGGCACCACGAGGCATTGGGTGGACAAACCCTCCTCCAGCATGCCCATACGCCCAATTTCGACCGTCTGGCACGCATGGGCCGATGTGGCCTTCTGCGCACCGTGGCAGATGGCTTCCATCCCGGTAGCGAGGTGGCCAATAGCAGCATCCTTGGTTATGACCAGCATCTGGTCTACGAGGGTCGTGGCCCTCTGGAGGCCGCCAGCATTGGCGTGGAGCTCGCTGACGACGACCTCGCCCTGCGTTGCAACTTCGTCTCCCTGGATGGCAACCTGTTGCGCAACCACTCCTGTGGCCGTCTGGAGACAGAGGATGCCGACATACTCATAAAATACCTTCAGGAGGAACTCGGTTCCGAGCGCGTGCATTTCTATACCGGTGTGCAATATCGCCACCTCCTTGTCATCAAGGGAGGCAACAAGCACCTGCGATGCACCCCTCCTCACGACATACCCGGCAAGCCCTGGCGCGAGTACATGCTCAGTGCCGATGCTCCCGAGGCCGAGGAGACGGCACGCCTGCTCACCGAACTTGTCTATAAGAGCCAGGTTCTCCTCAAGTACCATCCCCTCAATGCCCAGCGATTGGAGCAGGGGCAGGACCCCGTCAGCAGCATCTGGCCATGGGGTGGGGGATACCGCCCACAGATGATGCCCCTTACGGAGCGCTTCTCCTCGCAGATACAGCGTGGTTCCGTCATCACCGCCGTAGATCTCATCCGTGGCATCGGTCGTTATGCCGGACTGAAGACCATAGATGTTGTTGGCGCCACAGGCCTCTGGGACACCAACTATGCCGGCAAGGCACATGCCGCACTCGAGGCACTGAAGACCGACGACTTTGTCTATCTTCATGTCGAGGCCGCCGACGAGGCAGGTCACGATGGCGAACTGGCACTTAAAATCCAGTGCATAGAGAATATCGACAAGTACATCCTCGGCCCCATCATGCAGGCTGCGGAGGTTTTCGACGAACCTCTCTCCATAGCCCTCCTGCCCGACCATCCCACACCCATCGACCTGCGCACCCACACCGCCGAACCCATCCCCTTCGCCATCTGGTACCCGGGTATCACCCCCGATGCCGTGGAAACCTTCGACGAGGATGCCGCATGCCATGGCTCCTATGGCCTCCTGGAGAACGACCAGTTCATCCTTGCCTTCATGCAGGATAAAAAAACAGAAATACAAACATACCAACCAGAAATATACTAATCAAAGGAGGACCCCTCCCCAGCCCTCCCACAAGGGGAGGGAGTAGTTACAACAGTTAACGCTATCACCCACTTTCTCCCCCTGAGACAGGGGGAGTCCCCGTAGGGGGAGGGGGTGGATTAAACGGAAACCTCCGACTACTCCGACTACTCAGATTATTCAGATTACTCCGACCCCTCCAACATCCCCCTCCCTCTATGGAGGGTCAGGGGTGGGTCCTTCACCTTTATTAAAATCATGCAATACTACTCAACCAACAACCCCACCACTCGCGAGAGCCTTGAAACCGCCGTTGTCAAGGGCCTTGCCGCCGACCGCGGTCTCTACATGCCCACCAGCATCCGTCCCTTGCCCCAGGAGTTCTTCGACAACATACAGGACATGTCCCTTCAGGAGATCTCCTTCCGTGTGGCAGAGTGCTTCTTCGGCGAGGACATCCCTGCCGACGACCTGCGCCAGATAGTCTACGACACCATGTCGTTCCCCATCCCCGCCGTAAAGGTGACGGACAACATCTACTCCCTCGAACTCTTCCATGGTCCCACCCTTGCCTTCAAGGATGTTGGTGCACGCTTCATGGCACGTCTTCTGGGCTATTTCAACAAGAAGCAGGGAGGAAAGCGCCTTGTTAATGTATTGGTTGCCACCTCTGGCGACACCGGTTCTGCCGTTGCCAACGGCTTCCTTGGCGTAGAGGGCATCCACGTCTATGTGCTCTATCCCAAGGGCAAGGTATCTCCCATCCAGGAGTGCCAGTTCACCACCCTCGGACAGAACATCACCGCCATCGAGGTGGACGGCGTCTTCGACGATTGCCAGACAATGGTAAAGAATGCCTTCATGGATGCTGAACTCAACCAGCACATGAAGCTCACCTCTGCCAACTCCATCAACGTGGCACGCTTCCTGCCCCAGAGCTTCTACTACTTCTGGGCCTATGCACAACTCAAGAAGCAGGGCATTGCACTGAACGATGCCCCCTCGGCACAGGCTCCCAAACTCGTGGCATGCGTACCCTCAGGCAACTTTGGCAACATCTGCAGCGCCCTCTTCGGACGTCGTATGGGACTGCCCATTGACCGCTTCATTGCCGCCAACAATGCCAACGACATCTTCTATAACTACCTGCAGACAGGTCAGTACAATCCCCGTCCTTCCACCGCCACCATCGCCAATGCCATGGACGTGGGCGACCCCAGCAACTTTGCACGCATCCTCGACCTCTACGGCCATAGCCACGAGGCCATCACCGAGCACATCTCCGGTGCCACCTATTCCGACGAGCAGATTGCCCGCACCATGCGTCAGTGCCTGGCAGAGACAGGCTATCAGCTCGACCCCCACGGAGCATGCGGCTATCAGGCATTGCAGGACGGCCTTCGTCCCGGCGAGGTAGGTTTCTTCCTCGAAACCGCCCATCCCGCCAAGTTCAAGCAGGTAGTGGACGACATCTGCGCCACCGATGTTGAAATCCCCGCCCGTCTTGCCGCCTTCATGCAAGGCCAGAAGCAATCCGTAGAGATGCCCAACGACTTCTCCGCCTTCAAGCACTTCCTGATGGAACGTTGAGCGGATGAGTGAATAGTAGGGACGTTGCGTTCATCGTCCGAGTCTCAAATATGTATGGATGTACGCATCGTGATGCGTACTTACAAAAGATATGACGAAGGTCAAGACCGTAAAACGGGATTGAAAATGAAAAACGCAAAGGTTAATGGTGAGATAATGAGACATTCCATCTGTATCCTAGTTCTATGTATGTGTACTTCCTTTCTTTTGGGGCAGACACATGCTTGGCAGGGAAACAGATGGATGTGTTTTTTAGAGGATGATGTGGAGGTTTCTGCCATGTCCATTCCTGGAGCACATGATGCGGCTACGGGAGATGGATTATGTGTTAACATAGGATTAGGCAAGACTCAGCATCTTTCTATTTCCGAGCAATGGGATTGTGGTGTACGAGCCTTTGACCTTCGACCAGCCTTGTGTGACACGGTGTTACATATCTATCATAGTACCCTCAGGACTAAAATAAGTTTTCATGAGGCGATAGACGTAATTCTGTCTAAGTTGAGTACAAACCCATCGGAGTTTGCCATAGTGCTTATACGCCATGAAAGTGAGAGTGAGGACGATGAGGAAAAGTCTAACTGGTCTAGTTTTATTGGTGCATACATTCACTCATTAGGTAATCATGCTGTTGTCTTTCATCCACATCTTACATTGGGCGAGGTGCGTGGTAAAATACTGTTTCTGACCAGAAATTCGTACTCTGGAACAGATAAGGGAGCTATGCTGACAGGTTGGAACCATTCTGCTGAGGGAACTAATAATGCACGAATCACAAGTTATTACGATGCTTCTTTTGCTACCTTGCAGATGCAGGACTATTATGCTCCCACAAACAAGGAGAAACGTTTGCAAAAAATACAAGGAGTTTCTCGAATGCTTGATGTGGCACAAGGCGCAGGTAGGGGAGTGTGGACGATAAATTTCTTAAGTGGTTATTCTTCCACATTTCTTGGCACAGCTGCCACAACATTAGGTTACAAGTGCAACGCTACATGGCTTCATTCTCAGGTATTGGATATTGTAATGTCCAATACTGTTCCTCGCAGTTATGGTATTGTCTTTATGGATTTTGTTGGTGTAGACAAGGTCCGTGGAGGAATGTCTCACTGGTGTCCTTTCGAAGTCAATGGTTCAAAGCTTTTAAATGCTATCATAGCGAGTAATTTTTGAAAGGTACTTACTCAGCATTGAGAATGATGGTATGGTGTCTAACTTTTTCTTTATCGTATTTTTAATTGGAAACCTTCTTGAATGAGGTCTCCATTTTCGGTCAGTGTTCGTATGACATGCTCTATGTCGGTAGGAGAATATTGGCTCAGATTGAGGTTGAAAGCATATTGAGGACCATCTGACAATTGGGTGCGTATATCCTGTTCTATGGTATCGTAGACACTTTCTGGTACAGATTGTGGCTTAAGGGCATCACAATTGTCGCAATTGTGACATATGTTATTTAATTTCTCGCCAAAATATGCTAGCAATTGTTCTGTACGGCATGCAGAATCGTCGCAGATATAGTCGACGACACTATCGATACGTTTCTTTTGTCGTTCGTAGCGTTCTTCGTAGACATACGATGGTATGAAAATGTCCTTTCCTTCTACACGAGGACGTGTCAGTGTAAGATAGGGGATACGTTTGCGCGGAATGTATCTAATGATATGTCGTTGGTTGAGTGCTACAAGGGTTTCGTATATATCCTTTACAGCAAGTCCCGTACTGAGAGAGATGTCTTCTTCGTCAATGAAGACGAACTCTTGGAATATACCAGTGTAGCGGCGCAGAAGATGATTGAAGAGTGTTTCTGCCATACCATGGATACAACCATAGAGTTGTGAGCGTGTTGCGGTGATATGTATGCGCGAAACGGTTTCCTCCTCATCGGTGAATCGGATATAACCCGACATCTCAAGTAGTGACAGCATGGGATGAACTTCCGAAAAGCTATGATGGAAGTTGATACAGAACTCGTGTATGTTAAATTCGCGTGTGCGCTCATAACCATCCCCTTCTGCTATCTGCAGAAAGTAACATATATGGTCATATATCTGTTGTATTTTTTCCTTAGGAGGAAAACTGCGTTGCAAGAGTCGCTGGAGAATGGTGATTTCTTTACCTTTGCAGATGAGTACAGCATATGACTGTTGGCCGTCGCGTCCAGCGCGTCCAGCTTCTTGATAATATCTTTCAAGAGAATCAGGTGGGTCTAGGTGGACTATGAGTCTGACATCAGGTTTGTCAATTCCCATACCAAAAGCATTTGTTGACACCATGATGCGTACCTTATCTTCTTGCCAGTCTCTCTGACGATAGTCTTTTTCTAGGTCAGGTAGTCCTGCATGGAAGAATGTGGCAGAGTAGCCTTTGAGTGATAGCAGTTTGGCTATGTCTTCGGTCTTCTGTCTTTGGTTTGCATATATTATTGTGGGCCCTTGGTATTTGTTTAGAATATGTGAAAGAGCCACTTCATCGGTACTGGCATGAAAGAGTGAGTAGTGGAGATTGGGACGTGAGAAACTCATACGGAAGACATTCTTCTTCTTAAATAGAAGTTTGTCCTGTATATCGTCGACAACTTCGGGAGTGGCTGTTGCCGTAAGTGCTAGAACTGGTTTGTCGTCTAGTTCCTTCCGAATGTCTCCCAGTGCCAGATAGCTGGGACGAAAGTCGTAGCCCCATTGAGAGATGCAGTGTGCTTCGTCAATGCATAGGAAGGAAACCTTCATGTGACGAAGCTTGGTTAGAAAAAGTTCGGAGGTGAGACGTTCTGGTGATAGGTAGAGAAATTTATAATCACCAAGGATGCAGTTTTCTAGAGCTGCAATAATTTTGTCGCGCTTCATCCCCGAATAGATTGCAGTGGCTTTGATACCGAGTTGACGTAGGTGTGCAACCTGATCTTTCATCAATGCTATAAGTGGTGTAACAACAATGCAGGTTCCTGTCATGGCAAGTGCAGGGACTTGAAAGGTAATACTTTTGCCTCCCCCTGTGGGCATTAGTCCAAGGGTGTCGTTACCAGCATAGATGCTATCAATAATTTCGCGCTGAATACCACGAAAGCTATTGTAGCCCCAGTATTTATGAAGCAGCCCTTCTGCCCAATCTCGGGCGGAAGGGCTGGGTATGTCTTTTGTCTCGTGCATAATGATAAGTTATGCTTTAGCGTTAGTCAACTCCTAAAGTTTCGATATCTTCTATCTGTAGTTGGATATCACCTCGTTTGTGGGTGTTCTCCTCAATGGTATAGACGATATTGAAGGAGCGTTTGGTCTTGATGTAGCGTGCTTGAGAACTTTGACCAAAGGCTATTCCGTTCATAATGGTTTCGCTCTTATTGTCTACGAGTTCCAATTTGATATGTTCCTGATTGCGTCCCACCACCTTACTTGTACCATAGTCGTAGACGTTGCGGGTACAGAAACGTGGTTTGGGGTTGTTAGGACCGAATGGTTGGAAACGCTTTAGGTCGTAGAAGAACTGACGGTTGATGTCGATAAAGTCTAACATATCGTCAATTTCCAACGTAGCGTTGGTCTGCTCTGGCAGGATGTTGTTGTCAACATATTCTTCGAATCTACGCTTGAACTCAGCGATGTTTTCCGCCTTTAGTGTTAGTCCAGAGGCATAGGTATGACCACCGAAATTTTCCAGTATGTTGCGACAACTTTCAATAGCCTTGTATATGTCGAATCCGGCTACAGAGCGTGCAGAACCTACAGCAACACTACCATCGCGTGTCAGTACTACAGCAGGGCGGAAATATATCTCGGTTAGTCGCGATGCCACGATACCTATGACACCCTTGTGCCACTCTTCGTTGTAGATGACGATAGCCTTATGTTCAGACTTGTGTACAAGCGAGGCGACAATCTGGTTGGCCTGTTCTGTCATGGCCTTGTCCAAATCCTTTCGTTGCTCGTTATAATGGTTTATCTGTGCCGCCTTGTGCATGGCAATGTCGATGTCCTTGCTGATGAGCAGTTCCACAGATTCTTTACCATTACCTATTCTGCCAGAGGCATTGAGTCTAGGGCCTATCTTGTAGATTACGTCTGTAAGTGTTATTTCCTTACCTGTGAGACCACAAATGTCCATAATGGCTTTCATACCCACGCTTGGGTTCTGATTGAGTTGCCTGAGACCATGATATGCTAGTATGCGGTTTTCTCCCATAATAGGTACTATGTCTGAAGCAATGCTCACGGCACAAAGGTCCAGATAAGGGATAAGTTCGGAAAACGCTATACCATTGCTTTTGGCAAATCCTTGAATGAGTTTGAATCCCACTCCGCATCCAGATAAATCGCCATAGGGATATGTGTCATCTGTACGCTTGGCATTGAGTATTGCCACAGCGTTGGGCAACTGTTTGTCTGGGACATGATGGTCGCAGATGATGAAGTCTATGCCTTTGTCCTTGGCATATTGTATTTCATCTATTGCTTTGATACCGCAGTCCAATACGATGATAAGTTTTACTCCGCTTTCTGCAGCGAAATCTATGCCTCGTAACGAAACACCATAACCTTCATCGTATCTATCGGGAACATAGTAGTCTATGTTGGTAGAGTATTGTTGCAGGAACTTGTAAACAAGTGCAACAGCAGTTACTCCGTCCACGTCATAGTCTCCATATACGAGAATTCTTTCCTTGCGTCCCAATGCTTCATTAATCCTTTTTACGGCCACTGCCATATCCTTAAAGAGGAAAGGGTCGATGAGGTCGGTGAGCTGAGGTCTGAAGAATTTTCTCGCTTCGACTAGGGTAGTGATACCTCTGTCTATGAGAAGCTTGCCAAGGGAGGGGTTGATACCCAGCTCCTTGGCAAGTGAAATAGCTTTGTCTTGACTTGCACGCTCTGGCTCTTTGTATTGCCAAATGTAGTTCATTGTGCAGTCTGTATAAGAATCCTTAGATGGTGTGGGATATTAGATGCCCAACTTCTTGCGGATGTCCTTGGGGATAGCGTTCTTGTTGATAACAATGTTCATGGTCTTGTAGGCAACGAAAGGCTTGCTTACATACCAGAACCCCTTGTATGGACCATATTCGCCCCATGAGTTCTTCATCATGAAGTACTCCTTACCATGCTGATCCTTAGCGATACCATAAATCTGCATACCGTGGTCATCGGTAGTGGTCCAGTTGTCATAACCTTCCTGGCGCAACTCCTGAGTAATAACCTTTTCACCAGCAGCATCGGCCTGTGCAATGTTAGCACCTGCCTTCTCGCCTGTCCAACGGCTCTGGTCGCTACCTACACCAGCTGTGCTCTTGGTGTCGGGAACAGTGGCAACGCACTTGTTCTTACCAGTGCGACGGCTGAAACCATCTTCACTAACATCAGAACCCCAAGCAAAGGTCCAACCATTCTTTACACTCTCCTCCATGACACGCATAAACTCGTCAAGGGGCAGGTTGTAACTGCTAGCCCAGCGCCAGTTGTCCTGAATTTCGAGGATGAAAGAGCTATAGAATGGCTCGTGGGTGTAGCTAGTGAGAGATACATAGTCGTTGGGATCCAACTTCAGGTAATCTTTAACGAAGCTCTGTGGAGTGTACTTCTTGCCTTTGTATTCAAACTCTGTGGGGCACTTGCCAAAGTAGTTGTCAAGCATGCCTTGTACGTCCTTCTTCCATATGGGGTTCAACTTCTTTGCGTTGCTACCAGAAATAGCCTTTACATATGCTTCCATTGGGGGGAAGAAGTTGGTGAAGTTGAAAAGTGAATCACCATAAGGAGTGATGGGATAGGGCATTATGCCTTCGGGAATGAGACCATAGCGCTCCATGCAGAAGATAGCATCGTAGAAAGAACCACCCTGACTGAAGCTAGCATCGCCATGAGTGCGGACATTGCGGTCAGCACGATCAGTGTAGGTCTTGCTTACGAGGAAAGACTCACAAAGGTCAATATCGGTCTTGCTGGGATCCTTCTTCAAAACCTCGCTCTCCAAGAATGCCAAAGCAGAGTAACTCCAGCAAGTTCCTGAGTTGTTCTGGTTCTTGATGCTGGTAACAGCATTTTCCTTTACAGTAGTGAATACGAGTGAGTCGGCAGGAATAGCCTTTTCCTGTGCGAAACTGGGCAGTGCACATACAGCGGCAGCTGCCATTAAAATAAACTTGTTCATTGGTGTTGTTATTTAATTTAGTTAATATTTGCTTGGTAAACTGGAATTTATAGATTTTCCTGTGATTAGCCTAATTTTTTTATAATGTTATCATTTGTTGATAAAGTTCTCTACCTCGTCAATGTGGTATGGGATGAGCTTGTCGCCAATGAAACGGCAACCATCCTTGGTAATGAGAATATCATCCTCAATGCGTATGCCACCGAAGTCCTTGTAGGTCTCCAAAAGGTCGTAGTTTATGAAGTCCTTGTGCACCCCCTTGGCTCTCCATTCGTCGATGAGTGCAGGGATGAAATAGATACCTGGCTCGTCGGTCATTACCCAGCCTTCTTGCAGACGACGACCGCAACGCAAAGAATTGGTACCGAACTGTTCAAGGTTGGGACGAGTCTCCTCGTCGAATCCAACATATATCTGTCCTAGTCCTTCCATGTCGTGCACGTCCATGCCCATCATGTGGCCAAGACCGTGAGGCAGGAACATGGCATGTGCGCCCTGACGTACAGCCTCTTCTACATCGCCCTTCATGAGACCGAGTTCTTTCAAACGTGTTGCCATCAGGCGACAAACATCCATGTGTACATCCATCCACTTGACACCAGGTGCTGCAACAGAGAGGGCCAAGTCGTGACATTCCTCTACGATGCTATATATCTCGCGCTGACGCTGAGTGTAACGTCCACCGATGGGAGTTGTACGAGTATGGTCGGAACAGTAGTTCTCGTTGGTCTCGGCTCCGCAGTCGCACAGGAGCAGACGGCCCTGTTCGAGGGGTGCGGGGCTGGGATAGCCGTGCATTATCTCGCCGTGCATGGTGACGATGGGCGAGAAGGATACCATGCAGCCCTTGGCCGATGCTATGCCCGAGATGCGTCCGCAGATCTCCTGCTCGGTGATGCCGGGCTTGGCCATGTGCATGGCGGTGGTGTGCATCTCATAGCCGATGGCGCAAGCACGCTCTATTTCTGCAATCTCTTCTACAGACTTTACAGCACGCTGGTCGATGACTGCCATGATGAGTTCAAGGCTTGCCTTGGCGCGCTGCTCTGAAGGGTGTATTCCCGTGAAATCCATGAGCTGGATCATGAGGTCGTGGCGGTATGGTGGGAGGAAGTGCACCTTGCGTCCCTGGCTCTGGGCTTTGTCGATGAGCTGCTTGAACTTGGACATGGGGGCGGAATTGGCGACGCCGCTCTGGGCTGCCATGTCGGCCACGCTGTCCACCTGGCCGAACCATACGATGTCCTCGATGTCGATGTCGTTGCCGATGAGCCACTCTTTGTTCTCATCAGTATCAATTACACCAACCAGACCTTCGCGGTGTTGTCCGAAATAGTAGAGAAAAGAACTGTCTTGTCGGAAACGATATGCGTTGGCAGGATAGTTGACGGGGGATAGATTGTTGCCCATCAATACTATGAGACCAGACTTGATGCGTTCTGCCAAAGCATGGCGACGCTTAATGTATGTTTCTTTACTGAATAGCATTATGTGTTCCTAATTAAAATGTTTTCACGTGCAAATATATCATTTTTTTTTGAGAAAATGACATTCTACTATTAATAAATAATGTAAAAAGCCCCCATATGTTTAATATGGAGGCTCTTGTAGCTTTGTTTCTGGCACTTCTTAGTGTGTGTAGTAGGTGATATGAGGCACTACCATCCTGTTTCTGACCACCCGCCAAGGGTATACCACATATTGTTGCGGAACATTTCGTTCCACCCTTTGCTATCGTATTTCGTACTGGGTATGTTCATAGATATGGCTCCGTAATGTTCGGAATCCTGCATAGTGCAATGGAAATTTCCATATCTTCCACTATAGTAAATGGTTTCCCAACTATTGGCTCTTGTTGGATACATTATAGTCTTGCGCCAGAGAAGTTCCCATTCTTTATAGTCTTCCTCGTTTAGTGCTCGATGCATGGTAGAGCGTATGTCGTAGGGAACAGGCATCTCGCTTTGGTTAGTGTATGAATTGCCATAGGCAGGGGCATATATTTGTATGCCTGCCGTTTTGGGCATGTTGTCCTTGTTGAAGTATTTTTGTATGTATTTTGTTGTTCCTTGACAAAACTCATGGAAGTTGTCACAGCAGACAGCAGATAAAAGTACGCTTGTCTCGCCAGGATAGCCCGAAGCGTATCCCTCAATGATACCTTGTGGGTTGTTTAGGCAAAGGTCTTTCATAATGAGGTGATAGGGAGCACCATCACCAGGTATTTCCGTGGGTGAACCTATGATGTAATTGGAATAAGGATATAACTCTGCAGCAACTTCAATACTTTGCATATAGCATGCGTCGAAGAAAATGTATTCCATCTTGGGTAATGTAGAGAGGATTTGTGCTAATTCACTAATATGCACCCAACTTCCTAAATTGCTATTCCCTGAGTTTTGGTTGTTGTCTACAATAATAGATCTGCTTGGTGTACGTGGGTGATTAAACCATCCTGAACCATGACTCCAAAGCACTAATGAGTATTTGTTTGACGGGAAGGCGGTGATTATTTCGTTTATGACGCTCTTCATAACAAGAGGGTCGGCGCTGTTGAGTTCTTGGGTGTATTGTTTCCAAAGTTGGTGCTTTTGAGTTGTAAGATGAAAAATTTCTGGGTTATTTAATGCATCTTTGAAAACAATAATTTGTGAGTTTGATGGGATGTCTTTGATGGCTGATTTCATCTCTTCTAAATCTTGGAATGAGAAATCACTGAGATTGTTTTCTGCACCCATGTATACTATGACAGTGTGACTCTTGTTTTCGTTGGCGGGCTCAGGTATATCTTTTTTACAAGACGCAAGGCATGTTGTTATGAAAAACATGCCCAATGTGGAGACTAAAATATATAGAAACTGTTTCATAGGTTGGCAAAGTTAAGCATTTTTGTTGGTACTTATGTCGGTTGAATGTGTAAATCGGGTTTTAATTCACTTTTTTTCTGGCAAATATAATAAAAATGATGTGTGTTGCGTTATCTCTTTGTATGCAATGGGCTGATAGAATAAGAAGAGTTAGGTTGATGCTAATCATTGTGGCGGTGCTGCTCAGTGTGGCATCGTTGGTAGTGAGTCATTACCTTGTCCGCGACTTGAAGCGCGAGGAACAAGTCAAGATGGAGACTTGGAGTGAGGCAATGCGTTCGTTGGGCGATGCTGATTCCGATGCCGACTTGTCTTTGGTGCTGAAAGTTTTGAATAGTAATAATACCATCCCAGTGAAGGTGATAAATGCTCAAGGGGCGGTGGAGTTACAACGCAATGTGGAGGACGAGACTAAGGAACTTCCTCATCAGTCTTTGCGTATAGAACTATCTGAAACAGAGTGGCTTGATGTATATTATGACGATTCTCTGCTACTGCGACGCTTGGCTCTGTGGCCCTATGTGCAGTTGGGTATAGTGGCAGTATTTGTTATGGTGGCTATATATGCGTTGTTGAGTAGTAAGCGTTCTGAACAGAATAAAGTGTGGGTTGGTTTGTCCAAGGAAACAGCACATCAATTAGGTACTCCTATAAGCAGTTTAATGGCGTGGGTTGAGGTATTGCACGAGACTTATCCCGACGATGCTCTTATACCAGAGATGGGTAAGGATGTGCAACGCTTGCAACTTATTGCAGAGCGATTTTCTAAAATAGGTTCTTTGCCAGAGTTGAAGCAGACTAATATTTTAGAGATAGTGGAGCATGTGACAGAGTATATCAAATGTCGTGTTAGTAATAAAGTAACAGTTAATGTAGATCTGCCGGAAGGTGAGTTGGTGTTGCCTCTTTGTGCTCCTCTATTTGAATGGGTGATAGAAAATTTGTGCAAGAATGCTATTGATGCGATGGATAGCAAAGGTACTATTACCATTATGGTAAAAAGAGAAGCATATTTGTGTTCGATAGAAGTTGCTGATACTGGTAAGGGTATCCCTCCTAGTCGTTGGAAAACGGTTTTCATGCCTGGATATACTACCAAGTCAAGGGGATGGGGCTTGGGGTTGTCGTTGGCCAAACGTATCGTTGAAGAGTATCATAAAGGGTATATCTTTGTGAAGAATAGCGATGCGGCAACAGGAACAGTATTTCGTATAGAATTGAAGTTGTAGTAGTTTAGCAAGCTATTGTAAAGCAAAGATTTTGAATAATAAAGCAAAAAATACTCTGTAATTTTGTTGGATTTAATTAAAAAGTCGTATCTTTGCACCCCGATGGATAGAATGGACGGTTATATAGTTGACCTTAAGGGTATGACAGATGATGCTGTGTCGCATCGCTGGGTGCTTATGGGTGACTTCTTCTCCGCCGTTCAGGGTAAGGAAATCAGTAATGGACAAGTCGATGTCGCATTGCGGGTGAAACGAACCTCCGAGGCCTTTGATTTGGAATTCCAATACGAAGGTGTGGTGGAAGTGGAGTGCGACAGGTGTTTGGAACCGATGGACCAACCCATCCAAGGAACATGTAGCTTGAGGGCAAAATTAGGCGAGGAGGATGATGATGACGGTGAACTGATAACTGTTGCAGAAACTCCTGGAACTCTGGATCTTGCGTGGCATTTGTATGAAATGCTTGCGTTGGAAATTCCCATTCGACATGTGCATGCCGATGGTGAATGTAATCCCAATGTGATGGAGTGTCTTAAACCTCAGAATGCAGAGAAACCAGTAGACCCTCGATGGGCTGCATTAGAAGCATTGAAAACAAAAATTAATAAATAAAGTAAAAAGAAAATGGCACATCCTAAAAGAAGACAGTCAAAGACTCGTACTCTCAAGAGAAGAACCCATGACAAGGCAGTAGCACCTGCATTGGCAGTATGCTCTAACTGCGGTGAATTCTATGTTTATCACACCGTATGTCCTTCTTGCGGTTACTACCGCGGCAAGTTGGCTATTGAGAAGGAAGCTTAATAAAGTTCCTGCCAACTAAAAGGGTCTTAAATAATAGCCGTTAGAGCCTTCGCATTTTGCGGAAACTCTACGGCTTTTATTTTTACGCGCGCGGGCGTTATTAAAGTCTTTTCTGCTTTCTAGGGACTGTATGTCTCAATCTTTCGAGAAAAGGCTTCGTTTTAACCATTTTGGTAAAATCAATTATCATTTCTGTGGAAAACAACAAATTATGGAAAGAATTAATGCAGTAATTACAGGCGTGGGCGGATATGTGCCAGATTATATTCTTGATAACGAAGAAATGTCTACTATCGTTGAAACAAGCGATGAGTGGATAATGGAAAGAATTGGTGTCAAGACACGCCACATACTGAAGCCAGAGCAGGGAGCAGGTACAAGTTACATGATGACTCGTGCTGTGAAGCAATTATTACGTAAAACAGGTGTAGATCCTGATAGCGTGGAGTTGGTAATTTGTGCAACCACCACACCCGACTATCATTTTCCTTCAACAGCCTCTATTCTTATCGAGGCTTGTGGACTGAAGAATTCGTTCGGTTATGATATGGAGGCTGCTTGTGCTGGTTTTCTATACGGATTGGAGGTTGCTGCATCCTATATTAGAAGTGGTCGTTACAAAAGAGTAATTCTTTGTGGTGGTGACCATATGAGTTCGATGACTAATTATTCCGACCGCAATTCATGTCCGATTTTTGGTGATGGTGCCGCTTGTGTGATGATGGAGGCCACAACCGAAGAAATAGGTCTCATTGATGGATATTATCGTACCAATGGCATAGGTCTGGACAATCTTCGTATGAAGGCAGGAGGTTCTGCCAATATGCCCACCCATGATAGTGTGGACAATAACGAGCACACCGTTTACCAAGAGGGTAGAGCAGTGTATAAACATGCTGTGTTGAATATGTCATCGGCAGTAAAAGTTGTTACAGAAAGAAACGGCCTTAGTGCGGAAAATATTAATTGGCTTGTGCCTCATCAGGCGAATATCAACATCGAGGTTTCTGTAGCAGAGCGTGTTGGGCTGCCTGAGGAACAAGTGATGGTCAATATCGACCATATGGCAAACACCTCTGGTGGTACACTGCCTCTTTGTTTGTGGGAATATGAACCTTTGTTGAAAAAGGGCGATAAGATCATTTTTACAGCATTTGGCGCAGGCTTTTCTTGGGGTGCCAGTTACCTTATTTGGGGATACGATGGCGCAACAGAGGCAGCAAAGGAGCCAGCAGAATTTTACAAAGAGGGTGAAATTACTCGCGAAGAATGGTATGCCAAGCGTGCCAAGGATTGTGAGGAGGAGAAATAGATTATAGAAATAATTTTCGAGTATGCAGGAAAATAATCTTTCTATCACTGCTAAGGGTCATAAGGCAGGTTTTGTTAACATCGTGGGCAATCCTAATGTAGGAAAGTCTACATTGATGAATTTGCTAGTGGGTGAGCGTATCAGCATTGCTACCTTTAAGGCTCAGACAACTCGTCACCGCATTATGGGTATCCTAAATACACCTGAGATGCAGATATGTTTCTCAGACACTCCTGGTGTATTGAAACCTAACTACAAGTTGCAGGAGCAGATGCTGCAGTTCTCTGTTTCTGCTCTTCAGGATGCAGATGTGCTTCTCTATGTTACCGACATGGTGGAAACTCCCGACAAGAATAGTGACTTCATAGAGAAAGTGCAGCACATGCTAGTTCCCATTATTGTTGTCATCAACAAGATAGATTTGAGCAATCCTCAGGCATTGCAGGCAAAGTATGATGAATGGCATGGTATATTGCCTAAGGCTGAGATAATGCCGATATCTGCCTTACATCGATTTGGGGTGGATCAGTTGCTTGGACGCATCAAGGAGTTGTTGCCCGAATCGCCTGCATATTTCGATAAGGATCAGTGGACCGACAAACCAGCGCGCTTTTTTGTTAATGAAATTATTCGTGAAAAGGTTCTTCTCTACTACGACAAGGAAATACCTTATAGCGTTGAAGTGGTGGTAGAATCCTTTAAGGAAACTGAAAAGAACATCCATATTAATGCAGTAATTTATGTGGAGCGCGATTCTCAAAAGGGAATCATCATTGGCCACAAGGGAGTGGCTTTGAAGAAGGTCAGCACCGAGGCACGCAAGTCGTTGGAGAAATTCTTCGGAAAGAGTATTTTCCTAGAGATATTTGTCAAGGTTGACAAGGACTGGCGCCAAAGTTCCAAGGCCATGAAACAATATGGGTACGATTTGGACTGACTTTTCCATAAAAACAAGAGATATAAGAAAAACACAAATTATACTAAGGAGAAAAAGCGATGTCAAATTTAGTTGCAATAGTAGGACGCCCAAATGTGGGTAAGAGCACACTTTTTAACCGTCTGACACAGACACGCCATGCCATCGTTAGTGATGAGGCTGGTACAACACGAGATCGTCAGTATGGCAAGTGCGAATGGGGTAAGAATGAGTTTTCGGTAGTTGATACCGGAGGATGGGTAGTAAATAGTGATGATGTTTTTGAAGAGGAAATACGTAAGCAGGTTCAGTTAGCCACAGACGAGGCAGACCTGATACTTTTTCTTGTTGATGCGCATAATGGTGTTACAGATCTTGACGAAGCTGTTGCCGGAATATTGCGTCGCACTAAGAAGCCTGTACTTTTGATATGCAACAAAGTAGATAACAACGAGGTATATCTTGCTGCAGAGTTTTATGCTTTGGGTCTTGGCGATCCTTATTGCATCAGTGCAGCCACAGGTAGCGGAACAGGTGACTTGCTCGACTTAATTATTAGTCGTTTGCCCAAGAATAGCGATGAGACTCCCGAGGAAAATATCCCTCGTTTTGCTGTTGTTGGTCGCCCCAATGCCGGCAAGTCCAGTCTGATAAATGCTTTCATCGGTGAAGATCGTCATATCGTTACCGATATTGCAGGTACCACCCGCGATAGCATCTATACCAGATACGACAAGTTTGGCTTTGACTTCTATCTCGTTGATACTGCTGGTATCCGTAAGAAGAACAAAGTGAACGAGGATCTTGAGTTCTATAGTGTGATGCGTTCTATTCGTGCCATTGAAAACAGCGATGTGTGCATACTGATGATAGACGCCACTCGTGGTATAGAGTCTCAGGATATGAATATTTTCCAGCTTGTGCAAAAGAACAACAAGTCATTGGTGGTTGTTGTGAACAAGTGGGATTTGGTAGAAGAAAAGTCTACTATAGTGATGAAAACCTTTGAGGAGGCTATCCGCGACCGTATGGCTCCTTTCACAGACTTTCCAATTATCTACGCTTCTGCATTGACAAAGCAGCGTATTTTCAAGGTACTTGAGACAGCTAAGGAAGTATATGAAAATCGTCGTCGTCGTGTCAGCACTGGTCGTTTGAACGAGGAGATGTTGCCCCTCATCGAGGCATATCCTCCACCATCAATCAAGGGTAAGTACATCAAGATCAAGTACTGTTCGCAGATTCCCGACACACATGTACCCACATTTGTTTTCTATGCCAATCTGCCTCAGTATGTCAAGGAGCCCTATCGTCGCTTCCTTGAAAACAAGATTCGTGAGCGTTGGGACTTCAATGGTTGTCCTATCAATGTGTTCATCCGTCAGAAGTAATGCCAGAAGGCATGAATATGACAGATAACAAATCTAAGTGTAAATGATGCTGAAGAAGATAATCTATCCCATACTTGTGCTATTGTTACTATCCGCATGCGGTGGCAACAATAACGTAGATCTGAGTGAAAAGAGTTCGGCTGGAGCTCGTAGAGCAGCAGAGCATTTCTATAGTCTTCTTGCTAAGGGCGATGCCAAGATGTATGTCGACAATATGTCGCAAGCATCTAAGATGGACAGCTGCAAGTATTCTCAGTTTGTCGACCTCATAGATCAGTTCTTGTACGAAGAGAAGGAAATACGTGGTGGTATACTTGTGGCCAATGCTAGCGAGGACAAGATGATGGATAGTATTTCTATGGTTTATCTTGATGTACTTTTTGGCGATAGTACTCGCGAGGAAATCATGTTACCTTTGGTCTACTCACGTGGACGCTGGTGGTTGAGATGATAGAGTGCAGATAACAGATACAGATTCGTTAATGGAAAAATAATAGGGACGCAGCACATTGCGTCCCTTGTTTTTATCTATATCTCCGTGTGCGAGAGCTTTGCGATATGTGTTTACTTCGTCTTAAATTGTCCACCTTTCACCATTAACCGCTCACCGCTCTTCGCTCATCGTTAGCTGCTCACCGTTAATCGCTCACCGCTTATCACTGATGTGCGTCCTTGACTTTGCGTAGAAGGTCACTGGCAAAGATGAAGGAGGTGAGGCGTTCGTTGGTGGAGGACATTACCTGATTCTTATTTCCCACCCATTCAAGGCTACCTTCATATATATATATAATGTTTTCGCCGATACCCATAACCGAGTTCATGTCGTGGGTGTTGATGATGGTGGTCATCTTGTACTCTTCGGTGATGCCGTGGATTAGTTCGTCGATGACGAGAGATGTCTTAGGATCAAGACCAGAGTTAGGCTCGTCACAGAAAAGATACTTGGGATTTAGGGCTATGGCTCTGGCTATGGCAACACGCTTTTGCATACCACCAGAAATCTCACCTGGGAATTTCTCTTCTGCACCTTTCAGATTAACGCGCTCCAGACAAAACTTGGCCCTCTTTACACGATCATCTATGTTCATGTCCGAGAACATGTCCAGAGGGAACATTACATTTTCCAATACCGACATAGAGTCAAACAATGCCGCAGCCTGGAATATCATTCCCATCTCTCTACGAAGCATTACACGCTCCTTTCTTGTCATTTTGACAAAGTCGCGTCCATCATAGAGAATCTTTCCCTTTTCTGGTTCGAAAAGTCCCACGATGTTTTTCATCAAAACAGTCTTGCCCGAACCAGACTGACCGATAATCAAGTTTGTCTTTCCGTCTTCAAAAATGGCATCGATGCCCTTTAAGACCTCCTTGTCTCCAAAAGATTTATGTAAGTCCTGTAGTTCTATCATGCGAGCAATTGAGTTAGGAAGATATCAGCAAAAAGTATTAGCATACTGCTACTCACTACGGCATTGGTACTGGCTTTACCAACATCAAAAGAACCACCCTCTACATTGTAACCATAGAAACTACTCACCGAGGATATGATGAAGGCAAAGAATATGCTCTTGATAATACTTGCCCATACATACCATTGGTTAAAATCGTATTTGAAACCCAGAGTGAGGTCGTCCACAGATATAATGCCAGCATAGGCGGTGGCATACGAACCGATGATACCGAAGGCTATACTGAAGATTACCAATGTAGGTATCATTGTTATCAATGCGGTGATTTTAGGCAGGATAATGAAACTTGCCGAATTCACGCCCATAATCTCTAGTGCATCAATTTGTTGGGTCACACGCATGGTGCCTATCTCCGAGGCTATGTTCGAACCCACCTTACCAGCAAGTATCAAACACATAATGCTCGAGGAAAACTCCAGAAGCATAATCTCACGAGTGGTGTAACCAGTGGTGAATGGTGGCATCCATACCGATGCAATGTTCACCTTAATTTGAATACATATTACTGCACCAATGAAGAACGAGATGAGCAGAACAATACCAATACTGTCCACACCCAATGCCGCCATTTCCTTGACATATTGTTTGAAGAACATACGCCATCTTTCGGGCAAGGACATCACCCTGCCCATCAGGCACAGATATTCTCCGAATTTTGTTATTCCCTTGTTAAGAAACATATATAACAGTTCGCATATATAATATTACGTCTGCAAAGTTACTGCTTTTAATTGAAGAATGGGCAACTTGCCAAGGACAAAATCCCAACCTATGTGAAAAATCGAGGAGTATTAGTGATAATTTAACTCTTGAACAAGGAGAATTAACATGTCAAGTGCATGCATATGGATAAATATTCGTAAATTTGCCAACAAGATGAATATGCAAGACAATCAGCAGAAAATGGAACTTCGTAGCGAGGGACTTGTCAAGGTATATGGTAAACGCACCGTTGTCAATAATGTCTCTTTCGATGTTCACCAAGGAGAAATAGTAGGTTTGCTTGGACCCAATGGTGCAGGCAAGACAACGAGTTTCTATATGACTACAGGTTTGGTAGTTCCCAATGCCGGTCACATCTGGCTTGGCAACGAGGAGATTACCACAGATCCTGTTTACAAACGTGCACGTAAGGGTATTGGCTATCTGGCACAGGAGGCTTCTGTATTCCGCAAGATGAGCGTTGAGGATAATATTGCCTCGGTGCTCGAGATGACTGGTAAGCCCAAGGACTATCAAAAGGAAAAGTTGGAGAGCCTGATTGCAGAATTTCGTTTGCAGAAGGTGCGCAAGAACCTTGGTGACCAACTGTCAGGTGGTGAGCGCCGACGCACCGAGATAGCTCGTTGTCTGGCTATTGACCCAAAGTTCATTATGCTCGACGAACCCTTTGCCGGTGTAGACCCTATTGCCGTGGAGGATATCCAGTACATCGTCTGGAAACTAAAGCAGAAGAACATCGGTGTGCTCATCACCGACCATAATGTAGAGGAAACACTTTGTATCACCGATCGTGCCTATCTGCTGTTCGAGGGACAGATACTATTTCATGGCACCCCCGAAGAACTCTCACAGAATCCCGTGGTTTTGGACAAATACCTCACTCATTCTTTCAAACTTCGCAAGAAGGACTTTCAGAAGATTGATGAGCAACGTAGCCAACAGGGATAGTTAGCAATCAAAATATAAATAACAATGAAACTAAAATCCTTAAACACAGCATTTTTCTTTGCTATAGCCACACTCCTTGCTTCATGCTCAAGCGATGAACCTGTTCCCCAACCAGATGTTCAACCCAATCTGCCAGGCAGTGGGGATGCGCATGTCAAGGCTATAGTGCATAGCGGTAATATTCAGGGTGTTTACGACTGGAACTTTGAATACAAGGACATGCGTCTGACCTCAGCCTCTGGAATTTTGTACAATCCAATAAATGTTCCAGTAGAGTATATTAGTAATCTAACCTATGGCAAGGACTCTATTACCATACGAAACACATCCGGAATGGTAATGAAGGTGACGCTAAATGCAGATAATCTGATGGAGTGTTTGTTGGTCAATAAGGACGAGTATCGCTTCACTTATTCCGAGGGACGCCTCGTTGCATGGCAAAAGACCATCAATGATATGAACTTTGGTGCCGAGGCTTCTCACGCCAGTGCGCGCATAGAATATAAGAATGGTGATATCTCCATGATAACCTATTCCGAGAACAACGACGCCCCAATATATTATCGTTGCACTCCATCCTCTTACTACAATGTCAATGGTCTCCTTCCCGAAACCATATCAAAGCAGTTGGGTTGTTTCGGATTTGAGCATCTTTATTATGCAGGTTTGCTGGGCAAACCCTCACAACACCTATTGGGAAGCATCTCCGTGGACTATCCTGCAGGGATGAACAAGAAAGACTATAAGGTAGATTTCAATTATTCTGTAAACAAGCAGAACCAAATCCAACTTTGCACCTTTATCCTCGACGGCGAGGCAGTATCGGTGAACTACACTTATTAGTTTTCTAACATTTAGAGTTAAAATATTATTTAGGAGATGGTCTATAGCACATCTCCTTTTTTTGTATGCTCCAACTAAGGAAGTTTTGTCCTTGTGATGATTGTATATTGATGCCTATGAAACCTCATTAGTTAGCCATTTTCCTTCTGAAAAGGAAAGAAACGGCAAAATGTTTCCTATAAATTGTAAATATTTTTGCAATTATCTACATTTCTGCTCTGTCTTCCTGTGCATTGGGTGTTGTTTCGGGGGTGGGGGATGGGGTGTTGGTGAATCCCAGAGTCTCTTCGATGAAATTTTCTAACGAAGTTTCTGTGGTCATGCCTATTTTGTTGCGGAAACGGTGGCGAAGCATCAATACACTTCGTGGGGCAATGGCCAAGAGTTCTGCTATTCTCTTGTTGTCTTGCTTCAGCACGATAAGCATGGAGAGCAGTTCTTCACGACGAGTAACGGAAGGTACTTTCTCTCGCAGACGAGGAAGGAAAAGAGGGTATAGCATTTCAAAGCATTGACGAAATTTGGACTCGCCATTTGTTTGAAGTATAGATGGAGTTAATGTCTCCAATTCTTGTCGGTTGTCCTTGTCTTTCAAAAAATCATTGATTTCTTGCGCTCTCATTTCCTTTTCCGCGTTCGACTGATTCAGCTTTTGAATCAAGGAACTGAGTTTCTCATCAGCCTGTCGCATCTGAACTTTGTGCTGTTTCCTTTGTTTTACAAAGAGTGCTGCGATAATGAAAGCGATTAGCAGAGACAACACAAAACAAACGAGCAGCCATAGGCGATTATTGGTCTGTGTCAGTTGAAACAATTTCAGTCTCTGTTTCTTTTGCTCGGTTTGTAGGTTGAGAATGCTTTCTACGAAGTTATAGTTTAGTTTCTTTGCATTGAAGGCCTGCTGTTCTTGCAACATTAGACCAACGAAGTTTTCAACCTTCTTTTGATTGTTGGTCTTGAGGTAGTAATCCAAGATTGGTTGATAGTTCAGGCGGATGTATGTGGGAGAACCATTTATGTTTAGCAGAGCATACATGCTGTCAAGCATCACCTCTGCCATGCCAAACTCTTCGATCCTCAAAAATGTTTGTGCCAATTCATGATATGCCTTTGCGCGATTGGTGGTGGTGCCTTGTTGACAAACTCGCTCCAACTCTTGAATGCCTGCCTGCATCGACTCGCCACCCTTTTGTGTTAATATGCTTCCATGCAAAAGGTCAACATCTACCATGCCACTGTTGTAGGGCAGCGATTGGCATAGTTCTCTGGCCTTTTCGGAATAGTAAGATGCCGAATCAGTCTCTCCAAGTTGATGCAATGCTCGTCCTTTGTTGATATATGTTTGCGTAGAGACCATCGGATTTTTCGATGTCATATTTTTCTCTACCAGTATGGCCTCCGAAGCATATCGGTTGGCATATTCGGGTATGTCCCAGTATAGAAAGATGTCTATTACCTTGTGCAGACTGTTTATTACCCCCAGATCATCTTTTCTTGCTCGTGCCTCTTCTTTGCTTTGATTATAGAGTTCCAGGGCTTTGTTTAGACGGCCATTTTTCTTGTATATCGAGCCCAGCATGGCTGTCACCCATTGCTTTCCAGAGGTGTTCTCGCATAAATTGGCTTGCAATAATGCTTCTTCGCACCAATTGATTACCTCTTTCTGGTATTCGGGATTACAATAGAATACAGCTGCTGCATAGGCATAGTCTCGGAAATAACGCTCGGGACTAGCTTGATGAAGTGGCAATGTCAATGCCTTTAGCATCGTTTCTTCTGCCTCCTTCATGTTTTCTGTACGCGACAATGCATATCCCAACACAGAGTAATAGTCTCTCAGGCATTGTTTCTGTATGATGGGCGAAGCCTTATGCACCTCCTTTAGGGTAGTTATACAGGTTTCGGGATCTCCCTTGCTCTGGTACGTGTTCATCAGTTGCATCAATGCCTCGGTGTGCATTATTAGCTCTTGCTTACTGAATTCATCTGTATCTTCTGGCTGAGACAGATAGTTCTTGAAAGCTTCGATGGCCTCATCGAATTTTCCTTCACGTTGCAGTGCTCTGGCTTGTCGGAAAAGGTCTTCATTTGCAAAACATTCGCAACAGCATGTCAGTATCAGCGCCAGGAGTGTCAGTATCTTTTTGCTCCAGAAAGGTATGGTCATATTAAAACGTGATATATTTTTTTTTGAATGTGATTTTCTATTAGACTTCTATGTTTCGTGCAATAATTCTTCTGTTGAGAAGCGTGTTTTCTGTATATTGTCTATGTATACAATTGTAGTTTTGTGTAGTCTTGATGCAAAATTAAGTAAATTTTATCAATTTTCACCGCATTGCATGTATACATTTCGGTTTACAAATGTTGATTTTTGGTATATTTAGAGTATGTGTATAGTGAAATGTAGCATTTATTTATTTTAAGGATTGACTATATCGGCTTAACTTTGTATTTAAATTAATAAAGGTGCTTATAGACGGCAACTTTGATGCGTTAAAAATAGCCTGGACGTCTTGCTGAGTAACGAAAAAATGTATGGATAAGAATACACCAAACTTGCATTCAAATAGTACACACCCCCAATTGCCTTATAAGAATTGTCTCAACTGCGGAGCAGAGCTAAAGGGTATGTATTGCCACAACTGTGGTCAAATGGCAACAAGCAAGACGCCCACCGTGAAGGAATTTATTCTGGAATACTTGAACAATGCTTTCATCTGGGATACCAAATTCTTTCATACGCTTTGGAATCTGATTCGTCGTCCTGGGTATCTTACCAACGAATACCTGGCTGGAAAATTCGTTTCGCAAGAACATCCGCTAAAGTTGAACATGTTCTTGTTGTTTGTCTTCGTCACAATATTCGTTTTCTTCTCAGGTACAGAGAGAATGGCTAATTCTGTGCTCGACTATACCACAGACGAAAGGGTTTATGTAGGTTTCCAGATAAATAACTTGCAGAAAAACCCTGAATATGCCGAGAAATTAAAGACCAGTCCCCGAGACACCATTCAATTGCAGGAACCATTGGTGTTGGCAGAATCTTCTTCAGAGATAATTACCGCCTTGGAGATATTTGAAGACACCAAGGGAAAGGGCGAGGACAAATGGACAGCTATCATTCCTCGTGTGCTTATTACCGACGAGATATTTGTACCCGACAATAATGGCTGGTATCATTTCAACAAGAAGTCAGAGTTCGTGTCTAATGATTTGGACTTGATTAATTCCATCTGGAAGGAAATGGTCAATATGTTGACCAACTATTTCCCCATGCTTGTATTGTTCACAGCCCCCATTCTTTCTATGGCCGTGAGGCTTGTTCATCGCAAGAACAGATTTTCACGCATTAATCATTTCATCTTTTCCCTGCATTATACGGCATTTCTGGAATTTCTCATGATATGCATATATGTGATGCACCTTACCATGGCAACATCGATGCAGATGTTGAACAGGATTATGATTATAGGCTCTTGCTTGTATCTTACCATAGCTTTCCGTAGGGTTTATGCCAACAACACATGGATTAAATCCATATTCAAGGCATTGCTCGTAAGCCTTATTTACATGTTCATTGGCCTGTGCATATTATCAACGATATTCCTGGTGGCTATTTTTGTTATTGCTGACGTGTTTTGATAAATGAATTTGTTAGCGAATATAATAGGCGCATATACACATAAATAGATGAAACGTATTCTTTTTCTTATAACAAGCATTTTGTTGTCATCTGTTCCAACTTTGGCTCAGGAGCGTGTGATAGACGCAACAGACAGCATACCCGTTTCGGCAGCATCTATCTTCGATTTTGACGGCAATGTGGTGGGCTACACCCTGACAGATGGTACATTCTCGGACATACCAGAGACGGCATATCCTGTCACCATCCGTTGCCTGGGATATGAACCCTTGGTCATTAACCAGCCCAAGAATGCCGTGTGGCTTATGCAACAAAGCTTCTATGATATGCCCGAATTGGTGGTGGTGCCAGTAGAGCGAAATGTCATGAAGCAGATATTCTACATCAGAAAGTATCTCAGCCTGTGCAGTACGGCCGACACCATTACCTTCTTTGTAGAGCAGATGGCATATCGTTTCATACCTGCCGCCAAGGACACGAAGACTGGAGTGAGCAAATCAATGCATGTGTCCAACCACAGATGCTATTCCTTGTACAATATCGATGATGTCGACAGCGTGGAGTATGACGAGGATTCCAAATCCATCTTCGCCGTCTCTATTTTCGACCTTGACGACGAGGAGATACAAGCTCCCAAGTCGTTCCATACAGAACCTTCTGGATATTACGAAAAGAAGGGCAAGTCTGGTGCCTCCATCATACAGAAGCAGAGTTCTGGAGTGTTTACCTCCACAGAGGACGCTCTGGCAAGGAAAAAGAGCCATAGTATCTCTCCCTGGCCATTGAAACTCCTGGGGCTGACCATGAAGGTAAATCAGCTTTACATCTCCCAGGCCTTCCCCGCAAACGAGGCGGGCACATATTCCGCCAAGGACTTGATGGAAGCCACTTTTGTGATGGAGGCAGAGGGTAGAGGCAAACTCATCCGCAAGGCAATGAACTCGGACACTCCCGTTACCATCCGTGCGATGACAGAATTCTATGTCGTGGACCACGAATTCCTTTCGCAAGAAGAGGCAAAGGAAGAGAGCAATAAGAAGGATACGAAGTTAGAATTTGCAATACCATCCAGTGTGCCTCCTTTGAGCAAGGCAACATTGCGAATAGTAGAGCAAGTTAAAAACGGAGAAAATCTAATTCGCAAATAATTTGTATAGAGAAAAATTTATTTATAATTAATCAAAAAAACAAGTATGAAAAAGATTAAGTTCTTGAACTGCTTCTATGCACTGTTGTTGTTAGTAGCAGGAATGAGTATCGCATCTTGTAGCGAAGAAAAGGATCTGGATGTCGACGATCCTATTGAGAATCCATCGGAAGGCGATGAAACATCTGCTAAGCCCGGCGACGACTTCTACATGTATGTAAATGGAGAATGGTTTAAAAGCATTGGCAATGAAGACGTAAACAAGGGATGGATGGTCGATGTTGATAAATCTATTAAGGAGAAGAAAGAAGCCGTTCTCGAAGAGATGGAGGCAAAAAAGACCCTCGATGAATCTTTCCGTCGCCTTAAGAATGGAGAGCAGCAGCAGGCTAATGTTGAATTCGTAGATGAACTCTATGGCACCCTTAGTGCAGAAATTATGGCTGCTGAGGATATACCCACTTTGGGCCGTCTTTGTGGCAAGTATATCACAAATGGTTATCTCGACTGTATGATGAAATTGTACACCGCAGTTTCTCCTGATGATGATAGAGTTTGTTTCACTATTGTTCCTGATCCTGTCTTTGCCAAGTTGATGTCTAGCCTCGAAGGCGAAGAAGGTGAGGAAGAAGGTGAGGAAGAAGAATCCAGAACATTTGGCAAGCACCTCAACTTCAGTACTGGCGTGAAGTATTTTAGCAAGACCAGAGCAGCTGGTGAAGAAGATTTCTTTGCTTATGTTGTGGAGGGTCTTGGTGCTGATTTCGACCCAGACCTGTTCGTGAAGGAAGATAGCTTGTCTGTGATGTACGACCAATTACTTATGTGCCCTTTTGAGGATTTGCAGGACTTTGTACTAAACGCCGTAAGGACAGAACTTTATCTCTATTGCGGTGACCAGTATACCCAGGAAGTTACAAGTGGTGTTGTTGCTACTACAGAAGAGATTATGGAAAAGTTGATGCCCGAACTATTCATGTATCCCTTGTCATACTACTTCTGTGAGAAGTATGTCAGCGACGAAACAAAGGAAGAGTTCACTGCTTATGCCGAGTCATTGCGAGAGGTGTTTGCCAAGCGTATTGAGGCAAACGCATGGCTATCGGCCACAACCAAGGCTGAGGCTCTGACCAAATTGGCCAAAATGAAGTTCTTCATTGGCGAACCTGATTCATGGATTGAGGAGGGATTGCCCCAATTGCGCGGCAACTTGCTCGCTGACGATCTGCTCGAGATGAAGCAGGCTCGCATCAGTGCCATTAGGCATTTGGTGGGTGAGAATGTAAAAGAAGAAACTATGAATTTGTGTATATTGGGATTTGGTGGCATACCAACATATATTTATAATGCATTTCATTTCTTCATGAGCAACTCAGTGGTTATATTGCCAGCCTTTATGATGGAACCCGAATACACACCCGGTATGGATGTAGCCAAGATGTATGCTATGTTCTATGTGATAGGTCACGAGTTCACTCACGGTTTCGATGTGAAAGGTAGCCAGTATGACTTAAATGGATTGGAGCACAACTGGTGGGATCAAGCCGACAGAGAGAAGTTCGATGCCTTGAACAAAGCACTTATTGAGCAGATCAGCACCTTTGAAATTCTTCCTGGCGTTATGGCAGATGGCAATAAAACCGTCGGCGAGGATGTTGCCGACCTTGGTGGCTTGAACATAGCTCTGGATGCCCTGACCGAGTACTTGACAGACCAGAATGCTAGCGACGAGGAAATCAAGGAGGCACACAAGACATTCTTCGAATATTACGCTTTACGCTATCGTTCTTCATATTCTCAGGAACAAATCCAGCAGAATCTTCAGGATGTTCATTCTTTTGACATGGTGCGTGTGAATGGTATCTTCCAGCACATAGACAGGTGGTATGAGTTGTATGATGTGAATGAGGGTGATAAGTTGTATCTGCCCGCCGACAAGCGTATCACCATCTGGTAATCCAGGACATAGCAATCGCTATTAACGAACATATATATTGGTGTCCGGTAAAGAGAGCATTTATCGGGCACCAATTATCTCAAATCGGTGATTAGCGTTATGATGATAATATCCTTATTTTTCAACAAATGACAAAAAGATGGCTTCATTAGCGCGTAACAATCTAATGACCGATTTGGGTTTAATATTCAATACACATTATATATGAAAAGGTTTGTATTATTCTGTTTGACACTATGTGTCACTTTAGTCCTCCATGCACAGGATGTGCCATACTCAAAGTATTTGAACTTTAGCAGTGAGGAATTCAAGGAAAACCATTTTAAGTACGACGAGGAAACCAATACATGGTCCTTGCGCAAGAAGAATGGGTTGAGGATTGCTGCCAATGTGTTGGCCATTCTTGCCGATGGCGTAGAAGATGTGCGTCCCAGTTCCAAGGATTATGCTATCGCAATACAGATGGGCAAGGAGAATCAGGCCTCGTTTGTGAAGGTGAAGTTCTATAGCGACGAAACCTACCACAAGCTTCTCACCTTCCTCAAGGACAATGGCAAGGACCTTGTAGAGACCTCTTCGGGCAAGCTCATCAAGCATCAGGCTTTCTGTGACGATTATTCTCTGGAACTCAACATGGAGACACACAATATCACTCGCACTTCTTCTCAAACATCATGGGGTGTTGTCGATAGCAAGGCCAGAAAGACTATTGATCAGTCGTACAACGAATATCAGTTCTTCATCCATACAGATGTGCAACCATGGTCGCCGTATCTCGACAGGAAGGCCGCAAAGCAGGCCAAGCGCGATGCCAAGGGCAAGAAGAAAAAGAGCGTCGACGACCTGATGTAAAAAGGCCCCGCTACCACTATAAATTTCTTTGCACACTCAAAAAGGTTTTGTGTAATAAAGATAATTTGTTTGCGGTGTTCAATACTGCCGTAAAGTTTGTTCTTATTGCGAACTCAGAGCCGACTTTTGCAAGAAGAATCCCAAATTTTTTGTATCTTTGTAATAGCATAATAGCAAATGAATCAAGATTCTTCATTTTATCATTATACATTTCTATGTGACATGTGAAATGGTTCGTTGCGAAGCGCGCTGTTTCCGACTCTCTCAAGAGTGAGGGAGGATGTATACCAAATATAAATTTACCATGTTTTGAACTTTGTAGGTTTGTGAAAATCACACATTACTTGTGGTTGCCAAACGACATTGTTTTTCATAAATTTACAAATGATGGTTGTACGAGATACGCTGTGAAGCGCACCCTCGTGCGATAAGGCTTCGACAGAAATGTAGAAGTGATTATCAACAAATACCAAATCAAAACGACGTTTTTTTCAACTCGAGGTGCGCTGCGAAGCGCGCCTCGTTTGTTTTTATTGCCCTATCCCCAGCATCAATTCGTCATATCAGGTGCCGAAGATATAGAATAAAAAAAGAAGGTGCGAAAAATCACACCTTCCCAGTATAAAATAGATAGAAAAAATATTACTTGGTGAACTCAACAACGTTAGCAGTTGCAGTGTAAGTAACTACGGTATATACACCCAAGAAAGTCTTGATAGAAGACTGAGTGGTAATGTTGGTCAAAGTCTGAGAACCCTTAAGGTTAGCATTCTTAGACATCTCGTTGATAGCGTTGTTCTTCAAAGCCTTCTGGCTCAAACCACCGATACCCAAGATATAGGTAGCAGAAGACTCACCCTCAGCCTGACCAATAACCTTGAAGTTGCTGCGATCCAATACTACGCGAGTGTCGGTAAGATTGTTAGAAATGGGAGTTACGATACCACAGCTACCCAAGCTCAATGCTGCGAAAGAAATAGCAGCAAATTTGAAAATCTTTTTCATAATTAATTTTTAGAGTAATTATAGGTTCTGTTATTCTCTTTTATCATTTTGCCAGCAGCAGAACCTATTTTGGGCTGCCAGCCATGATTATATTCGATTCAATGCTATTGGATTTTCCTAATGCAAATTTACCCAAATTAGTGTTTAGAAACAAAGTTAAATATCCTACAAAACGTTCTACATCATTAAAATCTGTTGTGTTTACGCCAAATGTAAACCGAAATGTATACACCTCCACGCACCTCTTCTAGCCAAGTATCAGCCTCCACCGTCTTTCGCTATCTCCTGTCTGAAGCTTGAACCCAAATCTGTCATAGAAATTACTTAATGCCATATCTCTTATGACCGCCAATAGAAAACATATTGCGCATTTTGGTTAAAATAGAGCCTTTCTTTTGTTTAGGCAATATTTTTCGCTAACTTTGTTGGCAAATGAAAAGTTTTTAAGCACTAAACTAATATGAAACAGAAATCAGATAGTTTCCGTAAAATTTCTATTTGTATAATAACGCTTTTGATGGGATTGGTATGCACCATGTGTACCAATTCCCAAAAGGATGTATTTTATGTATATGAGAATTGGGAAGATTTAATGGGGAGATATTTAATGACAGGGGATTTCGAGCAATTGGGGTTGGAAGGTGTTTACCCAAAGGATTCTGATTCCATCATGCTCCCTTCTTACTCATCCCTTGCCTTTAGAGGCGAACGCAGCCCTTGGTATCTCGAAACTCGGACTAAGAAAGTATATCCTATGCATGTTCACCGTAGCACAGGAGAAATTGACACTTTCTTTTGGTTTTCTAATCATCCTGTCTTTATCGGATATATCAACAGATGGGCAGAACACGAAAATTGTTTGTTAGTAGAAACAAAGCAACCGTATAAGATACTTAAGGATAATTACTTGGGGGACGATTCCTGCTGTTATTACTATAACAGAGAGGAAAGAGCAATTCATGTTCAGCGCTGCTATAATTCAGAGGGTCAACGGATTATGTTTAAAGCGCCTCCAACAGATTATTGGATAGCAGAGCTTCGTTCGCCAGATATTTATGGACCATTAAGCATTGAAGAGTTTAGGAAAGAAATCTTGAAGCGAGGTATTAAACTGCCAATTACCCTTGAAGGCACTTATACAAGATATGTTGATTGCCCTTCACAGAGTAGAGAGCTTGCAAATGCACCTTATACAAAAAAGGTTTATATATTTGGCTGGTCCGAAAACCTTGATGTGAAGGATACAATAATATATTGAGTGAATCTGATGTCTCAAAGTCATTATAAAATATACAGGATATAGAATAAATTAATTTATAGAGCCTAACATATCGGCATATGAAAACACTATTATTAGTAAACATGTTCATTTTCTGTACATGTATTCCTGTTAACGGATTGATAAATACTAAAATGGATAGTTCCATGATTATTCACCACAATACTGATATTAAAGACAGTGTAGTTTGTGAAACATTTGGTCACACAGATATTGTATATTTACACAAAGAGCAACATGACACAACAGGATACAAGCAATTGACTGA
>JAFYMW010000091.1 GCA_017548165.1 Bacteroidaceae bacterium
AGAGATAAAGAACATGCGTGTGCTGAAGATTATCTTCCCCATAGCAGTTACCACCATCGTGGCTATCTTCGTTCCCTCTGCCGTTAGTCTGGTGGGTATGCTCATGTTCGGTAATCTGGTTAAGGAGATTGGTAATGACACCTCACGCCTGTTCGATGCTGCATCCAATGGTGTTATGAATGCCGCTACCATCTTCCTTGGTCTTTGCGTAGGTGCTACAATGACGGTGGATGCCTTCATCAACGTGCAGACCCTCGGTATCGTGGCAGGTGGCTTCTGTGCCTTTGCCTTGAGTATTGCTTCAGGTATCTTTATGGTAAAGATATGGAACCTCTTTGCCAAGAAGAAGATCAATCCGCTCATCGGTGCTACTGGCCTCAGCGCCGTTCCCATGGCAAGCCGTGTGTGCAACACTATTTCCACCAAGTACGACCCCAAGAACCATGTTCTGAACTACTGCATGTCGTCCAACATCTCCGGCGTTATCGGTTCGGCCGTGGCGGCTGGTGTGCTGATTTCATTCCTAGGATGATAAACGGTGAGCGGTGAGCGGTGTCAAAACTCTCCTCCAGAAGACATAGTCTAAACTCCTTCAGCGTTTTCGCCTTAGTTCAACAAACCGCAGTAAACACTCAAAGTTCTATGGAAATATCTAAGATAGGATTCTATACAGGCCTCTGTTGGAGTGCCTCGTTTATACTCTCTATGTTAAGCCTCACGAATCCCTCGTGGGGCTTGGCTGGTAATTTTCTCGGTGTGCTTACCATTTGGGTGGCAGGTGTACAGTTGCGCTCTTTTCAGACACTTAATGCAGATATGTCCGAACCCTGGGGAGTGCGCACACGTTGGCACAAGTCCTTGATGGTACAACTCCTTGCTGCTCTGCTCTGTACTTTTGTACAGTATATGTATTTCCGTTATTTTGACAACGGACGTATGCTGACATCTATGACAGAAATCTATAGCGACCCTGCCAATATCGAGGCACTGAAACAGATGGTACCAGACTATAAGCCAGAAGACATGATTGCCATGCTATCACAGATAACATTTTCTCAGTTGACATTGAATTTTCTAGTTATAAATTCATTCCTCGCTATTGTACTTAGCCTTCCCACTGCTTTTGTGGCAAGAGTGAAAAATGTAAAATAAAACACCAAATCAGATTATGAAAAAAACGTGTCCATTGGCACTACTTTCTGTATGTTGCCTTACAGCTACGGCTCAGATTTCCTCTCTTGACGAATTGTCAACAGAGAAGGCCTACACCATCTACAATCCCTACTACACCACCTATGCTGTGCACAATGCGCAGAAGAGCAATTCGCTTGTGTGGGCTGCAGGTATGACCGCTTCTGACAAGAACATAGCGGACGATAGTTACAAGACGGCTTTGGATGCTTCCGACCCATCCTCATCTTGGATGATTGTAGAGTACAACAATGAATGGTATGTCTACAACCTCGGTGCAAAGAAGTTTATGGCCGTAGGTCATACTCCCAACCAATCAGCTACTGCTTCTGCCAAGTTGCAAGACGAACCTCTGGCCGTAGAGTTCACTTCCAATGGCAATGGTGGCTTCTATCTTCGCACTCATGCTGGCGACAAGCATTATCTTTGTGCCGCACCTCAATTGGCATATCCCATCAGCATCTGGACAAATTCTGACAATGGTTCTACTTGGCAGATAGAAGAAAATGCACAGGTGCAGGCCGATTACGAGACATGTATCAATAAGCTCAAGGAGGCATTCCCCGAAACCGTGGCTTTGAACATTGACACACGTCATGGTTATACCTGGAGCACCAAGAATGGTGGTGCCTTGCCCAATCGTATTGCCAAGGGACGCGACTTCACTTTCTATACTCGTGCACGCAATGGCTGGAATTGCACAGAGGGTCTTACCATCAAACATGGCACAGGAGAGTATGTTGTTGATATCAACGATGGCGCCTATGCAACAGAGATCACTATTCCTGGCGACAAGGTAGACGGAGACATCACCATTGCTGGCGAATGGGTGTTTGATGCAAATAACAAGAATGCTATGGTTCTCTCTTTCGACGAGGAATTTAATGGCGAGGGCGAGCCTTCCTCTGAGTGGTGGAAGCGTACCGAGCGTCAGGGTGCAACTTGGAACCGTTGGTGTTCAAACTCACCTCTCGTTGTCTTTGAGGAAGGTGGTGCCTTGCATTGCCGTGCCATACCTAATCCAGATCGTGCTTCTGATAATGTGCCTATGATTACTGGTGGTGTCAAGACTCAAGGTAAGTTTGACTTCCAGTGGGGTAGAGTAGAGGCTCGTATCAAGACCATTCCCCATACCGGTACTTTCCCCGCTTTCTGGATGATGCCTACCGACAACAGCAAGGGATGGCCCAATAATGGTGAGATAGATATCTGGGAGACCATTGATAATGGCGACGTGGCATATGGTACGGTGCATACCAACTGGACATACAACCTCAACAAGGGTGGCAATGGTGGCAATATGGGTGGAATCGACTACTCCCTGTGGCATGTATATGCCGTGGAGTGGAACGATACTTCAATCACATGGTATGTGGACGGACAGAAGATGTGGACCTATGAGAAGAGTACCGACCAGAATGCCCTTGACAATGGTCAATGGCCCTTCGACGCTCCTTTCTATATCATCCTCAACCAAAGTGTAGGCAATGGTTCATGGGCACGTCCTGCCGACGAGTCCTTTACCTACGAGACCCTTTTCGACTGGGTACGTGTCTACCAGAAGCCTGAGCATACCGCTATAGATGATGTCATTGCCGATGAGGCTGATTCTTCTGCCTCTTCTGCTTCTGAGTGTTACTACGAACTAAGTGGCCGTAGACTCACCTCTGCTCCCTCTAATGGGGTATACATCCACAATGGTGAGATTGTACTGAAGTAAGCGTTTCTATCTAACGACATAAATAAAAGCCTGTCTGCCCCGATGCGTGGGATAGACAGGCTTTTTGATTAGAGTTTAGAGTTTAG
>JAFYMW010000011.1 GCA_017548165.1 Bacteroidaceae bacterium
TCGGGGTTCCACCTCTTCCCATTCCGAACAGAGAAGTTAAGCCCGTCCGCGCCGATGGTACTGCACACCCGTGGGAGAGTAGGTAGCCGCCGTTTTTAAAGAAGAAGAGACCTTGTTAGAAATAACAGGGTCTCTTTTGTTTTAGTACGCTCAGCATGAGCATTAGCTAACGGACGGATTTGTATTTCAAATGGAACCCAAAATAGGAACCGCCGTATGCCGAACGGCACGTACGGTGGTGTGAGAGGTCGGAGAGCGAAAGTAGGAAGAAAACTGCTTCGTTTTCCTCCTACTCGATTATCCAAGGGTAAGCGAACGGAAAGGTAAAAACTGAAAGTGTTTAGTGAAAGAAAGTTAGCTATCTCCTCCTTTCTATACCCCTCTTCCCCTTTCTCTTCTGTTGAAAGGTTAACGCTGTCTTCTTTCTCTTTCTACATTATTTAAGAGTTTTATTCGAAACGAAGTGGATATTTGTAAAGATTAATTCGTATCTTTGTACGCAAATTTGTATCATAATGAATAAGGTATATAGGATTTTGAGCGTTTTTGGCATTTTTTTGATATGTATGTCTTGTCGTAAGTCTGAACAAACATACAGCGAACAAAAGAAGCAAGAACGTGAGGTTGTTAGTAGTTTTCTGAATAGAAGGATTGTTGTAACGTTAGGTGCTGATACTTTATTGAATATGGATAAAATAAAGGTTATCAGTGAGGAACAATTTATCAATCAGGATAGTATAACGAATGTCTCGGATAATGAGTATGTCTTTTTCTCGAGTTCTGGTATATATATGCAGATTGTTCGCGAGGGTGCAGGTGAGCGTATAGAACATGGCGAGAATAGAAGACTAATGTGTCGTTTCTGGGAATATAACATTCTTGGAGATAGTTTACAGTTGACAAACAGAATACAAAAGTATGCTACGCGTCCAGAATTTTTGAACGTTTCCAATAACTCTGGATATATTAGTGGTAGTTTTGATACCAATGTAGAGACTGGCAGTTTAGTATACTCTACCTATGGTGACACCAATGTTCCTAGCGGTTGGCTAAAACCATTGGAGTATGTTCGTGTTGGAGCTCAAACAGATTCTGAGACTCGCATAGCCAAGGTTAGACTTATTGTTCCCCATAGTGCGGGTCACTCACATGCTTTGGCAAGTGTTTATCCTTGTTTCTATGAACTAACTTTCCAGGAAGATTTATGATTTATATTCATATTCCTTTTTGTAAGTCGCGGTGTCTGTACTGCGACTTTTTTTCTTCAACAAGTTTTGATCAGAAGAATGATTTTATCAAAGCCCTATTATCGGAGATGAATCATCGTGCAGATGAAATTCGTTCCGCTCGTGCCAATACAGTTTACATAGGTGGAGGAACTCCCAGTCAGTTGGATATTTCACAGATAGCCTGCATCTTTAAGGAGTTGACAAATATTGTTCCTCTTGAGGGTGGGGCAGAGGTAACGATAGAATGTAATCCTGACGATATAACTATAGATTTCATTAGAGGATTGAAATCAACTCCTGTAAATCGCATAAGTTTAGGATTGCAGACACTGAACGACAAGTTGTTGACATTATTAAGAAGAAGACATTCTTCTACTCAGGCATTGATGGCTGTGGATATGTTACGTCAGTCTGGATATAATAACATAAGTCTTGATTTAATGTATGGTTTGCCAGGTCAAACATTAGAAATGTGGAAGGATGATGTGCAAAGAGTTCTTTCTCTTGCTATTCCTCATCTTAGTGCATATTCATTGCAATGGGAAGAAGGAACACCATTGTTTTCTATGTTGGAGAGTGGGGAAGTGACCGAGGCTCCAGAGGATTTGTCGGTAGCGATGTATGACTATCTGCTTACCGCTACCAGGACGGCAGGTATGGAACATTACGAGATAAGTAATTTCTCAATTCCGGGTATGCGCGCCCGTCATAATAGCGGATATTGGCGGAATGAAGCATATGTGGGTTTGGGGCCAGGTGCACATAGTTATGACGGTGATAAAACAAGGAGCAATAATCTTCCTGATCTAAAGGCCTATATTTTATCTGGTGGCACACCTAAAAGGGAAATTGAGGTTATGACGGACGATGAATTGTATGAGGAGAGTGTGTTGAAGGGGTTGAGAACAAGTAATGGGCTAGATTTGGATAACTTGTTGCCAAGATATTATGAATATGCGTTAAAAATGGCAAAGCCGCATATCGAGTCTGGAAATCTAGTAAGGCGCGGTAATACCTTAATATTAACAGAGAAAGGCTTCTTTGTGTCCAATGATATTATGTCTGATATGATGTTGTAAAACATAGGGCACGATATGACTCTTTTCGTCAAAAAAGTGTATTTTTACGTCCGATTTCGGCATTTTTATTAGGTTTCCCCTATTATTGATGACTCAAAATTGCGATAATAACTAAATTCTAATACACTATGAAAACTTATCAGACACAAGAGATCAAGAACATTGCCTTGCTGGGTAATGATGGTAGTGGTAAGACAACCCTTACGGAAAGCCTGCTTTATGAAGCAGGAGTAATCAATCGCAGAGGTCGCATCACTCAGCAGAATACCGTCAGCGACTATTTTCCTGTTGAACAGGAGTATGGCTATAGTGTGTTCAGTACCGTATACCATGTAGAATGGAATGGTAAGAAACTAAATATTATTGACTGCCCAGGAAGTGATGACTTTGTTGGTGCAGCCATGACAGCTTTAAATGTAACAGATACCGCAATATTGTTGCTAAAGGGTGCAAATGGTGTTGAAGTGGGAACACAGAACCATTTCCGCTATACCGAAAAGTTGGGTAAGCCTGTTATTTTCCTCGTTAACCAACTTGATGACGAGAATACAGATTTTGACAATATTCTCGAACAGTTGACCGATGTGTATGGTTCCAAGGTTGTTCCTGTTCAATATCCCTTGCAGACTGGTCCTAACTTTAACTCTTTGATTGACGTTTTGTTGATGAAGAAGTATTCTTGGGGTCCAGAGGGTGGCGAACCTACAATCGAGGAGGTTCCTGCTGAGGAAATGGACAAGGCTATGGAAATGCACAAGGCATTGGTTGAGGCAGCAGCAGAGCACGATGAGACTTTGATGGAGAAGTTCTTTGAAAGTGAAAGTCTCACCGAGGACGAGATGCGCGAGGGTATCCGCAAGGGTTTGGCTGCTCGTGGTATGTTCCCAGTCTTCTGTGTTTGTGCAGGCAAGTGCATGGGCGTTCGCCGTTTGATGGAGTTCTTGGGCAATGTGGTACCATTTGTTGATCAGATGCCTAAGATTCACAATACTCGTGGTGAGGAGGTTGCTCCTGTTATTGATGCTCCCACCAGTCTGTATTTCTTCAAGACTGCTGTAGAACCTCATATCGGTGAGGTACAGTATTTCAAGGTGATGCAAGGTAAGGTTCACGAAGGTGACGACTTTACAAATGCCGATCGTGGTAGTAAGGAGCGCATGGCTCAGTTGTTCTGTTGTGCTGGTGCTACACGTATCAAGGTTGAAGAGCTCGTAGCTGGTGATATCGGTTGTACCGTGAAGCTCAAGGACGTTAAGACTGGTAATACTTTGAACGCAAAGGGTGCAGAGCATCGTTTCAACTTTATTAAGTATCCAAATCCCAAGTATTCACGTGCCATCCGTGCCGTTAATGAGAGCGACACAGAGAAGATGATGAATGCATTGCAAAAGATGCGTGAGGAAGATCCTACATGGCAGATAGAGCAGAGCAAGGAATTGAAGCAGATTCTTGTACACGGTCAGGGTGAGTTCCATTTGCGTACATTGAAGTGGCGCATGGAGAACAATGAGAAGATTCAGATTGTGTTCGACGAGCCCAAGATTCCTTATCGTGAGACAATCACAAAGGCAGCTCGTGCAGACTATCGTCATAAGAAGCAGTCTGGTGGTGCCGGTCAGTTCGGTGAGGTGCATATGATTGTTGAGCCTTATTATGAGGGTATGCCTGCTCCTGAAGTATATAAGTTTGGTAATCAGGAATACCGCATCAATGTCAAGAATACCGAAACTGTAGAATTAGAGTGGGGTGGTAAGTTGGTATTCATCAACAGTATTGTTGGTGGTTCTATTGATGCTCGTTTCATGCCTGCAATTTTGAAGGGCGTGATGCAGCGTATGGAACAAGGTCCTTTGACAGGATGTTATGCTCGTGACGTACGTGTTATAGTATATGATGGTAAGATGCACCCAGTAGATAGCAACGAATTGTCATTCATGCTTGCTGGTCGTAATGCATTCAGCGCAGCCTTCCGCGAAGCTGGTCCCAAGATTCTCGAACCAATCTATGATGTTGAGGTATTTGTACCAAGCGACAAGATGGGTGATGTGATGAGTGATTTGCAGGGACGTCGTGCCATGATTACTGGTATGCAGAGCGAGAATGGCTACGAGAAGCTTACTTGTAAGGCTCCTTTGAAGGAAATGTCAAGTTATTCAACAGCATTGTCAAGTCTCACTGGTGGTCGTGCAAGTTTTATCACAAAGTTTGCAAGCTACGAACTCGTACCTGGTGATGTTCAGCAGAAACTTGTGGCTGAGTACAAAGGCACAGACGAGGATTGATTTTTCGGCCTATAGTTGTTAATTTATGAACTAAAGGATAGAGTAAATCTAAATAAAAGCAAAAAAGAGAGCAATTGTTGCTCTCTTTTTTTGTTGTATATATATCTGCTCGCTATCTTTGCGATATGAAACGATGGATGATTTGGACAATATGCCTTACGATGGGTGTCTGTTTCCTGGTGCTACTTTATCTCCAGCTCAGGTACGCCCAGACCATGATGACTATCAGGCGTGAGCAATTCAATGAGACAGTACTTAGAAGTCTTGATGCCGCTTCGAGAAACATGGAGCGTAACGAGACTATGGTACATTTGAAGGAGGTGGTAGGTCTATATGCCGACACACTTGATCTCTACTCTTCGTCCTTTGCCACGGACGTGACCATGACTGGTATGCGTGCTTTCCAGCGTAGGATACGCAACGCATATATATATGAAAGAGAAGTGCTTGATGAAGTAATCTTGAGAGTACTTTATGAATCAAGTACAGATAACTTTGAAAAGCGTGTTGATAAGGAATTCTTGGTTCAGACACTACGTCGTTCGTTGCGAAACAATGGTGTAGAATTAAAATTCCACTATCGTATTTTTGATAGCGAGGGACGTGAAGTTTACAGATGTCCTGATTACGAACCTAAAGGTGAGGATTATTGCTATACTCAAACATTATTTAGGAATGACCCTACAGGCAAGATGGGCGTTGTGAGCGTGCATTTCCCAGAACTTAATCAGTATGTCTTTGAGGTTGCCAACATGATATTCCTGGCACTTCTCTTTACCATATTCCTCTTTGTGATATTCCTCATTACGGTGTATCTTGTTGTCAGACAGAAGAAGGTTACTGAACTCAAGAATGACTTCATCAACAATATGACTCATGAGTTCAAGACTCCAATATCTACAATTAGTATTGCCGCACAGATGCTTAGTGATGGTAAATTGCAGAAATCGGCAGAAACATACGAGAGACTCAGTGGTGTCATATATGGAGAAACCAAGCGCTTGCGTTATCAGGTAGAGAAAGTTTTGCAGATGTCGCTTTACGAAGGAGGTAATATTGCTATGAAAATGCAACCGATGGATGTCAACGAACTCATCGATGGGGTGGTGCAAACCTTTAATATAAAGGTGACACAAAGCGGTGGTCAAATAGAGACAAGTCTAAAGGCTGAACGTTGTATTGTCAATGTTGACGAGATGCATTTTACCAACATCATCTTTAACCTCATGGATAATGCTGTTAAGTACAAGCGCGATGATGTTAACCTGCACCTCCTGGTTTCTACCTGGAACGAAGGTAATTCGCTTTTCATAGAAATAAGTGATAATGGCATAGGCATACGTCGCGAGGATTTGAAGAGAATCTTTGATAAGTTCTACAGAGTGCATACCGGCAATACTCATAATGTAAAAGGCTTTGGTCTTGGCTTGGCTTATGTGCACAAGATGGTAGAGCTGCACCGAGGTGTTATAAAAGCAACAAGTGATTTTGGTAAGGGTACGACATTTGTTATTACCATGCCATTAGGAAAAGAATAATAAACGAACCAAAAAGTAATATTATGGAAAAGAAACAGAGAATTCTGCTGTGCGAAGATGAAGAGAGTCTTGGCATGCTTCTAAGAGAATATTTGCAGGCAAAGGGATTTGATGCCGAATTATATCTTGATGGCGAGGCTGGTTATCGTGCATTCACCAGAGGACAGTTCGATATGTGTTTGCTCGATGTTATGATGCCTAAGATGGATGGTATCGCTTTGGCTAAAGAGATTCGTCTTTTGAATCAGGATATACCCATCATTTTCCTTACGGCAAAGAATCTTAAGGACGATATCCTGGATGGTTTCAAGGCCGGTGCAGACGACTATCTTACCAAACCCTTTAGTATGGACGAACTTGTTTACCGTATGGAAGCCATCATGCGACGTGTAAAGGGTAAGGTGCAGAAGGCACAGACTGTATACCAATTGGGTAATTATACTTTCGATTCTCAGCGCCAGTTGCTTACATGTGCCGACTCTACTGCTAAGCTAACTACTAAGGAGAGCGAACTTCTCGCATTGTTGTGTGCACATAGTAATCAGGTCTTGGAGCGCGAGTTGGCATTGAAGACCATCTGGATTGACGACAACTATTTCAATGCTCGTTCTATGGATGTGTATATTACCAAGTTGCGCAAGCATCTTAAGTCTGATTCCAGAATCGAAATCAACAATGTTCACGGCAAGGGTTATCGTCTCATTGTTCCCGAGGTATAATTAATCCCGTCGAGAATCTTGAAGAATCGTGAAAAAATAAATACAATAAAAGCCTCTACTTGATGAGAGGCTTTTATTGTATTTGCTGACTTATGATGTATGTAAGTTTATGCCTTTGAGGACTTGCCAGTCACATAGATGTGTGTGGGAACACCAAAAATGATAAACAACATAGCTAGAACCTGAATCCAATTCTGGTCAACAGTGCCTGAATTCATAAATCTGTCAGTTGCATAACTGGCCACCATGATAAGAGCGCCAATTACAATCATAATTATGCCAAAGTACTTCATTGTGTAAGTATTATATGTGTTATTTATTATCCGTTTTTATAGGTGATAAGTCATATTACGACTTAAAACACAATGCAAAATAAATGAATTTATTTGAAATGACCTAATATGATGATGAAAAATGTGTCTTTTTATTAAAAATGCGTATAAAAAGTTGTGTACATCATATAAAAGCAGTACCTTTGCACCGCATTTTTGCACAATTAACACATTATTTAATCAATTTATTAACGTATTATGAACCAATACGAAACCGTTTTCATTTTGACTCCCGTTTTGTCTGATGAACAGATGAAGGAAGCGGTAGAGAAGTTCAAGGGCGTTCTCGCTAAGTGTGGTGCTGAGATCATCAACGAGGAGAACTGGGGCCTGAAGAAACTTGCTTACCCCATTGAGAAGAAGAGCACAGGTTTTTATGAGCTCATTGAGTTCAAGGCTGCTCCCGAGGCACTTAAGACTTTGGAGGTTGCTTACCGTCGTGACGAGAGAGTGCTGCGCTATCTTACTGTAAAGATGGAGAAGTATGCAGCAGAGTATGCTGAAAAGCGTCGTAACAATAAAAAGGAGGCATAAACATGGCACAGTCAGAAATTCGTTATTTGAACGCTCCTGCAATTGATATCAAGAAGAAGAAGTATTGCCGTTTCAAGAAGAGCGGTATCAAGTATATTGATTACAAGGATCCCGAGTTCTTGAAGAAGTTCCTTAACGAGCAGGGTAAGATTCTTCCCCGTCGTATCACCGGTACATCTTTGAAGTATCAGCGTCGTGTGGCACAGGCTGTTAAGCGTGCTCGTCACTTGGCTTTGCTGCCCTTCGTAACTGACATGATGAAGTAAAACATAAGGAGGAAGTAGATATGGAAATTATTCTTAAAGAAGATATCATTGGCTTGGGTTTCAAGAATGAAATCGTAAGCGTTAAGGCTGGTTATGGTCGTAACTATCTGATTCCTTATGGCAAGGCTGTTATCGCAAGCGAGAGCGCTAAGAAGCAGTTGGCTGAGGATTTGAAGCAGAAGGCTGTTAAGTTGGCTAAGATCAAGGCTGAGGCTGAGGCTATGGCAGAGAAGTTGAACGCAGTTAAGTTGACTATCGCTACTAAGGTAAGCGCAACAGGTCAGATTTATGGCAGTGTTAACAACTTGCACATTGCTGAGGAGTTGGCCAAGCTTGGTTTGGAGGTTAACCGCAAGACTATCGTTCTTAAGGACGTTAAGGAGGTTGGTTCTTATGAGGCTTTGGTAAAGCTTCACAAGGATGTTACTGCTACCGTTGTTTTCGACGTTGTAGCTGAGGGTGCTGAGGCTTAATTATTAGGCAACCACATATAAATCAGTCTTGCAGACTGAGAACTTTCCCCAGAGCTTTATGTTCTGGGGATTTTTTTATACTATAATAAAATTAATTATAGAAGAAAAACTGCTTAATAGGAGAAAGTCCATTGATCCAAAATAAATGGTGATAAATTTAATGGAGTGTGTGTAGTGCTGTTTGTCTTCATATACAGATGAAACCAAACGATGTGTTGCCTAAGTTGAGAGATTGTATTTCCTAGGTTGAGACATAGTATTGTCTAAGTTTAGAGGATGTATTGTCTGGCCTTCAACAATGTGATGTCTTTGTGTCAACGATGTGTATTGTAATTTTGCTTATTAAATAGTAGCTGAGGAGTTCGACTTCGTTGGTTTATAAGATGTTGTTAAACCCAAATCGGTCATTAGACTGTTACGCGCTAATGAAGCCATCTGTTTGTTATCCTTTAGATTTGCAAAGTAAAAGAAAGGTAAGCAAAAAGTGCTATCTTTGCAAGAAGTTAACCAAAGGAGAGAGGTGAACTATTTTGTCATCTAGCTAATGAGCTAAAAACAGAAACAGTCCTCTTCTCCTTTCCGTTGAACGGAAGAGCCAACTATATTTGTAGATTCA
>JAFYMW010000092.1 GCA_017548165.1 Bacteroidaceae bacterium
GAACTATACAGTAGGAATTCCTCCCGGCGGACGAACAGATGCTTTGGTGCAGACCGTCATCACATGGGATTGGCAGGACAAGGTGTTGCGCACCCGTGGACTGGATGCCGACCAGATGGGCGCCGCCATCAAGGCCGTTATAAAGATGCTAAACCTGATAGAAAAAGATTATTAAAAAAAGAAAAGATATGAAACTGAAGATTGCCGTCCTTCCGGGCGACGGAATAGGTCCGGAGATAATGGAACAGGGTGTGGCTGTATGTAGTGCCATTGCTCAGAAGTTCGGTCACGAGGTAAGTTATGAAACTGCCCTCTGTGGCGCCCATGCCATTGACGAGGTAGGTGATCCTTTTCCCGAGGAGACCTTCCAGGTGTGTGAGCAGGCCGATGCAGTGTTGTTTGCCAGCGTTGGTGACCCCAAGTTCGACAACGATCCTACTGCCAAGGTGCGCCCAGAACAGGGTTTGCTGGCTATGCGCAAGAAGTTGGGATTGTATGCCAACATACGTCCTGTTGAAACATTCGATTGCCTGATACATAAATCTCCTTTGAAGGACGAGATTGTGCGTGGTGCAGACTTCATCTGTATCCGCGAACTCACTGGTGGTATGTATTTCGGCAAGAAGCAGGAACCCACCGTCAATGCAGATGGTGTGGAAGAGGCATTGGATACCAACTACTACACCCGTCCCGAGGTGGAGCGTATCCTGCATGTTGCATATCAGTATGCACGCCAGCGCCGCAAGCATCTCACAGTGGTGGACAAGGCCAATGTCTTGGCATCAAGTCGTCTGTGGCGCAAGGTGGCACAGGAGATAGCACCCCAGTATCCAGATGTTGAAACCGACTTCATGTATGTTGACAATGCAGCCATGCGCATGATTCAGGATCCCAAGTTCTTCGATGTGATGGTAACCGAAAACACCTTTGGCGACATCCTTACCGATGAAGGTTCCGTTATCACCGGTTCCATGGGTTTGCTTCCCAGTGCAAGTACAGGCAGCAGCACTCCAGTATTTGAACCCATCCATGGTTCATGGCCTCAGGGCAAGGGATTGAATATTGCCAACCCCTTGGCGCAGATTCTCTCTGTGGCAATGCTCTATGAGTACTTTAATCTAAAGGAAGAAGGCGCCCTCATCCGCGAGGCAGTCAATGCCAGTCTGGCAGAGAACGTCCGCACTCCCGAAATCCAGGTAGAAGGTGCTCCCAAGTACGGCACAAAAGAAGTAGGTCAGTGGATTGTGGATTACATTAGCAAAAAGTAAGCCCCTACCCTACTAAACTATGCCCAACTAAAAACGGCAACAACCTCTTTTTTACTTGGTTATTGCCGTTTTTAGTTGGGCATGCTATTTTTTATAAGTGGGTTGGAAGTTGGAAAAGTTTGGTTCCATTACTACCCTTGATGAGTATGGTATGCCCCGTTAATGGCGAAGAAGCAAGTCTTTCCTGAACTTGTTCTACATTGAGAAAGATGTTGTGAGGCGCTGGCAATGCCGAGCAATCTATTTGGGCAAATTCATTACCCACAAGCCATATTTTAGAGAGAGACATACCAGCGAGAATATCAACGATATGCTGATGCTCTGCTATACTGTCTGCACCAAGTTCGCGCATCTCACCAAGAATTACCATTTTATTCTCCACTTTCATCTGATTGAAGTTTTCTAATGCTGCAGCCATACTGGTGGGGTTGGCATTGTACGCATCCACAATGAGTGCATTATGCTCGGTCTTGCGATATTCGCTACGGTTGTTTGTCGGAACATATTCCTCAAGTGCTTTATCTATATCCTTAGGCAACACACCAAAATGCAGTCCTACGGTTATAGCCGAGAGAACATTGGGGAGGTTATATGATCCAATTAGATTGGTATGAACCACATGCCATTGCTGCTCTAATGTACAATACCAACGTACTGAAAGTTTGGGATTACATCTCGCCACCTCACCACGGACATAAGGAACAACCTTCAGCTCGCGCTCTGTAGCCATAGCAACAAGATCTTCATCATCAAGATTAAGGAATGCGAAACATGTACGCTTTTTCAAATTATCGAACAATTCACCCTTTGTTGCCTTGACACCCTCGAACGACCCAAAGCCCTCAAGATGCGCACGCCCCACGTTGGTTATCAGTCCACAATCTGCCTGTACCATCTTACTCAGGAAAGCAATCTCTCCAGGATGATTGGCACCCGTTTCTATTACAGCCATCTCATGCTCGGAAGTGATACGAACCAAGGTACGAGGCACTCCAATATGATTGTTAAGATTGCCTTGCGTGAAAAGGGTATTATATTTTCTAGACAACACAGCAGAAAGGAGTTCCTTCGTTGTTGTCTTGCCATTGGTTCCAGTTATCTGTATCACAGGTATATTCATCTGTTTCCTATGGTATGCAGCTAAAGACTGCAGTGAGGCCAAGACATCATCAACAAGAACAAATCTATCGTCGCCGTCTGGGATGATATCGGAGCGGTCTACAACGGCCAAAGCGCACCCCTTTTCTATAGCCTGCACGGCATATAGATTACCATCGAAGTTCTCGCCCTTCAAAGCAAAGAACATACTACCTTCGGGACATGTGCGACTATCTGTAGTTACCTCGGGATGTTGTAAAAAGAGTTCGTATAATTCTTCCGTCTTCATCTGTTTGTTTTATAAGTGCGTTCTATTTCGCATCATTAAATGGACATTACAAATGCAAAGTTATAAAAAATCTTAAAATAAATCCGTGTCTTTCTTTGTATTTCCCTCGCTTATTCGTAACTTTGAAACAGCGTTTCTAAATTACTCGCGTTCGGAAGTCCAAAAATAAATGATTTTATTTTGTACTTCGCTCACTTATTCGTAACTTTGAAGCGATTTAAGGGTTACACTCATATGTGTGGAAGAAGAAAGACATTTTTCAAGGGCACCATCAATGCCGGCGGCAAGCTTGTTTCGCTTGACGAACCACAGGTAATGGGAATCCTTAATGTCACTCCCGATTCTTTTTTTGCCACAAGTCGTTGCCTTAGCGAAGAAGACATACGCAGCAGGGTTTGCCAGATAAGATGCGAAGGTGCTACAATGATAGACATTGGAGCCTATAGCAGTCGACCTAGTGCAGAAGACGTCACAACCGAAGAGGAGTTACGCCGTATCTTGCCAGCCATACATATTACCCGCGAGGAATGGCCCGAAGCTATTATCAGTGTGGACACCTTCCGCTCGGAAGTGGCAAGAAAAGCCATTGAAGCTGGTGCAGACTTCATAAACGACATCTCTGGCGGCGAAATGGATGACAAGATGTTTGCCACAGTAGCAGAACTAAAAGTTCCTTATGTACTGATGCACATGAAAGGTACCCCACAAGATATGCAGAAGGATCTTAGATACGAAAATCTCATGTGCGATGTATTCCGCTCTTTGGGAGAACGTGTGGAGATTCTGCACGAAATGGGAGTTGCCGACGTAATAATTGACCCTGGATTTGGTTTTGGCAAGAGCCTTGAACAAAACTATACTATGATGGGAAGAATGGATGAGTTTTCCCTACTTGGTTGTCCCATACTCGCTGGTATCAGTCGCAAGAGCATGATATATCGTCTGCTTGACACTACACCAGAACATTCGCTCAATGGTACCACCGCACTTAATGTCATAGCCCTGACAAAAGGTGCCAACATACTGCGTGTGCATGATGTCAAAGAGGCTATTGAAGCAATTAAAATATACAAGCAATGTTTGATTTCGGATTAAAGGATCTAATAGACATCTTCCTGGTGGCCATAGTTTTGTTCTTTGGCTACAAGTTGATGAAGAAATCACGCTCCGTGAACATCTTCTACGGAGTGTTGGTATTCATCAGCATATGGATACTTGTAAGCAAGGTTCTGGAAATGAAACTACTTGGAAGCATCTTGAACCAATTGGTCAGTGTGGGTGCCATAGCTATCATAGTGCTCTTTCAAGAAGAGATACGACACTTCTTTTATGCACTTGGCACACATGAGAGGGTAAACAGACTGATGAAGTTCTTCAAACCCAAGAATAATAGCACATTGGACGAAGATTCTCGCTATGATCGTGATACTATCATGCCCATACTAATGGCATGTCTAAATATGAGCAAGCAGAAAACAGGTGCACTCATAGTTCTGCAAAACGACCTTCCTCTTGGCGACTTCATACGTACAGGCGAAAGAATTGATGCCAAAATATCACAGCGTCTAATTGAGAACATCTTCTTCAAAAACTCACCTCTGCACGATGGTGCCATGATAATATCCGGAGGCCAGATTACTGCTGCATCTTGTATTCTACCAATAAGCCACGACCTTGATATTCCTAAGGAGTTTGGCCTGCGCCACCGTGCAGCACGAGGCATAAGTAAGGAAACCGATGCACTAGCTATCGTGGTGAGCGAAGAAACAGGAGGCATCACCGCCTCGTACAACAACGAGTATTTGCCACATATGGATGCAGAACGTTTGGAGCGCATCCTTATAAAGGGAAAATTCTAAAGACTACAGAATATTACTTAATAAATTTTTACGAATATGTCACAGTTAATGCAACAAATCATTGCTCGTGCCCAGCAGAACAAGCAGCGCATCGTGCTGCCCGAGAGTCTGGAAGAGCGTACACTTACCGCAGCCGACATGTCTTTGCGCGACGGTCTGGCAGAAATTATCCTTATCGGCAATCCCGACGAGATCTTCGCCTTGGGCAAGAAACTCGGTTTGAACAATCTGGACAAGGCCATCATCATAGACCCTGCCACCAGCGAGAAGACCGAGGAATATGCACAGCTTCTGTTCCAGTTGCGCCAGAGCAAGGGCATGACCATAGAGAAGGCCCGTCAGTTGGTATTGGATCCCCTCTATTTCGGTTGCCTTATCATCAAGAGCGGTGATGCCGACGGTCAGATTTCTGGTGCACTGAGCACCACTGGTGACACACTTCGCCCTGCTCTGCAGATTATCAAGTGCTCTCCTGGCATTTCATGTGTGAGCGGTGCTATGCTCATGATTACTGACAAGCCAGAATATGGTGAGAATGGTGTGTTGGTAATTGGCGACGTTGCCGTTACCCCAGTTCCCGACGCAAGCCAGTTGGCACAGATTGCTGTATGCACAGCACAGACAGCCAAGAGCGTGGCAGGTTTTGCCGATCCTCGCGTGGCAATGCTCAGCTTCAGCACCAAGGGTAGTGCCAAGCACGAGGTTGTAGACAAGGTAATCGAGGCTACACGCATTGCCCATGAGATGGCCCCCGAACTGAAACTTGATGGAGAACTTCAGGCTGATGCTGCTCTCGTAGCTTCTGTAGGCGAGAAGAAGTGCCCCGGCAGTCCTATTGCAGGTCATGCCAACGTGCTCATCGCGCCATCTTTGGAAGTAGGCAACATCGGTTACAAGTTGGTACAGCGTCTGGCAGGTGCCGATGCTATCGGCCCCATCCTTCAGGGTATTGCACGTCCTGTAAACGACCTGTCACGTGGTTGCTCTGTAGACGATATCTACAAGATGGTTGCCATCACCGCTTGTCAGGCAATGGATGCAAAGTAAAAAGAAGTATTAGTTAAAAAAGATAAAGGATAAAAAGGATTATGAAGATTCTTGTATTGAACTGCGGAAGTTCATCTATCAAGTATGCGCTCTACAATATGACCGACCAGAGCGTTATCACAAGTGGTGGTATTGAGAAGATTGGTTTGCCAGATAGTTGCATCATTGTTAAGCTCAATGGTGAAAAACACAAGATGGAGCGCCCCATCGCAGAGCATACCGCTGGTGTGCAGTGGATTTTTGAGGTGCTGACAACTGGTGACTATGCAGTACTGAACAGCCTTGAGGAATTGGATGCCGTAGGTCATCGTATGGTGCATGGTGGCGAGAAGTTCAACAAGTCTGTTGTACTCACCCCCGAGGTTATGGAGGCTTTCACTGCTTGCAATGACTTGGCTCCTTTGCACAATCCAGCAAATATCAAGGGTGTTAATGCAGTAAGTGCACTCTTGCCAAATATCACCCAAGTAGGCGTATTTGATACTGCCTTCCATCAGACAATGCCCGACTATGCCTACATGTACGCTCTTCCCTATGAGTTGTACGAGCAGTATGGTGTGCGTCGCTATGGTTTCCACGGAACAAGCCATCGTTATGTATCACAGCGCGTATGTGAGTTCCTTGGTTGCAGTCCCGAGGGCAAGAAGATTATTACCTGCCACATCGGCAACGGTGCTTCTATCGCAGCAGTGAAGGATGGTAAGTGTGTTGATACCAGCATGGGTCTCACTCCTCTGGAGGGTCTGGTAATGGGTACTCGTAGTGGTGATGTTGATGCTGGTGCGGTTACATTCATTATGGACAAGTTGAATCTTGACACCAAGGGTATCTCTGATTTGCTGAACAAGAAGTCTGGTCTTGCTGGCATCAGCTGTCTCTCAAGCGACTATCGCGATGTTGTAGGCGCTATCGCTGAGGGTAACGACAAGTGCCGTTTGGCAAAGGATATGTATATGTATCGCATCAAGAAGTACATCGGTCAGTATGCTGCTGCTATGGGTGGCGTTGACATCATCCTGTTTACCGGTGGTGCTGGTGAGAACCAGAGCGATGTTCGCGAACTCACAACCTCTGGTCTTGAGTTCATGGGTGTGAAGATGGATCAGGAGAAGAATCGTGCATGCCGTGCCACTGAGGCAATCCTCTCTGCAGACGACTCTAAGGTAACAGTATGCTGTATCCCCACCGATGAAGAACTGATGATTGCTCTCGACACAGAAGCTCTGTGCAAGTAAGACAATACTAAACAAAACCGAGCAAGGAATGGAGTACATTAATCCAACCTTACTCGGTTTTGTCTTTCAATGAACATTTCCACATTAAATACACCTTATTAATATATATAATACAGCCATGAACTACATTATTGAAAATGATTTTTTGTGCGTTACCATCAGAAGTCTGGGAGCAGAAGTAATTAGTGTTGTTGACAAGGCAACAGGAAAAGAATTGTGGTGGAATGCAGACCCAGCCTACTGGGCAGGATACTCCCCTATTCTGTTTCCTGCCTGTGGAGGATTGTGGAATGGTGAGTACAAATACAATGGCAAGACCTACAATATGGTCAAGCATGGTTTTGTGCGCCTGATGGAATTTACTCCACAACCAAATAACGAATATGGTTCTATAAGTTTCTGCGTACAAGAAACAGAGGAAAGTTTGCAACAATATCCATTTGCATTTAATCTGACAATAACATACACGCTTAACGGCAAAACTCTGACATGCAACGCTAGTGTTGCCAATCCTTCGGAGAACGAGGTTTTGCATTACCAAATTGGTGGACATCCAGCCATCATGCTTCCCGATTTTGAAGAAGGAGCAGAGGTTGTGGGATATATGCGTCCATGTCCCAAGGATGGCATCAGCGTGGTACGTGCCAGCGAACAGGGATGTTTTGGCGGTGAACGTTATCGTGTACCACAGACAGAAGAAGGTCTTATTCCCATCAGTGTGGACACCTTCCACAACGAGGCACTTATCTTTGACAAATCACAGGTGAAGAAGATGACCTTGCTCCGTACCGACAAGGAGACACCTATATGTCGTATCACTCATGGTGCTCCAGTATTGCTCGTATGGCAGATGACAGACCTACTCTGTCCCTATGTATGCGTTGAACCTTGGTATGGTATGCCCGACCGCATAGGTTATAGCGTTGACCTTGACATCCGCCCATATTCCCAGCATGCCATGCCCGGAGAGGTATCCATGCACAACCTTTGGGATATTGAATTCTGTATATAAAGAAACGAAAAACGAGCAATTGAAGTTGAATCAGCTGATTCGAGACGAAGAAGTAAGTGCAAAGCTAAATCCGAGCATCAACTGATTCTCTAATATTACAAAAACAGGCTCCCATTCGAGAAAGTTGAAACTTCTCTATGAGAGCCTGTTTTTTTGTATTCTGTTATTTGACGCTAATAAAAGTTCTCAACCTTCCTGTCTTGATCTTCCGTTGCTTAACCACATCCAGATGGAGATTGCCACAGTAAGCACTGCACCAAAAATATAGGCGTATGTACGATTTTCCACTCCAAACATCATAGGAGACACAAATATGTATGCCGAGCATACATAGGTCATAAACAAAGCTGGTAACAAGCCTATTACAACAGGTTTGCCGTGCCTATGCAAATAGAAGGTGATGCACCATAATGTTATGGCGGCCAATGTCTGGTTCATCCATGCAAAATAGCTCCATATCGTTTGAAATGGCATAGCAAAGATAATGAGCAAGCCTCCAACGAACAAAGGCAATGAAACAAGTATGCGCTTTAGCAAACTATTCTGTGGAATATTAAGCATATCCGATGCAATAAGACGTGCAGAACGGAAAGCAGTATCGCCCGAAGTGATAGCACACGACACTATACCAACGACAACGATAGGTGCAATGTAGGAACCCAAGGTCTCCATAGAAATTTCATTAACCATTCTTGCCGCACTGCCTCCGTATTCGGCAATAGCATTGTTAAGTCCTTCTGTTCCTCCCCAGAAAGCCATTGCAATGGCAGCCCAGATAAGAGCGATGATACTCTCGGCTATCATGGCACCATAGAACACAGAACGACTCTGTTTCTCATTGGTCATGCAACGCGCCATCATGGGCGATTGTGTGGCATGGAAACCAGAAATTGCTCCACAGGCAATAGTGGTAAAGAGCATGGGAACTATGGGGAAGTTCTTGGCATCGGCAAGACAGTTCTTGAACGAAGTCAATTCTGGAATAACATACTTGTCCTGATTGAATAGCAAGGCAAAAAGAATTCCTATTGCCATCACCAACACCGCCAAACCGAAGATGGGATATATACGACCTATTATCTTGTCTATTGGCATGATGGTGGCAAGAATATAGTACAAAAGAATTGCCATTATCACCACAAACACTTCCCACGACATAGTACTTGACATTGCAGTCTCAAGAGATGGGAATGATATGTTGGCGGCAATAAGCTCGGCTGGTTGTGACATAAAGACTGCCCCGACAAGCACCATTAACAGCAATGCGGCGATACGCATGAAGGTTCTTGTTCCGTTGCCCATATATTTGCCAATGATTTCTGGCAAACTTTGGCCACAATTCTTTATAGAAATAACACCTGCCACCAAATCGTGCATTGCTCCTATGAAGATACCTCCAAGTGTTATCCACAAGAATGCCACAGGTCCATAGGCGGCACCTAATAGTGCACCGAAGATGGGGCCAAGGCCTGCTATATTGAGCAATTGGATAAGGAATATCCTCCATCGTGGCAAGGGGATATAGTCAACACCATCATAGTGAGTCTTGCTGGGTACGTCATTTTTGGCATCAATGTCGCAAACCTTTTCCAACATCCTTCCATAGGTGAAATATGCTATGATTAGTGCCGAGAGGCATACGAGGAATGTAATCATAAACAGAGTAAGATTTAAAGGGTGCAGATTAAAGACTGAAAATTCTTCAATCGTTAACCGCTAATCGATTACTATTAACCTTTAGCCGTTAAAATCTCATTGGCTCTCTTTAGTGCCTTGTCTATGTTCTCGCAGAAATTGCTATGACAAAGTATCTTATGGAACTTTGCCTTCAACAACTGCTTCTGTACCTTGGGAGTAACACCTGCCAAAATCACCTCAGTACCCTTCTCCTGATTTGATTCTATGAGCATAGTAAGGTTGTGAATACCTGTAGAATCAATAAAAGGCACACGACGCATGCGTATAATCTGTACTTTGGGGCGCTCTCCAGCCTTGAGAACCGATTCCAACTCCTCGAACTTGTTAGCGATACCGAAGAAGTAAGGACCATTAATCTCATATACGGCACAGCCCTCAGGGATAGCCAAGCACTCCTCTGTTTCCTCACTGGGATGAATCTCGTTCTCAATAACAGAGATCTCTGTGGTTTCCATCACACGCTTGATAAACAGCACACATGCTATCACCAAACCTATCTCTATGGCAATGGTGAGATCGAAGATTACGGTGAGGAAGAAGGTTACCAGCAATACTGTAACATCGCTCTTGGGGTTCTTCATCAGTCCCTTGATGGTGCGCCATTCGCTCATGTTGTAACTTACCACGAGCAATACTGCAGCCAATGTTGCCATAGGAATAAACTTGGCATAAGGCATCAGCACAAGTAAAATGAGCACAAGTACCACGGCATGGATGATACCAGCGATGGGAGTACGACCACCATTGTTGATATTTGTCATTGTACGAGCTATAGCACCTGTGGCAGGTATACCACCAAACAGAGGAGTAACCACGTTTGCTACACCCTGAGCCACCAATTCGGTATTAGAGTCGTGACGATCACCAATGGCACCATCAGCAACAGCAGCACTGAGCAGACTCTCGATAGCACCCAAAATGGCTATAGTAAAGGCTACGGGCAGAAGATTTTGAAGAGTATCGAAGGTGAAGCTGGGCACAACCATATCGGGCAACTGTGCCTGAATGTCAAAGCGATCACCAATGGTATCAATACCTTCCATACCAAACTGACCCTTGAGCACGAGTACAGCCAATGTACCTACCAAAATACCATACAATGAACCAGGAATCTTGTTCAGTACAGGCACACGCTTCAATGCCATAGGAGAGAAGATTATGACAAGCAACGAGCCCATAGCCACCAGGAAGTTCCAGATATTGAAGGTTTTAATATTCTCGGCATAACATATCCACTTGCCAATGAAATCACCTGGAGTTTTCAATGGTACAGTTATCATCTCACCATTCTCTGCCACAGCCTGTTGTGTCAGACCCAAGACATCACCTACCTGTGTGGTGAAGATGGTTACAGCAATACCAGCGGTAAAACCTATAATAATAGGATATGGGATGAACTTAATTACTGCCCCCAACTTGAACAATCCCAATGCAATAAGTATCACACCAGCCATCATTGTTGCCATTAGCAAACCTTGCAAACCATATGCCGGATTGCTAACAATACCATAGATGATGACGATGAATGCACCTGTGGGACCACCAATCTGTACCTTACTGCCACCCAGAGCAGAAATAATAAAGCCTGCTACGATAGCTGTGATGATACCCTTTTCGGGAGTAACGCCACTAGCAATACCAAATGCAATAGCCAAGGGCAATGCCACGATACCAACGATGATACCGGCCATCAGGTCCTTCATGAAATTCTCCTTGTTGTAACCCTTAAGGGTTTCAAACAAACGTGGCTTCAAACCTAAACTTTTCATAATGCGTCTTCTTCTTACCAAATCTCTGTGCCTTGTGAGACTCTATGTAAATCGTAATAAATGTTATAAATCGGGCGCAAAGTTACGAATATTTAACGTACTGGTTTTATCTTTGGTTTATTTTTGTTAACTTTGCCCCGCAAATTATTAATATAAATCAATAAAACAAGACAGAAACAAGTATCAATAATAATCAATAACTAAAACTTTTATCTATGTTCGAAGGACAACCTAAAGGTCTTTGGGCGCTTGCTTTGGCCAACACAGGCGAGCGTTTCGGTTACTACACAATGTTGGCGGTGTTCACGTTGTTTCTTCAGGCCAATTTCGGTTTTGACGAGAA